>DBRW01000073.1 GCA_002306075.1 Synergistaceae bacterium UBA1358
TCGATCTCCTTGCTCGTGTAGTCGGTAAAATCTTTTTCCAAAAGGACAACTTCCCCCCTTGAATAGTGAATGAGGTCTGCAAGTTTGTATTTATGGTCCTCATCGTTTTCATTTATATCGTTGGGGGGTTCTTTCATCATTGCGTAGAGGGAGACGCTCTCGATCCTTACTCCCTTTATGACTATTCCGGTCGCCTTCGCGTACAGGAAGCTCCCTCCTTCTGTCGCCTGGACGGTGAGTCTTTCAGGATCGAATTCCTTTACAAGCAGTTTGCCTATCTTTTGTTCTATACGTTCCTGTGCCTCAGATATGGAGGGACCTACAAAAGTCGCTGCAGCTAAAAATGCTAAAAACAATAAAAGGAGAATAAATCGCCCTCTCTTCGCGCCGTAAAAAGAGTACATTCCAATATCAATCCTCTCGGAGGTGAATATATTCGGATATTCTATCATTAAGTGAAATACCTTAAATAGTATTCTATGCAAAAACTTCTCATATAATTCCCTGACATCTAAGAATGTCATTTAAGAATGTCATTTCACTGATGTAAATAGCTATCCAAAAGATTAAAATATAATGCATCCTAAGGTCATGAATGGAGGATAGTAAGATGCATAAATTCAGATCGCGGACCATTGTGAGCTTTATCCTGACGCTGGCTTCTCTTGTCATCCTGGTCGTCCCCCCGTTCTCTCACGCAGCCATAAAACAGGGCGAAGCGCTACTCGGGGTCTACGTTTCAGCCCATGAGACGGTCATGGTGAGGGAAAACAGGGGCATACTGGAGATCCTCTGCAACACTGAGAACAAAGAGGAAAAAATGTTTGAGACCTTTACGAGTTTCCCGCTCATCCACACGGGAGGAAACAACTATCTTCTCCTGTGCCGGACTCCCTTGAAAAATGAACAGATCAAGGCCGTCTTCACCACGGATGCGCAGGGCAAAGGATCGATCCTGACAATTGGGAACAGGAAGTTCAAAAGAAAGTTCTTCGACGTTGAAATGGGAACGACATTTAAAATAAAACCGCTAATGGGGGAAGATGAGCTGAGAAAACGGGCGCTTGCAGCCTCGCCCCCGGCGGAACAGGGCCAATTTATTAAGCCTGACCTTGTTGAGATAATAAAATTGGATCCGACGATAAGGCTGGACATTCGTTATGCGACTACCAACAACTTCATGGGGATCAGGCTCTACGATCAGCCCAGGGCGTTCCTCCAGAGAGAGGCCGCTGCAGCTTTGGTAAGGGCCAGCAGCAAACTTTCGGCATATGGTTTCGGGCTCATCGTCCACGACGCATACCGTCCGTGGTACGTCACAAAGATGTTCTACGACGCTACCCCAGACCATCAGAAGGATTTTGTCGCCGACCCGTCCCAGGGATCGAGACATAACCGCGGCGGAGCCGTAGATGTGGGACTTTACGACCTTAAGACCGGAAAGATCCTTGATATGGGGAGCGGGTATGACGAGTTCTCGATCCGTGCTTATCCCTACTACCCCGGCGGAACTTCAGAACAGCGGGAACTGAGGGAGATACTTCGCATCGTGATGGAAGGAGAGGGATTCAAGGTATTTCACAACGAATGGTGGCATTTCGATTACAGGGAATGGAAGAAGTATCCGATAATAAACCTCCGATTTGATGAGATATGAGATGCTTCAATGGATCAAAGGACAGGGAGGGATACCGATGTTTGATCTTATAGACCAAATGGTAAAGGCTGCGAACAGATACACCTTCTGGGACTACTTCTTCCTTAAGGCAGCGGTCCTCTTTTTTGGCATATTGATAGGGACATATTTCTACAACTTTTTCATCGAACACACGCTTTTCCTGTGGGTTGCTTTTCTTGCCGCATATGTCTACATCATGTACAGGACTTTTATAATACACATGAAGTAACCTTTTGCGCTAACCCACTGCAAGTTGATGACAACGGGCCCCGGTCAGGGAGGCCCGTTGTTGTCATTCTTCTATGCCTGCGTACTCTTTGGCCTTTTCCAGCGCCTTGAGTATCTGCTTCTCATACTTGGGAGGGACATCAAAACTTTTCAGCTTTTCCATGTTAAAGATCTGTGTCTGATCCATAGGCCCGAAGGACCTGCCGCCACCCCCGCCTTTGGACCTTTTTCTGATCTTTTCAAGTTCCGAATTCAGGGCTCTCATCACTTCTTTTGACATAGTCCTTGACGGATGTTTTGAATCCCTGCACAGTTCCCTGATCTCTTCATCGATCCTTTTCGCTTCGTCATACAGCATCATTATTCTCCTGTTCTCAAGAGGGAGAAGCCAATGAATACGGCCAGACCCCAAATATCCTTTTAATACACTCATGTCCCACATGATTTCCGACAGCATTCAACGATACACTGCCTGCTTTTTAGGATACCATATTTCCCCCACTTTGGCATTTTATATGACCCGACATCAAAATAAAAAGCGGGAGGCACCATCGTGCCTCCCACATACTTTTCGGCTCCCTCATTCGATCACGGAAGGGGATCCTCTCCAAAAAATGAGATTTAAAGCTGGATATCCAACTTTTTCTCCGCTCCATTTCGTGATATGGAAAGGGTTATCAATGACCGTGATCTATGTTTCTCCGAGATGTAATTGTCAAACCATGCTGCATCGAAGTTCCTGGTCTCGTAGACATCCACAGAGAGCAATACATCGCCTGGCCTGACCCCTGCATAGTATGCTGCCGTACCTTTTGCTACTTCTCCTATGATAAGATATCCGGATGGATTTCGTGCAGATCTGTTCAGTCCAAAACCTGCCGACAGCAGCGTTCCGTCCTGCTGCTGCACAGCCATGGAGGCATTGGTGTAAACAGGAAGCGCAGGTACCCGGCGGATCGCCTCGGCAGGCTGCGCCGACACAGGCTGATCCGCTGCCCTTGTATAGTAATCGCCCTCTTCGACAGATATCGAATAGTCGGGCAGCGATATCCTGACATACACCTTCCTGTTGTCGGGCAGGAATGTATATGTGATCCGGCTGCCGTCATAGAAGCCTGTGACCTTAAGGACCGGCAGCCCTGCAGATGTATCAAGGGCAGTTTTTCTTCCTTCGCCTTCCCATGACTTTGCCAGAAGGGCGGCTGCCTGAGCCGGACCATACTCCGATGCCATCTTCGCGGCCCTGCTTGCCTCAGCCTTTGCCTTCTCACCTGCACTGGACCTGATCAGGCTGATATCGTATTCGCGGTCGTAGCTGCCGGAATAGGAGTAACTTCCACTGCCGCGATCAGTCCCGGTCACGGGCGGCGAATACTGCGGGGCCCTGTTCGCGCTTGAGATAATGCTGCCGAGGAGCAAACCGGCCCCTAAGCTTACCCATATGTCATTGCTGCGGTAATATCTGTAATTCCTGTATACGGGATAGGGATAACGCCATGGGGCATAGTAAGGCCTGGGATATGGTCTGTAGATCGGCCTTGGGGGCTGGGGCGGCGGACCGGGGAAATGTCCCGGTTTCGGCCCGGGGTGAGGGGCAGCCTGTGGGGGCGGGCCGGGGAAATGTCCCGGTTTGGGTCCGTGATGAGGGGCAGCCTGTGCAGCCGGAACAGCAGACAGACATACCAGCAACGCTATCGAAATTATTTTTGATCTCATCGTCAAACACTCCTTTGCTTCACTGCCATGCATGTATCGAACAAACGGCAAGACATGCATCCGACCAGAAGGATCCCATTCTCTTGCATTATTTTATGATCCAGATGTGTGAATTTTATGATGATTTTATGAGATCAGCAGAAGCAAAGCTATTTTCGTATGATGCATAAAAAGGCTTTAAAGCTACGCAACGGGTCCTCCAAAATATTTAACTATAAAAGCTATTTTTATTTTTGCTATCGAAACGATCTGATCAATGTCAATTATTATTTATAAGTTCTTTTTTTTGTTTATATTGTTCATCAATTACTGTTGACGCTGTCCCTCCGTTGCTGTAGCTTACGCATTGGTATCAAGCACAGCATTTTCGAGGGGGATCCTGCCTTATGGATCTGAAAAAAAAATTACCGGATCAAGATAACACCTTTGTACGTGCGGTCTACGACTCATTGTTCAATTTCACTCAGGATGCCGTAGTCTTTCTCGACAAAGGAATGAATATCATAAAATCAAACAAACCATTCACTGAGATAACAAAGTACTGTTTGTCCTCAGCGGACATCGGGAATATTTTTGACCTTATCCGTGACGAGGACGACAGAAAAAGTTTTTTGTCTGTCCTGGAAGACAATATCCTGATGAAGGAAATCACTCTGAACTCTTTGCAGGGGAATGACTTCTGCATTCTCCAGACAAAACTGGGGCCGATCAAGGACAACGATAAAATAATCGGTGTGTATGCCATTTTCGTTGACATAACTGATTTCAGAAAGAGAGAAGACGAGCTCAACAGACGTTATAAACTGATATGCAGTCTGGTGGATAAAGCAAACCTCGGGATCGTAATAATAGATCAAAATCACAAAGTGATAGAATCCAACGATCGTTTTTGTGAAATGATCGGATACTCGCAGGAAGAGATAACTAAACTCCATTCATGGGACTGGGAATATGTTTATGATGAAAAAGCCATAAGGCAGGGATTCGCCGACCTTTCGGAGATCAGTTATACTTTCGACACTATTCACAAAAGAAAAGACGGCACTACATATCATGCCACCGTCTCCGCATCCGGCGCAGATGTCTTTGGTGACGGAAACGATGTGATAATGTGCATCACTCAGGATATCAGCGCAAAAAAAGAAATGGAAGAAAAACTCAGGCTGAGCGAGAAAAAACTAAGGACATACCTTGAAAATTCCGCAGACATGATCCTCACCGTTGACTACAAAGGAGAGATAACATACATCTCGCCCAACTGCGAAAAGATCTGCGGTTTCAAGGCGGATGACTTAATCGGGAAAAAAGCGTCAGATTTCTTCCTGCCCAAAGATGCCGCAAAAGCAACAACAGATCCGTTCATGTCCTCGCTTTCTGACGACAAAAGAACATACTGGACTTTCAGAATGGAGCACCGTGACGGGACTGTGCACTGGTACGGCGTGACCATATCAAAGACATCAGACGAAAACGGCAGAGCCTTTCTTATATGCAATGCAAGAAACATAGACAAGAATATTGAAAACGAAATGAAACTCAGGCAGCTTGGCCTGTATGACCATCTTACCGGCGTTCCAAACAAAGCCTATTTCGACGCCACATTGAAAAGGATCCAGAGCAAAGGACAGAGGCCGGTATCTGTACTTGTCTGCGACATGGACAGTCTGAAGGCGATCAACGACAGGTACGGACACGCAAAGGGAGATGAAGCACTCAAGATTGCAGCGGAACTGATCAAATCTTCGCTAAGAAAAGATGATTTCATCGCCAGAGTAGGCGGCGACGAGTTTGCGGTCATACTTCCCGGAGCAGGAAAGGACGAGGCTCTCAGAATTGTGGAAAGGATCAATAAAACCTTCGCAAATCACGATCCTGGAGGGAGGCCCTCCTTGATTTCCATATCTATAGGACAATCAACTGTATACGACACCGAAACTTCGCTGGAGGATGCGCTCAACTGGGCAGACAAAGATATGTACAGCCGCAAACAGCGCAGCAAAGTATTTCCCGCAGATTGATCTACTATTCACATATCGATTTTTGTTATATAATCCACTAATATTTCTAATATTTCACCACGCTGAAATATTTATTTTAGGTGATCGCATTTATGGTCAAATCTCCTGCGGGTCATTTTTGCTTTGACAACAGGTCTTTGAATAGATTTTTTATGGCTGCTTCACTGATATTTATTATCTTTGCGGCAAACCACATCTACAGCACCTGGAAGCAATACATCGCCAGGGAGTATGGTTATGCCCACATCCTGGCAGAATCGACAGGGACTATGATATCTCCCGCCCTGATCTCCTCCATACTAAGCAGCAAAACTGCTGACCCTCCCGATAACGACTGCCTCTTTTTAAAAAGCCGCCTTTCAAAGATCAAAGAGGCTGTATCACAGATATCTTCAGTCAATATCTTTGTCCTGAGAGAGGGCCGCCCCGTATGCCTGGTCGGTACATCGGACGGAGAAAGCCCTGACAAAGAAGAAACGGCCTGGCCGACTGAAATGGACGGCATCATAATGTCTCTTTTCAGCGGAAAGACAGTCAGTCCAGAAAATTCGACCTTCAGCCACGGTGACATCACAAGCGTATATGCTCCCATAAAAGGTGAAAAAGACGGAGAAATCTCCGCGGTCATAGGGATCAACTATTACACAGAGGCTCTGCGTGCGGAGGCTGTCAGCGGCGTATTGGGCCTGATCATGACAGTGGCTGCCCTCTTTATACTTATGCTCGCCGGATACATCATAATCCTGAAAAATTTCAGCATCAGAAAGATCGGGGAAAAGCTCGAGGAGAGCGAGATCCTGATCGACAACGTCTTCCAGAGGATACCGGTAGGCATAGCGGCAGGAAACGCGTTCGGAAATTTCTCTGTGATAAACCCGACATTCGAAAAGATAACGGGATGGACGAAGGAGCAATTGAAAAATATCGACTGGGAAAAGATAACGCATCCCGATGATCTCCCGCTTAACATTGAAAAATACGAGAAATTCAACAGAGGAGAGACTGACGAGTACTCCCTTGAAAAGAGGATATTAAAAGCGGACGGCACGTATTCATGGATCGATCTTAAAGTGGCATCCCTGGTCGAAACGACTGAGGAAAACAGGCTGCACATGTGGATAATACAGGATATCGACGAGAAGAAGCGTGCAAAAGAGGCTCTTGAGGAAAGCGAGAGGAGCAAATCGGTACTTCTCGCGAACCTTCCCGGAATGGCTTACAGATGCCTCTTTGACAGTGATTGGACGATGCTCTTCGTTTCAGACGGATGCTGTGAACTGACAGGCTACAGACCGGAAGATCTGATCATGAACAAGACTCTGACATTCAATGACCTTATCAAGGAAGAATACAGGGGAACTCTCTGGCTTGAATGGGAACGTGTGCTTGCCGGACATGCGACTTTCAAAAGCGAATACGCCATCACCACTGCCTCAGGTGAGGACAAATGGGTACTTGAGACCGGGCAGGGAGTCTACAGAGGCGATGGGACCGTGGAAGCGATCGAAGGTATCATCATTGACATCACAAATCTCAAGAAAAAAGAGGAAGAGATCCGCTACATAAATGAGCATGACCATCTGACAGGTCTATACAACAGACAATATTTCGAGAAAAAACTGTCGGAGCTGAAGAGGGAGGAAAATCTGCCCCTCTCTGTACTGGTCGCCGACATAAACGGCCTTCACCTCATAAATGAGGCCTTCGGACAGAATGAGGGAGACCTGGTCATCATTAAATCTGCAAGGATAATAAGGAACTGCTGCCGGGATAAAGACATAATAGCGAGGACAGGCGGGGACGAGTTCGGTATTATTATGCCCTTGACAGACAATACCGAGGCACACGAACTTCTCGACAGCATCAAAAACGCATGCGTCAGCTTCAACGAAAACAACGGCGGCAAGTCTCCCGAGATAAACATCTCTATGGGGTATGCAACGATATCAGATGAACTTGAGCTTACAGAAGAAGCGCTCAAGACTGCCGACGAATATATGAGGAACAGGAAGCTCTTCTCTCAGCAAAGCTCATACAGCGACATAATCAACTCAATAATGACTACGGTATACGAAAAGTCGCAGGAGACCGAGAAACACGCTGAACGCCTTGCCGAACTCTCCACAAGAGTCGGGAGGATGCTCAATCTTATGGAAAAAGACCTGGGCGAACTGCAGCTGCTTGGAATGCTGCACGACATCGGCAAGATAGGCATAGACGACAAAATATTGAATAAACCGGGCAAACTGACCGAAGAGGAATGGGTCATAATGAAGAGACACCCCGAGATAGGGTACAGGATCGCCAGGGCTTCTCACAAGCTGGCAAGGATAGCCGACTACATCCTGACTCATCACGAGAGGTGGGACGGTACCGGATATCCCAAAGGACTCAAAGGGAATGACATCCCTCTGCTTTCACGGATACTTGCAGTCGCAGACGCGTATGACGCGATGACGGAGGACAGGGTCTACCGGAAAGCAATGTCCAAAGAGCAGGCGCTCGAAGAGATAAGGCAAAATGCAGGGACCCAGTTCGACCCCCTGATCTCAAATATTTTTATTGAAACCATACTTGAAGAGATCAAATAACCTTTCCTTGTTCCTTCCCAATTACTGACGCAGGATCTGGCCGTCAATGCTGTCCAACGTCGCCAAGCGTGTACAGTTTAACTGCCAGTTCGCGGATCTCTCTTATCGAATCCTGATAAGTGCGGGGAAAATTGCCTTTTGAGGTGTCGCATTCCTGCACTGTTCTGACCCAGTCCTTCGGGATCATGTCATACCCGAAATATGCTCCGGCAAGGGCTCCTGCTACGGCACAATTCGTATCCGTATCACCGCCCATATATGCAGTTTCGCATATAGCCTGTTCCGGTGTTTCGCAGTGCATGAGCCTGTAGACTGCATTCTTCAGAGACAGGATCACCCATCCACTTTTACCCGGCATGTCTTCGGGCTCTCTGCCATCCTTCGCTTCAAGGAGCGATCCTGTAAGGACATCGTCCCCCAGGGTCTCCGCTGTCGCGCAGATGCTTCCGTATATCTCATCCTTCTCATGCCCAAGGATGGCAAGAGCCAATGCCTGGACAAAGACGATGTTGGATGCGGTGCAGGTGCTGTTTGGGTGGGTAAGTCCGGCATCAAGGGCCGCATCTGCAAGAAGCGCTGTGAGGTCGGGCTCTTCGCCTTCTTTGATCTGTCCCGCGTGATAAACAGCCAGGGGGCTGATCCTCATCAAGGCTCCGTTCGTCTGGCTGGTCACACTTGGCGTACTGTATCCTCCCAGAGCCCTGAAGGTAGTCATGCCTATGTCAAAGGGTTTTGAATCAAACCACTTTCTGTAATGTTTCAAAGCCGCTCCACTATCGTACCGTCCTGTCTCGATTATGCTGTCTGCCAGTGCCACAGCCATTTCAGAGTCGTCTGTTATCTGTCCCCTTGCAATAGGCCAGGCATAGCTGTCACCCATTATCCTGTATCCTGGACCTACCGCCTGAATGATGCTGTACCGTGCCTTGAATTCAAACTGGGCGCCAAATGCATCGCCGCAGAAATGTCCTGCAAGGCACCCGGCAGCTCTGTCCAGTCTGCTCTCCCTTGTCGCACTTCCGGCCATCTCAGCCATTATCATGCCTCCTGCCGTACGAAGAGGGTCTTTGGCCCTTTTCAAAGTTGATATAGACGGTCATAGTTACGATCGGTCGCTGTGATAAATACCTTTTTGTTATTGTTGCCGCTGCATGGTCAATGGTAAAAAAATCACCGGCAAATTCGAGATAAAGGCCCCATTAACACCCAATCTACATTGTATAC
>DBRW01000045.1 GCA_002306075.1 Synergistaceae bacterium UBA1358
CTGGAGGCCCTGGTCGACCTCGGGCGTCCCTCGTCTGTCAAGCTTGCAGTGATCATCGACAGGGGACACAGGGAACTTCCAATACATGCGGACATATGCGGCAAGAACGTGCCGACATCAAAGAATGAAGTCATCGAAGTCAGGGTGACTGAGCTTGACGAAAAGGACGAGGTGGTCATCTGTGAACGCGATGCCCAGTGAGATAGGACAGATAGTCTGGCGTCACAGGAATGTGATCGACGTAGACTGTTTTACGAAGGAGGAACTCTACTTCCTTCTCGACCAGGCCCGCCATATGGAGAACGTGATGGACAGGCCCATAAAAAAGGTCCCAGTCCTCAGGGGCAAGATGGCTGTCAATCTCTTCTTCGAGAACTCGACAAGGACAAGGGTCTCCTTTGAGCTTGCGGAAAAAATGCTTTCCGCAGACGTAGTCAACTGGTCCGTATCGGGTTCGAGCCATGCGAAGGGCGAGACGATGAGGGATACGGCCTGGACCCTTGAAGCGATGGGAGCGGATATCGTAGTGATGAGACATGGGGCAGTCGGTGCGGCACAGTACCTGGCATCGAAGCTGAAGAGGGCAATAGTGCTGAACGCAGGAGACGGCACGCATGCACACCCCACGCAGGCCCTTCTTGATCTCTACACGGCCTGGAAGCACCTGGGAAGCCTTGAGGGCAGGAAGATCGCGCTCGTGGGAGATATCCTCCACAGCCGCGTGGCAAGGAGCGATATCATAGCCTTCAAAACGATAGGCTGCGATGTCGTTATCTCCGGTCCGCCCACGATGATGCCCAGAGAGGTCGCTGCTCTCGGCTGCAGGTACGAAAAAGACCCAAAGGCGGCAGTTCAGGACGCAGACATGGTATACCTCCTGAGGATACAGAAAGAGCGTCAGCAGGACGGGCTCTTCCCCTCGGTGGACGAATACCACCGCTGGTGGGGCGCTGACAGCGACCTTATGAAATATGCCAGACCGGGAGCGCTTGCGATGCATCCCGGCCCGATCAACAGAGGGGTCGAAATAGCCTCCGAAGTTGCGGACGGACATCAGAGCGTGATACTGGAGCAGGTGCGGTCAGGCGTCGCAATACGAATGGCCTTGCTCTATCTCTGCGGAGGGGGCGCAAGATAATGGGGAAAATATTGTTCAAAGATTTTAAGATCTTCAACGGTACGGAATTCATAGATGCACACGAACTGCTGGTCGACGGAGAAAAGATATCGGCGGTAGGAAACGGGCTCGACGCACCGGACGCTGAGGTCATAGAAGGATACGGGAAGATACTCTCGCCCGGCTTCGTGGATCTTCACGCCCACTTCAGAGACCCGGGCGGGGAGTGGAACGAAGATATCGCATCCGGGGCAAGGGCCGGAGCCGCCGGAGGATTCACCACTCTTGTGGCCATGCCCAACACAAAGCCCGCGATATCCGAACCCTCCCTCGTGGAGTATGTGCTCAGCCATGGGAAAGCGGCGGGCGCATCGAGGATACTCCCCGCCGGATGTGTGAGCAAAAACAGGGAAGGTAAGGAGATGGCCGAACTTCTCAAGATGGCGGAGGCCGGAGCTGTCTTTTTCACCGACGACGGGGCTCCGATAGCCACAAGTTCGCTATTCCGCCTTGCGCTGATGTACACGGGCAAAGACCTGCCGAGGATCATGGAGCATCCGGAGGAGATAAGCCTATTCAAAGGCGGCCAGGTCCATGAGGGCAGGGTCAGCGCGCTCAGCGGGCTCAAGGGTATCCCGGCGGCTTCCGAGGAGATAGACGTAGCGAGAGGCATCGCACTGGCGAGGGAGACGGGGGGAAGGGTACACTTCACCCACCTCAGCAGCGCCGGAGCGGCAGGGCTTATCAGGCAGGCGAAAAAAGAAGGCCTTGACATAACCTGCGACACGACGTTCCACCATCTGACGCTCAATGAGAACGCGGTCATCAACAGCGGCTATAATTCAAGATACAAAGTCAACCCGCCGCTTCGGAGCAAAGAGGATCAGTCGGCGCTCTGGGAAGGTCTGCTCGACGATACGATAGATGCCATAATCACAGACCACGCGCCGTGGCACATGGACGAGAAGGACGAACCCTTCCAGGACGCTCCTTTCGGCATCGCGTCCCTTGAATGCGCGGCGGCGGTGCTCATAGATTCCAAAAACAAGAACTATCCCGATGTCCCGATGGGGCTTATACTGAAAAAAATGACCAGCGCTCCGGCATCCCTGCTTCCAGAGAAATGGAAATCCCTCGGCAGGATCGAAGAGGGGGCATTTGCGGACCTGACGGTCATCGATATGGAGAGGACCAGGATAGTGGACTGCAGCGAATGGTACAGCAAAGCAAGGTGCTGTCCGTGGGAAGGGATCGCACTCAGCGGCTGGCCGGTAATGACTTTCGTCGAGGGCAGGAAGATCTGGCAGGTCAACGAAGAAATGTAGAAGCTGACCCGGCAGAGCGGCATCCTGGAGCATAAATGCGGGGGTATCTTAAAGTTTGTCAGATCGGAAGACCGGATTTTGACATCTTTACAGGCCCCCCTTTTCAATGTGCGGACAATGGGGGTTTTTTGCGGATGCTTCCGCATACGGCTGAAGATATAATTCTGTTGGCGAAGGGTTGGAGAATGATATGTGCGAACTGATAGTGGCGATGGATCTGCCGACTCCGGACAGGGCGAGGGATTTCCTTGACAGACTGGATAAGGCCACACCTTATGTTAAGATAGGACCGAGGCTATATGCGATGGGCGGAGCCCCTTTAATAAAGGAGATAGTGAACAGGGGATACCGGCTTTTTCTTGACCTGAAACTCCACGATATACCAAATACAGTGGCATCCGCAGTTGAACCGCTGTCTGAGATGGGGCTGTGGGCTCTCACGATACACACATCCGGCGGCCATGAGATGATGGCACGTTCAGTTGCCATGAGGGACAAGACCGGAAGCAGTATGAACCTGTTCGCTATCACTGTGCTGACGAGCCTCGGAGGGGCTCTGTGGAGCGAGGTACACCCGGGGTCCGATCTGGACCGTTCGCTTGAGGCAAGGGCGCTCGCGGCGGAGAGGGCAGGTCTTGACGGTATAGTATGTTCTCCTCTGGATCTTTCGCTCCTTAAAGGGAAGGCGGGAAAACTTGCAAGGGTGGTCCCCGGGATCAGGAGAACGAGAACATCCGCGGATGATCAGACAAGGGTGGCGACCGCAAAAGAAGCTGCCGCGGCGGGGGCTTCATTTATAGTCGTGGGTCGGCCCATACTTGAGGCGGAAGACCCGATCGCCGAAGTAAAAAAGACGCTTGAAGAGATATCGGAGGTAAGGTGATGGATACAGATCGCTCAAACAGAGACGGTGATGTCGTTACCGCAAGGATAATGGAGATGATGAAGGAGAGCGGAGCCCACCTGGAGGGGCATTTCAAACTGACCTCAGGTCTCCACAGCGGACACTATATACAGTGTGCGCTTATGCTCCGTTTCCCCCGTTTCGCGGCTTATGCCGGAGAAAAGCTGGCCGAGAGGCTGGCCCCGTCAAAACCGGAGGTGATACTTTCCCCCGCTCTCGGAGGACTGATAATCGGTCATGAGGTGGCGAGGGTCCTCGGGATCCCGTTCATATTCTGTGAACGGCAGGACGGGGAAATGAGGCTCAGACGCTTCCCCCATCCGGGAAAAGTACGCTTTGCTCTCGTGGAGGATGTCGTGACCACCGGCAAATCCTCAGGAGAGACGGCCCGGATACTTACCGACGGAGGCGCGGATTGGGTCTCTTCGGGATCTATCATCGACAGACGCGCGGAGGGCGTATGTGAGGGATGGGATCTTGTCTCTCTTTGGAAACTGAGCTTCCCGCTCTTTGAAGAAAAGGAGTGTCCGCTCTGCAAAGAGGGACTGCCGCTCGTCAAGCCGGGGAGCCGTCCGGGCTGATGGCCGGAGTACCGCTTCGCACAAGGATCAATAAGATAATACCGGCCATTCTCGTACTGGCGGTCATATCCTTCCGACCGGCCGAGGCGGGTGCGGCCAATTTTGCCGTGACCTCGCCCTGGGTGGGGTTCATAGCCTCCTTCATATCCGGCGACACGAAAAACGTCCGCTATCTTTCCAACTGGGATGCTTCCGGCAATGTCGTGAGGACAGCTTCCCCGAGATCCGGAGAGATAGTGATTGCTATAGACGCGAGGGACGCCGAAAATTTCAGGATAAAAAGAAACAGCAAGGATCTCAGGCTGCTCTACGAAGATGTTCCAATGACCAGGGAGCAGCTGATAAACGCCTTCTTCGATCCCGCGATGCTGCCGTTCATCGCCCAGAGCGTGATGAGGATAATGGCTGAAGAGGATAAGGGCAGGTACACATACTACCAGAGACGGCTCGCCGAGTTCCAGTCGAAGATCGAGAGCACCATAGATATCGGGAAGCATCTGCTTGGCAGCACGAAGATGCTTGACATAACGGGGGCCGAGGGGACATGGATACGCTCCTCGATAACCGGTGCGGTAAGGCCCCCCGCGTCAGTCTGGGAAAGGTGGAAGGCGGGGGATACGGCGGCTGTCAAAGCCGCGCTGGATGAGGCCCAAAGACGCAACTGGCTCATACTTCTGGATCCTTGGACCCCGGAGATCATAAGGGCCGTTGCGACAGGATACGAGTACAGGATGACGCTGCCTCCTCCTGTCAAAGACCAGGACTACTTCGTTTTTCTCCATGACATTTTCCTTACGATATGGAACAAAACCAAAAACGTTAAGGCCAAATGATGATTTAGGCTGTAAAATATGCCTATATGTCCATTGATATCGCATTGATCTATTTTCAGGGAATGAGGTCTGTCTATGTCAGTAATGAAAAATATCCTTAAATCGCTTCCGGCAGCACTTCTTATACTGTTGTTAGCAGCCCAGACGGGTTTCTGCGCCGAGCCGGCCGAGGGCACGATGTCTGCCGACACCATCAAGTACAACGTGAACACGAAAAAAATCTTGGCTGTCGGCAATGTAATAATAAAAAGAGAGGGAGCCACGCTCTGGGGCGACAGGGGAGAGGGCAGCATGGAGACCTCGGAGTTTACGCTCGAGGGAAACGTTAAGGGAACGTTCCCTGCGGAAAAGACAGATCTGACTGCGGATAAGGTGAAATGGAAGGGAACAAAGAGCGCGGATAACGACGGTATAGCCGAGGCTGTCGGCAATGTCCGCCTGACGCGCGGCGCGAATGAAAAGATAGACGCGGATTATATCCTGTGGGAGCTTGGGACCCAGAATTACACCGCAAAGGGAAACGTGAATGCCAAAACAGAAAACAATATCCTCATAGCCGAAGAGGCGGGGCGACACAAAGACAGGTTCTGGGGCAAAAAAGTTACCAGATATGAGGATATCAGGCAAAAGATCACTGTAAGCGCCGACTCGGTCGAGGGTACTACCGTAAAAGAAGAGATTAATGAGCTTAACGCGACAGGGAATGTAGTGATCGACTTTGTGGACAAGGAAGGCCTCAAAAGCAGGGTAACGGGAGACAACGGAGTATACTCCAAAGCCAAGGCCACCTTCGTGGTCTCCGGAAACGCGAAGGCTGTCAGGAGCGACGGAAAGACGGTCTCCGCGGATACCATCATTGTCCATGAGGATACCAACGACATCGAGGCCAAAGGCAATTCCAGGATCACCTTCGTCACAGGCGAAAATAAGGACAAGTAAAGAAGAGAAGCGATAAAGCGGGGAATAGTCAATGACACCATCTGAAAGAACGAAATTTGAGGTGCTCAAAGCGGAGCACCTCGTTAAATCCTTCAACGGACGAAGGGTAGTGGACAACGTATCCATCGACATAAAAAGGGGCGAGATCGTCGGACTTCTGGGACCAAACGGAGCCGGCAAAAGCACCACTTTTTACATGATGATCGGCAGGATAATGCCCGAATCGGGAAGGGTCTTCAACGGAGAGAAGGATATCACGGCCCTGCCGATGTATGAGAGGGCAAGGACCGGGCTTGGATATCTTCCCCAGGAGGCCTCCGTCTTCAGGAAGCTGACGGTCCGGCAGAACCTTGAGCTCGTCCTCGAAGAGGCCGGCATGGAGAAGGAAGTCCGCGAAGAGAAGATCGAAAAGCTGCTCACGGGCTACGGGCTCAAGCATATAGAAAACATCCTCGGGATATCGCTTTCCGGGGGAGAGAGGCGCCGTGTCGAGATCGCCAGATGCCTGGCGCTCGATCCGTCGTTCATCCTGCTCGACGAGCCTTTCAGCGGGATCGACCCGATAGCTGTCGCAGACCTTCAGGCGATAATAAGGGAACTGAAGGAGAAGGGGTACGGGATACTCCTTACCGACCACAACGTCAGGGAGACTCTCTCGATAACAGACAGGGCATACCTTATCCATCAGGGCAAGGTCTTCCTTGAAGGTCTGCCCGGGGATATCGCTAAGAACGAGGAGGCGAGAAAATTCTACCTCGGAGCGGATTTTTGCTGGTAAAGGCTGATATGCTCAGATGAGCCGAAACGACAACCTTCCGGGCATGGTAAGACATGCGATGAGGATGATGGTCGGCACCCTGGCAAGCAGGATACTGGGGCTTGCGAGGGAGATGCTTACAGCAGCCCTCTTCGGAGCGACACGTCAGCTTGACGCGTTCTATGTCGCATACACGATCGCGAACCTTTCACGTCAGCTTCTGGCCGAGGGTGCGCTCTCGGCTTCTTTTGTGCCCGTATTTTCAAGGACGCTTGAAAGCAAAGGCAAAGATTCGGCAGAAAGCCTGGCGAAGCAGGCCATCTCGGTCCTGATGCTCGGCGGGGCATTCGTCGTCACGGTCGGGATAATTTTCGCCCCGGTGCTTGTGGGTATAATGGCCCCCGGATTCGCAGCCGAAGAGAGGGCGCTTGCGGTATCCCTGACGAGGATAATGTTCCCGTTCCTACTCTTTGTGTCGGTCGGAGCTCTCGCGATGGGAGTGCTCAACAGCATGGGCTCGTTCTTCGTCCCGGCAGTCGCTCCTGCAGTCAGCAACCTCGCATACATACTCTTCCTCCTGGCAACGATGAAAAACCTCTCGATATGGAACCTCTCCGCCGCAGTCCTCATCGGAGGAGCCTGCCACATGACCCTGCAGTGGTACTGGTGCGGCAGGATGGGAATGCTTCTCACGCCCTCCGTTCCGACAAGAAAAAACGAAGAACTGAAGAAGATGATGTACCTCTTCTTCCCGTATGCGGCCGGACTGTCTCTGAACCAGGTGAACCCCGTCATCAGCAGGATGTTCGGTTCGTTCCTTACGGGAGGGTCGATCTCCGTCCTCACATATGCCGACAGGGTGCTCCAGCTTCCTCTCGGACTCTTTGTCATAGCCATATCGCAGGCCGTGCTTCCCATGCTTTCACGCCAGGATCCCGCGGACAGGGCGGGATTCAGGGATTTTATCAGGGACGCCCTGAGATTCGACCTTTTTGTGATACTGCCGGTATCCGTCGGCCTCATAGCTCTCTCGCAGGAGATGATCCACATACTTTTTTTCAGGGGGGCCTTTACCGAATGGGCCTGGCACGCCACGGGGACAGCGCTTGCCATATACGCTCTGGGCCTTCCGGGGATGGCGAGCAGTACGGTCATCCTGAGGGCTATGTACGCGAGAGGCATGCCGCGCGGGGCGGTCGGTGTGACCGCTGTGACCGTGGCAGTAAACCTTACCGCATGCGTACTGCTTATGCCGGTTTTTATGTACGCGGGGCTTGCGGGCGCTACGGCGCTTGCATTCACATGCTCCAGCCTGTACGGTGCGTGGGCCCTTTCGAGGAACCTGAGCGAACCGCTCGGCGTATTCGGCCTTAAGTGGGTCGCAAAGATATCCTTCTCGACCGCATTTATGTTCATTGTCCTCAATATGTTGAAAACAGTCATGCCATACCCCCTTTCGGCATCGGTCCTGATCAGGGCCGGCTGGCTGGCAGTGATGGTCCTTGCTGGAGTCATCCTCTATTCCATCCCGACGATACTCCTGCGCTGCTCCGAGTGGGGATGGATCAGGGACGCGCTGAAAAAGAGACAATGATCCCGGAGTACGTTTTTTGTGCGGAGGAAGTGAACGGATCTGAGATCCTCTTTCCGGGACAGGCAAAAAAGTTCGGCCAATAATCGGGGTCTGATGTTATCATTGAGGAGCACACGCTGTGATTTTGATCTGCGTAGATCTGCAGACGATCAAGGGGGAGTAAGAGTGAAAAGAAAATATTTATTGTTTCCGGTCCTGCTGCTGACTTTATGCATAGTCCTCTCCCCTGCACTGTTCAAGGCAGAGGCGGCGGAACAGAAGGATCTGAATGCACTGCTGGAGGAAAGGCAGATAGACTGCTGGGTCGAGGGGGAGGTATTCGGCGATCTCATCCTCGGATCAAGGGGTACGATACAGTTCATCTACCTCGACGCAAAGCTCTCGAAGGCTATCTCCGCCGAACAGGGGCTTGCGCCGTGGGTCGACGACCTGAACCAGTACTACGGGTCGCCAGAGACGAAAAAGAAGGTCCTCTTCATCGCCAACCTTGAGGCAAACAAGCCCTGGACGGTGGAAGAGAAGAAGATAAGCGTAGGCGGCTATAACCTTACGAAAAAGGATGTCATTTCCTCAAGCTGGAAGAATCCTTTCGGCACGGTCGACGCCGGTACGACATGGCAGTTCGCCTTTGTCGTCCCGCAGGAGTATGCAAGGCCGGGTCAGGAGATCATGGTGGGCTACGGGGACGACCTCGTAAAATGGAGGGTACCGAAATAAATGCACAAGTATAGATGCGCTTCGTGCGGCAATGTTTTCAAATCGGACTATACGGCCGAAAAATGCCCGAAGTGCAGGTCGAGGATACTGATACACCTGGAGGGTGAGCCCAAAAGGAAAGCATCATGCAGCAGCTGCGGCGGCGGGAGCTGTTCCTCCTGCGGAGGCAGATGCGGATGCTGAAGAGACAGCGTGATATGATCACACTCGGCATCGAGACGAGCTGCGACGACACTGCGATAGCTCTGATGAGAGGAAGGAACGACGTCCTCTTCTCAGTCATTTCAAGCCAGATCAAATCTCACTCCGTATACGGCGGGGTCGTGCCCGAACTGGCGTCCAGGATGCATCAGGAGATGATAATGCCCCTCCTTGAGAGGGTCCTGGAAGCGTCGGGCATACATGATCCGTCCGGGGAGATCGACCTCATAGCCGTCACGGCGGGCCCCGGGCTGATGGGTTCGCTCCTCGTCGGCGTGATGACAGCCAAGGCGCTCTCACAGTCGTGGGATGTGCCGATAATAGGGGTGAACCACCTCGAGGGACATATATTCGCGAATGTCGCCGCTAACAGGAAGCTCAAACCCCCCTTCATATCGACCATAGTCTCAGGCGGACACACCGAAATAGTCTGCGTCAAAGATTTCGGCAAGTACGAGCTTCTCGGCTCCACGAGAGACGACGCTGCGGGAGAGGCCTATGACAAGATCGCCAAGATGATGGGGCTCGGATATCCCGGAGGTCCGGTGATAGACAGACTTTCATACATAGGGGATCCCGACAGTTACCCCCTTCCCACGCCGCTCTCAAACACCGATAAAGTAGAGTTCAGCTTCAGCGGGCTCAAAACGGCTGCCGTAAACATTATCAGAAATTCCGAGAAGAGCGGGACTTCGATAAAAAAAGAGGATATATGCGCCTCCTTCCAAAAGGCGGTCGTTGACTCCCTTACCTGCAAGATAAAGCTGGCCATGGATATCACAGGCATAAAAAAGCTGACCCTCTCGGGCGGCGTCGCTGCAAACTCAGGCCTTCACAGAAGGCTTGAGGAGCTTGCGGCGGAGGAGAAGTGGGATCTCTTTCTCCCTCCTGTCGAGATGTGCACTGACAATGCCGTGATGATAGCCTCCGCAGGTGTGGATTCTTACATGAGGGGAAACAGATCCGACCTCACGCTCTCTCCCGACCCTTCCTGGCAGATCTGGTAACGGTCTGCTCCCTTGATCCTTCCGCCGTATAAATGGATGAACGGCCTCCGGCTCCTCCGGGCTGAAGAGCTCTTTACGGATCGTTTGACGTGCAAAGTGCTGTTTACTGCATGTGCCCAAACTGCAGAATGCTGCAGAAACTATGTAAGATAAACAAAAGTCAAAGTATGTTCAAAAACGCATAAAATACACAGAAAAATCAACATGATAGGCTATAATCATGTATATTTGACGCTAATAACATTTGAGAAAAGACGTCGTTCTTATTAAACTTTCACTCGAAAAGAAGTTAGCACTCGATTAATGTGAGTGCTAATATCAAATTACAAAAAATCAACAGGAGGGGTAATTTTATGAAACTTAAGCCACTTGGAGACAGGATAGTTGTCAAAGCCGTACCTCACGAAGAGAAGACAAAGGGCGGTCTCGTACTTCCCGAAACAGTGAAAGAGAAGCCGGTAGAGGGCATCGTAGTAGCGGTCGGAGAGGGAAAGGTGCTTGAGAACGGGACCCGCCAGCCTATGGATGTCAAGGTGGACGACAGGATCATATACAGCAAATACTCCGGCACAGAAGTGAAGCTTGAAGGCGAGGAATACCTCATCCTCAGCGAAAGAGATGTACTCGCGGTAGTAACGAAGTAGTCCTGAAAATAATTTAATTCAAAATATAATTCTGGGAGGAATATATTCATGGCAAAGATACTGCTTTTTAAAGAAGAAGCCCGCCGTGCTATGGAGCGCGGAATGAATAAAGTTGCCGATACGGTAGGCATCACCCTCGGACCGAAAGGCCGCAACGTAGTTCTTGACAAGAAATACGGTTCACCCACCATCACAAACGACGGCGTCACCAT
>DBRW01000031.1 GCA_002306075.1 Synergistaceae bacterium UBA1358
CGGTCTGCCCTTCGTTGTATCTGCTGAAGAAATCTCTTCTGAACTGCGGGAAGCGGCCCTCGATTATCGCCTTCCTGGCATCCCTCATCAGGTTCACGAGGAAATAGAGGTTGTGCCAGCTGCACAGGCGGGCGGCCAGTATCTCTCCCGCAGTGTAGAGGTGCCTTATGTATGCCCTCGTAAAATTCCTGCAGGTGTAACAGCCGCATGTGGGGTCGATCGGCGTGAAGTCCCTTGCGAAACCGCTGTTTTTTAGGTTCATCTTTCCAAAGCTCGTGAGAACTCCGCCGTTTCTCCCGTTCCTCGTCGGCAGGACGCAGTCGAACATGTCCACTCCGCGCGCCACACCCTCGACAAGGTTAGCCGGGTGGCCGACGCCCATGAGATACCTGGGTTTGTTCACGGGCATCTCCGGACACAATGCGTCGAGTATCCTGTACATCTCCTCGTGGGACTCACCGACCGAGAGACCTCCTATCCCGTAACCGGGGAAGCCTATCTCCTCAAGCCTCTTAATGCACTCTATGCGCTGGCTCTCGAACATCGAACCCTGCACGATCCCGAAGAGAGCCTGATCTTCCCTCGTATGGTGCTCTTTGCACCTCGCTGCCCAGCTGATGGTCCTCTCCATGGCCGCCCGAGAATACTCCTCGGTCGTAGGCCAGACGACGCATTCGTCAAAAGCCATCGCGATGTCGCTTCCGAGCTTCTGCTGTATGTCCATCGAGTCTTCGGGACGCATGAAGTGTCTGCTGCCGTCAAGGTGGGACCTGAACTCGACTCCCTCGTCGGTTATCTTTCTCAGTTCGGACAGCGAAAATACCTGGAATCCCCCGCTGTCTGTAAGTATCGGATGATGCCACTGCATGAACCTGTGCAGCCCGCCAGCCTCTTCGACGATATCGGCGCCGGGACGCATGTAGAGGTGGTATGTGTTGCCCAGGATTATCTGTGCCCCCAGCTCTTCAAGCTCGGGCGGCGTCATCGCCTTTACGGTCGCCTGCGTGCCCACTGGCATGAAGACCGGGGTCTCTATCACACCGTGCGGGGTGACGAGCTCTCCGGCGCGGGCTCCTGTCTCGGGACACTGCGCGATCAGTCTGTACTCAAACATCGGAGTATCCTTTCCAGCCGAACAGCCTCTCCCCGTTCTCCTTCACAGCTTCTGCGAAATCTTCAAGGGACATCCCCCTGAGCATCGATATCATCTCATATACGTCGCGCACATGACAGGGCTCGTTCGTCTTCCCCCTTATGTGCTGCGGCGCAAGGTACGGCGAGTCCGTCTCGCAGAGTATCCTGTCGATGGGAACGATGTCCATGGCGATTTCACGAAGTGCTATGTTCTTCGGATATGTCACAGGCCCGGCAAATGAGATGTAAAAGCCGAGATCGAGCGCGTCCCTTGCATTCTGAGCATCGCCGGAGAAGCAATGGATGACTCCGCCGACCGTCTCGGCCGATTCTTCTTTCAGTATTGCCAGCGTTTCGGAATTTGCGTCTCCCGACGATCTGTCCGCGGAATCCCTCACGTGTATGACGACAGGCTTGTTGATCTTTTTCGCAAGACGGATCTGGGAACGGAATACCTCTCGCTGGATATCCCTCGGTGAATTGTCATAGAAGTAGTCGAGGCCGATCTCTCCGACCGCCGAAACTTTGCTGCTGCGGGCAAGCTCCTCAAGCTCCGCCGTGATGCCGTCCGCGACGGACGAGGCCTCGTGTGGATGCACGCCCGCAAGCGCCCATATCTCCGGCAGGCCCTCATGCTTTTCGGCGAAGTCCACGGCCTCCCTCGTGGAGGGCAGGTCCGCCGAAGCGAAGAGCATGCGCTTCACATCGCACTTGAGGGCATTCTCAAAGACTTTGGAGAGGCCGTCCGGGTAATATTCAACGTTGAGATGGCAATGTGTATCTACAAGAAACATGGCTTCTTCCCTTTCGTATCTGTCAGAATCCGGCGAAGGCATAAACAGCTTACGGGATCCGGCAGGATCTCCGTATCCGAGATGCCCTCGTCTATAAAGCAACATTCTCCCCCCGAAAGGCCAAAGGAAGCTTCAGAAGGGAGAACGGCCGGCCTCTATGCTTTGTTCCGGTCTTCGTCCGGTATATCTTCTAGTGGACCCTGCTCCCTATGGGTATGGAGTCGTCCATTACTGTCAGAAGCGTCAGGGCTTCCTTCCTCGTGTCCGGGCTCTCTGCCGCGAGGAGCATGCCGTTGCTCGGGACCCCGCGGAACTTCGCGGGCTTGAGGTTGCAGAGCACTACTATCTTTTTGCCTTCGAGATCCTCGGGCTTGTAGAACTCCCTGATGCTCGACACTATGGTCCGCTTCTCGTAGCCGAGGTCAAGGCTCAGTATGTAGAGCTTGTCGGCCTTGGGTACGACGTCGACCTTCTCGACCAGAGCCACCCTGAATTCAAGCTTTTTGAAATCGTCTATGCCCACTTCGGGCTCGTGGTCGCTGAAATCGTAGAATGCGGCAGGATCCGCGGCAGCGCGTTTTTCAAGGTCGCGGGCCTCTTTTTCCTTCTTCCATTTTTCAACGTCAATGCGCGGGAAGAGGATGGATCCCTTGTTTATCTTCACGGGAGAATTGATCCCGCACCAGCTCCACGACGCGCGTCCGTACTCAAGCGGAGAGCCTGTGAGGCCTAGTTGTTCCCATATGCGGGCAGCGGTCTGGGGCATGAACGGCGCGACAAGTACCGCGGAGAGGCGGAGTGATTCCCAAAGCGTCCTGAGGACAGCGTCGAGACGCTCGATCTCGCCTTCCTTGCCGAGCTTCCAGGGCTGGGTCTCGTCTATATACTTGTTCGAGCGGCTTATGAACACCCAGAGCGCCTTGAGCGCTTCGTCGAAGGCAAAACGGTCCATGCATGACTCCATCTCGCTGACCGTCTTGTTGGCAAGATCCTCGATCTCCTTGTCTATATCCTCGCTCCTGAAGCTCATCGGCAGGTCGCCGCCGCGGAACTTCTCGATCATCTGGAGGCTTCTGCTAAGAAGGTTTCCGAGGTCGTTGGCAAGATCGGAGTTGATCCTGTTAACCATGGCGAGCTCCGAGAAGTCACCGTCGTTGCCGAAAGGGACTTCGCGCAGGACGAAGTAGCGGAATGCGTCTACCCCGTAAAGATCTGCCATCTCAAACGGATCCACGACGTTTCCGATAGATTTCGACATCTTCTCTCCCTCGACGGTCCACCAGCCGTGGGCGAATACCCTTACCGGCGGGTTCAGCCCGAGGGCCAGGAGCATCGCGGGCCATATTACGCAGTGGAACCTTATGATGTCCTTGCCTACGAGGTGGCGTACTGCAGGCCAGTAGGTCTGCCAAAGTCCGCCCTCCTCGGGGTAGTTGAGGGCTGAAAGGTAGTTGATCAGCGCATCGAACCAGACATAGATGACATGCTTCTCGTCTCCCGGAAGGGGGATGCCCCAGTCGAGCGTCGTACGGGACACCGACTGGTCGCGAAGTCCGCTCTTTATGAAACTGATGATCTCGTTGTATCTGGACCTGGGCATGATCGCATCGGGATTCTCTTCATAGTACTTGAGGAGCGGTCCGGCATACTTCGAAAGCCTGAAGAAATATGTCTCCTCAGTCATCTTCGTGAGAGGCCTGCGGCAGTCGGGGCATGTGTTGCCCTCTCCTATCTGCGCTTCGGGAACGTAGGTCTCGCAGGGGACGCAGTACCATCCCTCGTACTCTCCCTTGTATATGTCTCCGTTGGCCATGAGCCTCCTGAATATTTCCTGGACGACCTTCTCATGCCTTTCGTCCGTAGTTCGGATAAAATCGTCGTTCGATATGTTCAGGACGCCCCAGAGCCTCTGAAAGTTCTGCACGACCTCGTCGCAGAGCTCCTTCGGGGTTATGCCCTTCTTCAGCGCGACAGTCTGGATCTTCTGTCCGTGTTCATCCGTCCCTGTCAGGAACCATGTCTTCTCTCCCCCGGACTTGTGCCAGCGGGCAAGCACATCGGCGGCGATCGTCGTATAGGCATGTCCTATGTGGGGCACGTCGTTGACGTAGTAGATAGGTGTGGTTATGTAAAAATTCTCCTTGGACATTTATACTACCTCCCCGGTACAGTTCTCGAGAATGTACCGTTTTATTCTGTTTCGTGGGATACAATACTTTATTGAGAGCAAGTTTGCAACATTTTTTGTCGATCCGCCCGCCCTGCACATCATGAGGGCCTCGTCCATCCATGCGGGATCTTCTATTGCGGGCCCGGTATCTTCGGCTCCCCCGACGACGCAGACGAATTCCCCGCGAATCTTATCCTCGGTGAGCAGGTCGCGGAACGTCAGAAGGGTCCCTCTAATGCACTCCTGATAGACCTTGCTTATCTCCTTAACAAGCGCTGCGGGCCTGTCTCCGAGCACGCTTCCCATCAGTTCGAGCTCCTTCAGCAGCCTGTGCGGGGCGATGTAGAAGACGAGGGCCTCCCTGTTTCCCTTGAGCTCTTCGAGCCTCGACTTTTTTTCTTCTTTTTTCCCGTCCAGGAATCCGACGAAGGTGAAGGACTCCATCCCCATCCCGGAGAGGATGACGGCCGGAAGGAGCGCGTTCGCCCCCGGGAGGACGTCCAGAGGGAGTCCCCTTTCGATGACGGCCTTTATGAGTATCATCCCAGGGTCCGATATGCCCGGCGTGCCCGCATCGGAGACGAGCGCAACGTTCTCTCCGTCCTCTATCCTCTTCAGAAGCGGGGCGAGCCTCTCTTTTTCATTGAACTTATGGTAGGAGATGAGCGGCTTGCTTATGGAGTAGTAGTTGAGGAGCTTCAGGGTATGCCTCGTATCCTCGCATGCTATGAGGTCAGCCTCGCGGAGGGCCCTGAGTCCTCTGAACGTCATGTCTTCAAGGTTGCCTATCGGCGTCGGAACTACTGTAAGCGGCATTTTATTCCCCTCCTATCAGGTAGGCTTCCCGCAGCTGCGGTGTCTCTCTTCCATCTTCGTCGAGCACGAAAAGCGGGGGCTCTATCCTGAGACCGTGCTTCGAGGCCCTCATCGCCTCAACGAGGAGGACCGATGCCTCGGCACCCGGTCTCGGGTGGACGGCCTTCATCCTCTTCGGCGCGATGTTGTATTTGTCCAGCAGTGCGAAGAGCTCTGCGGCCCTCCCCGCGCATATGACCATATCAAGGTATCCCTTGTTCTTAAGGAGATAGCGGCATGCCCGGGCAAGATCTTCAAGCGTGCATTCGGAACCGTTCATCGCCGTCGCTATCGCCTTCGAAGGGCTCAGTCCGCCGTATTCCGGCCCGAAGTAAGGCGGGTTGGTCACGATGCGGTCGAAGCTCTGGGCTTCCCAGATCGTCCTGTGCTGCCTTATGTCGCCCGTGTAGAATTTAGTGTCAGCCTCCAGGCCGTTTGCCGCGGCGTTTTCCACCGCCATCCCGACCAGGTGCGGCTGTATGTCCACGCCCTCTATGCTGTATCCCCTCTTTGCGAGGATCAGCGATACCGCCCCGTGGGCGCAGCCGATCTCGAGTATCCTCTCACGTTTTTTGGGCCTCGTGTAGTGCGCAAGGAGGATCGTGTCGAGGTTGACCCTCGGTCCCACCTTCTCGCCGGGCTGCATGATCTTCAGCACTCCCCTGAGGAGATCTTCGCGCTCTTCCGTCATCAGGCCCAGTCCTCAAGCCTTACGCCTATCACCTGTGAAAGCCCTGGCTCCGACAGCGTGACTCCGTAGAGGACGTCCGCCCTCTCCATGGTCACGCGCCTGTGGGTCATAGCCAGTACCTGCCTGTTTTTCGCATATTCCTTGGCAAGCTCCGAGAACCTCCTGAGATTGACCTCGTCAAGCGCGGCATCGACCTCGTCAAGCACGGCAAGAGGACAGTCGGCCACTTCCATGGATGCGAAGAGCAGGGAGATCGCCGCGAGCGACTGTTCCCCGCCGGAAAGCTGATTTATGCTCTGCGGGTGCTTTCCGGGAGGCCTTGCGATCACATCGACGCCGGTGTCCCATATCGTCTCGCCCTCTATCATCTCAAGGTGGGCCTCTCCGCCTCCGAAGAGCCTCTGGAAGAGCGAGCAGAAGCGTTTGTCGACCTCCTGCAGAGCGTCGGAGAAGACCTTGTATGCCTGCCGGTCCGCCTCGGCGATGAGTTTTTCGAGTTCGGCGGCGCTGGACCTGACATCGTCGAGGTGCTCGCCCATGAAGGCAAGCCTGTCCCTTAGGTTCCTGTCCTCCGAGAGCACTCCCATGTCGACCTCCCCGAAGGCCTTGATCTTTCTGTCCCCGTCGCGGATGTTCCTTCTGAGGTCTTCTATGTCCGCGTCGTCGGGCAGGGCCTCCCCTCCGGGATAGGGGTACTGGTCCTCCCATGTGTTCATGAGTTCGTCAAGTTCTCGTTGGGTCTCGCTGATCTTCATCTCAAAGGACGAGATCCTCTCGAGGGCCGCCTTTGAACGAAGGTTCGAGAGATCCGCCTTCTTCCTTATGATGTCGCGTTTTTTCTCCAGTTTCGAAAAACCGCTGATATGGGCATCTATCTCTGCCATAAGGGCTTTGCGCCTCTCGAAGATGTCGAAACAGCTCTTGCCGATCCTTGAAAGGTTCGCCCTCTCCCGGACACACCTCATGTCAAGCTCCGACATCTCCTCGTCCAGGCTGCGCATCTTCCGTTCCTCGTTCCTGAGCTCGTTGCTGACCCTTTCCATGAGGGCAAACTTCGAGCTGAGCCTCTCTGCGAGGACGGCTGCCTCCGCGCGCAGTCTCTCGCGCTCTTCTATGATCAGATGGTCGTCTTCTATGTTCGAGGGGCTGTCCCATTTTTTCTCGAGCTCCGCAAGTGATCCGAGCACAGAATTCCACTGCCTGCCCGCTTCGGCTATCGCCTCAAGGATCCTTCCGCGCTCTCCCTCCAGCCTCTTCTGCTCTTTCGAGAGGGAGGCCTTTTCGTCCGCGAGCAGGGCTATCCTGCCGTCCAGCTCCCTTATCTTCCTCGTATAGTCTTCCTTCTGCTCCGATACCCGGAGTTCCTCGGCCTCGGCCTCTTTGAACCTCTTTGCGAGCTCTTCCGCAACAGATGTGAAGTTCGCCGCATCCTGCTCAAGCTTCACGATCTGGGCCTTCATCTCGATGGTCCTGCCCGATTTCTGCGTCCTTCCGCCGGAGACCGTGCCTCCCGGCTGGAAGACATCTCCCTCAAGCGTTGCGACCGGTCCTTTGAACCCAGCCCTGACAAGATCCTGGCCTACCGCATAGCTCTCGACTATCAGCAGGTCGCCCATTATCTGTTCGATCCCGGGCAGCCAGTGTTCGTCCACCTTTATCAGGTCCATCGCCCAGCCTACTATCCCCTCTTTGGGAAGCCTGAACTGCCTGTCGGGGTATCTGGGGCGGCACCTTTCGAGCGGCAGGAACGTCGCCCTTCCGACCGCGTTGGCCTTCAGCTTGTCGATGCAGCGGCCCGCCTCCTCAAGGTCCTCGACCAGGAGCTGGAACTGCCGTCCTCCAAGATAGGCCTCGAGCGCCGCAGAGTACTTCGGATCACAGGTGAATACGTCGACCACGGCGTGGGGCGATGCGTCGAGCCTGTTCAGCCTGGCTGCCGAGAGGAGATACTGGACCGGACGCGGGTAGAGGTCCGCCTGCATTGCCTCTGTGACTTCGTTCAGCTTCGAGCGGGCATTCGATGCTTCTCTCCTTGCGCGCTGAAGCTCTGCCGCCAGGGTCTGCACCTTCGCATAGAGAGCTCCGTGCACCGAAGCCGTCTCTTCCTGCTCCTTCAGGAACCGATCCCTCTCTTTTTCAAGCTTCTTTATCTCGGCATCGATATTTTTGCCCGTATCGGGCGCCTCTGTCTTTTTATTTTTCAGCTCGAGGATGTCCTTGCCCAGGAATGAGAGTTTCGCCCTGATCTGCTGCAGCTCCGCCTCGAGACGGCCCTTTTCGTTGTTCCAGGCCTCGCGCTGCTCTTTCTCTTCCTTCAGGCGAAGGTTGTACTCCTGCCATTTCCTGTCTGCGTCCTCAAGGGCCTTCTGTCCCTTTTCGAGCTCTTCGCGTGCCTTCTTGTTCTCTTCCTGGGTCTTCTTCTGCTCTTCAATAAGTGCTTCGGCGTGTTCCTTTGCCTTGCGGAGTTCCTCGGAGGCCTGGTCGAGCCTCTCCTTGGAGGCCTTCAGGTTAGACGCGGAAGCATATCCGGCCTTTATGAGCGAATCGAAGTTCCTCTTGCTCTGTTCGAGCTCCCAGGTCTGCTGCTGTCTCTCTCTCGAAAGCAGAGCAATGTTCTTTTCTATCTCTTCGAGAGCCTTTCCCCACAGCGATGACCACCAAAGGACGGCCGACTGTTCCTCTTTCACGCTCTCGAGGATCTCTTCGGTCTCTTTTATCCGGATCTCCGCCCTGCGCCTCCTGAGCCAGTACATCAGCTTCCTGTCCTCCTCGATCCTGTCGAGGATCTCTCTGAGTTCCGCGGCCCTCTTTACCTCGGGCGCGATCTCGTCGCGGCGGGACTGGAGTTCCGCCATGACGTTCCTGAGCTGTTCGTACTCCTCCATGACCGTGACGAGCCTGTCGGATGCGTCCATGCGCCTCTTTCTGTAGACATCGATGCCGAAGAGCGATTCGAGGCGCATCCTCCTTGCGAGGGGCCTCTGCTGTATGACCTCAGCGACTTCTCCCTGGCCGATGAACGCGAACCTGTCCCCTTCCAGCTTCCAGTCCCTCTTCGTCTCATCCAGCTCAAGCAGCGTCTTCCTGACGTTGTCCACGAAGAGCGTCGTGTTGCCGTCGGGCGCTGTGACCCTCCGTTTCACGGAACAGGTCTTTGCGTCCTCCCTGAGCTGAAGGACGACCTCGGCCTCTTTTGCCGCGGGAAGGCTTATCGAGCCCTGGAAGAGGAGGTCGCTCTGTCTTGAAATGCGCAGCCTGCCGGCGTTGCTGTCGCCCAGAGACCACCTGAGCGCGTCAAGTATGTTGCTCTTTCCGCTTCCGTTAGGTCCCACTATTGCCGTGAATCCCGACGAGAGTATGAGGTCGTGGGATCCGCCGAAACTTTTGAACCCCTTAAGCTGAAGACGACTTATGTACAATTGTCCGGCCCTCTCTTTTCTGAAGAGCGTTTATTCTGTGTTCCACCTGCGTCAGGCTGCCCTGCGCGTCAAGCCGGAACTTCCCCCACGAAAACTCGGGACATTCCCTGATAAATATTTTCTTGTCGAATTCTTCTTCCCAGGCCGCCAGGAACGTCTCCGCTATATATCCGGCAATGGCTGGATATGCTTCGATCAGAAGCGCCTCGGACCTTGAAGACATCACGATCTTTCTTATGAATCTCTTTATCTGGAGGGCTATGCTCTCCTCGCGGGGCACCCAGCCGAGACCTCCGCAGAAGGGACATCCGTGGCTCAGAGCCGCCTTGATGTCGGTCCTTGCCCTCTTCCTCGTTATCTCCACCAGTCCGAGCCCTGTGACCCCGTATACCCTTGCCTTGCACCTGTCGTTTTTGAAAAGCTCCTGGAGCTGGCGTATGAGTTCCTGGTTCTCTTCCTTCGAATCCATGTCGATGAAGTCGACGACTATGATCCCGCCTATGGCACGGAGCCTCAGCTGTCTTGCTATCTCGACCGCCGCCTCCATGTTCGTCTGGAAAATCGTGTCGTTGAGGTTCTTGGACCCCACGAATTTTCCCGTGTTGACGTCGATCACGGTAAGGGCCTCGGTCTGGTCTATGACCAGATATGCCCCGGAAGATAGCCATACCTTCCTGTCCTGGAGCTCGAGGAGCTGGTTTTCGATGTTGTAGACGTCGAATATCGGGACCTTGCCCCTGTAGAGGTTCACCTCGACCTCTTTGCCCGGGAAGAAGCGGTCTGTGAAGGATCTGATGTTGATCATGTCCTCTTCGGTATCGACGACTATTTCATCTATCTCATCGGTCAGTTCATCCCTCAGTACCCGCTCGAGCAGGCCGAGGTCCCTGTGTATGAGGCACGGGGCGGAGTTCTGGTTTGCGTTGTGCTTGATCGTCTCCCACTGAGCGAGCAGATCGTCGACGTCGTTTTTCAGGCTTTCGATGTCGCATCCCTCCGCGACCGTTCTTATTATTATCCCGAAGCCTTCCGGACGTATCTCCTTTGAGATCGCACTGAGGCGCGCCCTCTGTTCGCTGTCTTCTATCCTTTTGGATACTCCGGTCTCATGTCCTCCCGGTATGAGGACCATATATCTTCCCGCGAGAGAGATCCTCGGGGATACGCGGGCGCCTTTGCCCTTCCTGGCATTTTTTACGACCTGCACGAGCATTTCGATGCCCGGCTTGACATCGATGCCACGGACGTCGTCGAGATAGAGGAAGCCGTTCCTTCCGTCTCCGAGGTTCAGGAACGCCGAGTGCATGCCGGGGAGCACGCTGTCCACCCTGGCCTTGTATATTTCGCCGGTCCGCTGGTGTTCCAGCATCCTTTCGACGAAGAAGTCGTAAAGTTTTCCCCTCTCGTCGAGGATCGCGATCCTGATCTCTTCAGAATCGATAAGGTTTGCAACTATTTTTTTCGCAGGTACGGCAGATGTCATCGTTCATACCTCCAGTCATCAAATGAGAGGCCTCACGGTGCCTGAAGCGGCGTCCCATGTGCCTACGCATTCGCGGACGATATAGAGATCCTTCCATCCTTCGCATATGCCCTCGTCCCGGAGGCTCCTTACGAGGTTGCCTGCGCCGCAGTGTTCGAGATCCCCTACGGTGAGGAGCACGGAACCGCTCTCAAGGTCAGCCCCGTACAGTATGCCGCTCTTTTCAGCCTCGTTTCCAAGGACGCTCAGGGCACGGCCGCCAAGTTCGTAGCCGACGCCGCTGATCCTGTACACGGCCGCGGTGGCCAGCTTCGACAGCGAAGGACCGTCGACTTCGGCGTGGTCTGATATCCGGATACCGACCGGCAGTTTTTCGTTCCATCTTTCGGCATCGCCCTCATCCCAGGTCAGGAACCAGAAATCGGCGGGTTCGTTCCGTCCTTCCACTCCTCCGGCAAGCGCGGGGCCAAGGCTCATCCTCGGATGGGGAGAAAATCCCTCCGTGAATTCCTGCCGGAGTCCCGCTCTCCTTGCCGCCCGTGAAAAGAGTACCGGCAGATCCTGATGGTTCAGGAAGGTGATCAGCCCTCTTTTTTCGAATATGATCCTAATCCTAGCCATTAGAGCAGCTCCTTACAGACGTCCTGCCCTGCCAGCCGCATGCGTTGCAGCCTTCGCGGCAGTCCGGCGTCACGTCCCCCGAAAGGGACCTTCGTCTCTCTTCAAGAAGGAAGGCTTTTGAGACGCCCGGATCGATATGATCCCACGGAAGCACCTCGTCGATGCCTCTTTCTCTGCAGGCGTACGAGTCCGGATCTATCCCGAGATCGTTGAAAACTTCCATCCATCTCTCAAAGTTGAAATGTTCCGACCATCCGTCGAACCGCTCTCCCCTTTTCCAGGCTTCCTCTACGGCATCGGCCAGTCTCGAGTCGCCTCTGGCGAAGACGCCCTCTATGTAGGTCTGCTCTGGCTCATGATAGGATATCGTGACCTTGCGGTTCCTGATGTTGTTCTTGACCCACCGGCCCCTCTCCCTGAGGGTCTGGCGGTCGAGCTGTGCTTCCCACTGGAAGGGGGTGTGGGCTTTGGGGACGAAGCCGGCAAGCGATACGCTTACGTCTCCCCTTCTCTTATGTCTTCTCGCTATGGAGACCGCCATGTTGCAGATCTCGTGTATCCCGGCGAGGTCCTCTTCGCGCTCAGAAGGCAGGCCCATCATGAAGTAGAGCTTGACCCTGTCCCAGCCATGGGAAAAGGTCGCCTCGAGCGCCGATTCGATGTCGCTGTCGGTGACTCCCTTGTTTATCACGTTTCTGAGCCGCTGTGTCCCGGCCTCGGGCGCGAAAGTCAGTCCGCCCTTGCGTATGGTCTCCAGTTCTGCCGCCATGTTGACGGAGAACGCATCCACCCTCAGGCTCGGAAGGCTCAGCTTTATCTGGTTTTTCTTCAGCATCGGTTCAAATCTTTTGAGTATCTTTCCCATCCCGCTCCAGTCGCAGGTCGCGAGGGAAAGCAGTCCGACCTCTTCCCATCCCGTGTTTTTAAGCAGCTTTTCGACCTGATCCGCGACCGATGCGGCGCTGCGTTCCCTTACGGGCCTGTCCGTCATCCCCGCCTGGCAGAAGCGGCATCCCCTGGTGCAGCCCTTGAATACCTGTACGGCTATCCTGTCGTGGACTATGCCTGTGTTGGGCACGATCATCTCCGTGTTGTAAAAGGCGGAGTCAAGGTCTTCGACGATCCTTCTCACGACCGGCTTCTTGGGCCTCATCACGGGAACGTAGACACCTTCTATCCCTGAAAGCACCCGTATCTTCTCCTCGCGGCTCCTGCCCTTCATCTCATGGAGCACCCTCAGCACGTCCGGAACGAGGACCTCTCCGTCACCTATGCAGAACGCGTCTATGAACGGCGCCATCGGCTCGGGAGCCACCGCGCCGGGCCCTCCGGCTATCACTATCGGATCCTTTTCGCCCCTGTTTTCGGAGCGGAAGGGTATGCCTGCGAGGTCGAGGATAGTCAGGATGTTCGTGTAGGAGAGCTCATACTGAAGCGTGAAGCCGAGGACATCGAAATCAGACACCGGCCTCCCGCTCTCGAGCGCCCACAGCTTTGTACCGGATGATCTTAAGGCATCCTCCATATCGGGCCACGGTGCATAGACCCTCTCCGCGTCGGCAAACGGAAGGGACCTGGTAAGTCCGTAGAGTATCTGGTAGCCCAGATAGCTCATCCCGACTTCGTATACATCCGGAAAGGCATAGCAGACTCTGACCGGATCCTGATCCGAGCTTTTTACCGGGCCGCTTCCCCACTCGCCGCCCGTGTATCTTGACGGCCTTTTGACCGATGCAAGGATCGCTCTGCGTGGGTCGGTCCCATTTTCTTGCAGCATCCAAAAAATCCTCCCGATGCGGAAATATCTCCCATCAGGGATATTTACGCTCTTTAAATTTTACCGGCAACGGACCTTGCGATGTCCGGACCGCGTAATTTCAAACTAAAACCTGCCCTCTTTCGACACGATGACGACGCTTTGGACAAGCGCCAGCGCTATCGCGACGGCAAGAAGGGAACTTCCTCCGTAGCTGAATAGGGGCAGGGGCAGCCCCGTGATGGGCAGCAGTCCCATGCTCATGCCGATGCTCTCCGTTATCTGGAACCATATCCATGCCACGATCCCCGCGACGAGCAGCTTTCCCCTGTTGTCACGGGTATAGTATGCCGCATTGAGCATCCTCAGGAGCAGCACTGTAAAGAGGAGCAGCACCACAGAACATCCGATAAAGCCAAATTCTTCCGAGAAAACACTGAATATAAAGTCTGTGTGCGGTTCCGGCAGGAAGTGCAGCTTGCCCTGTGTCCCGTGAAGGAACCCTTTTCCGAAAAGCCCCCCGGATCCGACAGCTATCCTTGACTGGATAACATTATACCCCGCTCCCTGAGGATCGATGGTGGGATCCAGGAAGACAAGGAGCCTCATCTTCTGGTACGGTTTGAGGAACGCCCATGCCGCCGGAAGCATTGCCAGCAGCGATATGACTGTGCCGGAAAGAAATTTGACCGGAGCGCCCGCCGCGATCAATACCGCAAAGAGCATCACCGAATAGACCAGTGAGCTCCCGAGGTCGGGCTGGAGGAGTATCAGGACTATCATTATCCCGGCAAATCCGACTGCGGCAGAAATGCCCCTGATGTCCGTCGGAGGCGTCTTGGAGCAGATCTGTGCCAGCACGAGCGCGAGCACCACCTTGCCGATCTCGGACGGCTGGAAACGCATGATCCCAAAATTGAACCAGCTCTGGGCGCCTTTGGTCGTATAGCCTATCGCAAGCAGGACGACAAAAAGGAATACCATGAGCAGGAAGAGCGGTCCCGCAAGGTCGATGAACTTACGGTAACCTATCCGCAGTATCACTATATATACGACAGCGCTTATGCCGCCCCACATCAGCTGGCGCACGGCATAAGAGGAGAGAGTGACGGCCTTGGTCGGGCTGGCACTGTATATCGCGGCTATCCCCAGGAGAAAGAGGGCAACGGACGATATAAGCATTATCAGATCTATGTTCGACCTGATATCTCTCCAACTGCTGACGCTCCTTTCAGCCATTCTTCTTCCTTCCTCTTATCTGCCTCTGCGAGCTTTTGAGCGGTATGTCGGCGACCAGCGCGACAGATTTGTTCCGCCTCTCAAGCTCCATTCTTATGCCCATTTCGTCTATCTCCAGATATTTTTTCAGGAGGCTGACCATGTCCACCTTAAGGGCTTCCAGTTTCTCGGGCGCTATGTCGTTGCGGTCGTGTATAAGGACAAGCTGGAGCCTCTCCTTCGCGACGTCGCCGCTCTTTTCTCCGGAGAACAGATTTTTTAGGAAATCAAACACAGCACTCGCCTCCTAGTTGCCGAAAATTCTTTTGAGTGAAGAAAAGAAGCCCTTTTGATCGTCGGAGAGGTCCATAAAGGGGACTTCGTTGCCGCAGATCCTCTTCGCTATATTTAAAAAGGCCTTCGTCGCCCTGGAGCTGTTCGAAAATGTCAGAGGCTCTCCCTTGTTAGACGAAGTGACAACGCTTTCGTCATCGGGTACGACGCCTATGAGGTCCACCGCTAGTATGTCAAGCACATCCTCGGTGGAGAGCATATCCCCGCGTTTTACCATATCGGGTTTGATCCTGTTTATTATCAGGCTTATCGGGGCCTTCTCCATGGATTCCAGCAGCCCAATGATCCTGTCGGCATCCCTGACCGCCGATACTTCCGGAGTCGTGACAACGAGCGCTTCGTCGGCGCCTGCGGCGGCATTCCTGAACCCCGCCTCTATGCCCGCGGGGCTGTCGATAAGGACGAAATCGAACTCTTTTCTGAGCTGCCCGCATATGTCCAGCATCTGCTCCGCCGACACGGCATCCTTTGTCCTGGACTGGGCCGTCGGGATCATGTAGAGGTTCTCGGTCCTCTTGTCCCTTATCATTGCCTGATTGAGCCTGCAGGTCCCCTCTATGACATCCACGAGGGTATAGACTATCCTGTTTTCAAGGCCCATTATCACGTCAAGGTTCCTGAGGCCGACGTCGCCGTCTATGGCTACCACCCTGTACCCCTCGTTTGCAAGAGCGACGGCGAGATTTGCGGTCGTAGTCGTCTTTCCTACGCCGCCTTTACCCGATGTTATGACTATTATCCTGCATGCCATTCTTTCATCCCCCTATATCGCTGGCCACTCGGTGAGCAGCACTTCGTCCCCGTTTACTGTTATCACGACCGATTTTCCCCATATGTCCGAACTCTTGTCTATAAGCCCAACCCTGTGTCCTATCCTGACCTGCCCGGATTCGAACGATCTCGCCGATACGGATGCGGTCTCGTCCCCCCTGCAGCCGGCGTGGGCGAGCCCCTGAAGCTTTCCCAGGACGACTATGTGTCCATCGGCCGATACCTCCGCCCCGACGTTCACATGGCCTGTGATGATCACATCTCCGTCATGGACTATTTTCTGTCCTCCGCGGAGGTTCGATGCATAGAGCAGCGCCCCGGCCGTCCTGCGGCCCGCGGTCCTCTCCTGGCGCGGTTTTTTGACCGTATCGCCCACCGTGAGGCCAAGCCGTGAAAGGGCCGATACCGTCTCCGGGTCCGTCACGGCCCAGCTGATGACCGTGCATCCCGTCGGCTCTATAAAGTATTTCCATATCTTTGCGACCAGCGCGGCTCCGAAGTTCCTGCCCCGGAGGTCCATTACTACGCTGCTTCCCTCGAGCACTTTTTTTGCGCTTACCGTGAGCTCCTCAAATTCTTCGAGTATCCTCTTTTCGCTGAGCTCTTCGGGGACTACGCATCGCAATATACCCGTCTGTATGCCCTTTAGATGGATCATCATCTATCAACGCACCCCTATTCTGTTTTTGGCTTGACAGGGACCGGTTCTACATATTTATTCCCGTTTATGAGAAAGTTGAGCATCTTGCCTACTATCGGGCCCGCGACAGCACCTCCGCCCTTGCCCGCCTCGGCGATGACCACTACGGCGTAGCGCGGCTTATCGATCGGGGCATACCCGGCAAACCAGGCATGGTCTTCGCCGTGGGCGTTCTGCGCCGTTCCGGTCTTGCCCGCGATCTGGACTCCGAAAGAACTTGCCCGCCTTCCCGTACCTGTGCTCGCGACCTCAAGGAGGCCTTCCTGCATTATCTTTATTATCTCCGGCGACACATCGAGCTTCTCGAATTCCGGAGGCGTCTTCGAGTTTATCCTCGGCCTGGGGAGTTTGCCTCCGTTGGCTATCGCCGCATAGGCCCTGAGCAGCTGGATCGGGGTCATAAGGACGTAGCCCTGCCCGATCGAATAGTTAACAGTGTCGCCTCCGTACCAGTTCTCCTTTATCCGTTCCTTTTTCCATTGAGGGCCCGCGATGATGCCCGAGATCTCACCGATGAGATCTATCCCGGTCTTCTCCCCCACACCGTACTTGGCCGCGGTCTTGATGAGCCTGTCTATGCCGAGCCACGTGGCTGTCTGGTAGAAATAGACATCGCATGAATCCCTCAGTGCCTTCAGCACATTTTCCGACCCGTGTCCCGCCCTTTGCCAGCATCTGAACCGCCTGTCGCCGAGCTCGAAGTATCCCGGACACCTGACCGTCGTGCCCGTGTTGACCACCTTGTTCTCAAGCACGGACGTGGCCGTGATGATCTTGAAGGTCGAAGCCGGAGGATAGGCGCCCGATATCGCCCTGTTCATCATGGGCCTCTCCTTGTGGTCGGTGAGTGCAGCCCACTCCTTGTTGGAAATGCCCCATGTGAAGGGGTTGGGATCGTAGCTCGGCGACGAATAGAGGCATTTCACCGAACCGTCGTTGACATCCATCGCCACGACCGCTCCCCTGAAATTGCCAATGAGCTCGGCCGCGTAACGCTGCGCTGCGAGGTCTATGGTGAGGACCGTGTCGCTTCCCCTCCGCGGGGGCCTGTAGGATATGTCCCTCAGTTTCCTTCCCCTGGCATCGACCTCGATGACCTCTTCGCCCGGCAGGCCCTGAAGGTCCTCGTCATACCAGGCTTCGATCCCGTTCTTGCCTATCATGTCACCGCCCCGGTACATGCTGTCCTTCTTTGCCTCAAGTTCTTCCTTCGTTATCTCGGCAACATAGCCGACCACGTGAGCCGTGAAGTTCCCTGCCGGATATGTCCTCTTCCACACGGGGGTCAGGAAGAGCGCCTCGCTGAAATCCTTGTCCGTTATCAGTTCCGCGGCCTGTGCGAAGGTGAGATTGGAGGCCACGGTTATCGCCCGGTAGGGGGCGGAGTACTGTTTTTCGATCAGCTTTTTGAGTTCCTCTTCGTCTATCGGTATGCCGTTCCTTATCAGGATGGAGGAGACTAGCTTGATGTTCCCTTCCTTCTGTAGGTCGACGGGATATCCGTTGACACTGAACGTCCTCACGTTGACCGCGAGAGGCGCGCCCTTCGAATCCGTGATCGTGCCCCTGGGCGGCGCCATCCTTATTATCCTGAGCCTGTTCTGCGAGGCGAGCCTTACATACTCGTTAGCCTTGATCACCTGGAAGAAGAAAAGGCTCATGACAAGCAGCGAAACTGTCAGCAAAACTATGAACTGGAGGAACCTTATCCTCCTGTCGATGCTGTAACGGATCTCTCTGTCAGACATTCCTCTCCGATACCTTCCAATATACGAGAGAGAATATTATCGCGAGGGGCACCCCGAGAAGCTGCTGTACGAAAAACTGTCTCAGCGCTACCTGGCTCGACACAGTCCACAGTGCGAAATGGACGGAACCCGAGAAAAGCATGGCGGCCAGCACAATGACCGCAAAAAAGATCGGAGTCCTCCCCTGTGCCGGGATCTTCTGCCATGCCCAGCATGAGGCTGCAACGAGGCCGGCATTGAGGGCTGCCGTGAGTCCGGGAAGGTTCGTCCACCTGAAATCCCAAATCAGCCCGCCGACAAAAGCCGCCCAGATGATCATTATCTGTCTTTCCTTCCCTGTCGCGGGCAAAAGGGCCATGAGCAGCAGCGTCATAAGGTAAATATTGGGGACGATGAAAAACCCCATCAGAAAGACCTGGACAAAATCCTGCAAAAACCAGAGCATAGCGAGCCAGGTCATTCCTTTTTCTCCCCGCCTGTGTATACTTCAACGCTGTAAAGTTGTGTCAGATGAGCTCCTGCCTGTATCTTCATCGGTCTGAAACCGTCCTTGCTCTCCTTCGAGCCGATTATCTTCCCTATGGGGATACCGGGGGGCACATGCTGGCCCATCAGCGACGTCGAGACTCCCATCCCCACTTTGAGTTCCCTCTCTTCAGGGACATAGAGAAGGGTGAGGTTCCCCTTGTCGTCGCCGTTTATCACCCCAAGGTCGCGCGTCTCGTCGACGGCCGCCGCTATAAGGAACGAAGAAGACGTTATCATATGCACCCATGAGTGGTTCGGCGCCACCCTTGTGACGCGGCCTATCAGGAAACCGTCGGACGTGACGGCCGCGCCCTCTTTGATGCCGTCCTTGCTGCCCCTGTCTATCCTAAAGATCTGCCACCAGTCATCGGGATAGCGGAGCGTGATCTTTGCCGTGACCTTGCCCTCCTTTGGAAGGGAGACCTTTATCCCCGCCTTCTGGAGCTCTTCCGACATGGCCCTGTTGGTCAGCTCGAGCCTTGTCACCCTCTCCTGGAGGCTCGATCTCTCGAGCACCCAGTTGCTGCTGTACTTTACTATATTCCTGAGTTCCATCGCAGGTTTTTCGGGATAGTAGAGCGCGTTGTTGACTCCGTCAACAAGGACGAAATGCAGTTTTGGGAAGGTCATCATGGCCCAAAGCACACAAAACCCCAACAGCACGCATACCGCACCGTGCAGCCATGGCTTAAGCTCTCTGTCCAGAATATTCATTCTGACAGCACCTCCGAAACCGCTTTAAAAAGACAGCGCAAACCCGCTCAGCTGCCCTGTCTGTCTATCGTTATCGAGACTCTGCTCTTCTCTGTCGGCGTCTCCAGTATCTTTCCAAGCCCGAGGGCAACGGAGAAAAGGGGCTGCTCGGCAACGTGGACCGGCACATTGAGCGCATCGGAGAATCTGAGGCTCAGTCCTCTCAGAAGTGCCGTGCCGCCGGAAAGGACTATCCCCTGGTCCACTATATCCCTTACAAGTTCGGGAGGCGTCTGTTCGACAGCTGAGCGGATCGTATCCTCTATCTGGGAGACTACGGGCTCAAGTGCCTCCCTTACCTCGACTGAGCTCAGCGTGACCACTTTGGGAAGGCCGTCCACGAGGTCACGTCCCTTGACGTTCATCGTGAGTTCCTGCTCCATCGGGAGCGCGGAGCCGATCGCTATCTTTATCTCCTCTGCGGTGCTCTCGCCTATCGCAAGGGTGTAATTCTGGCGCATCATGGAGATTATCGCCTCGTCGAGCGAGTTCCCCGCCACCCTGACCGCATGGTTGACCACTATCCCGCCGAGGGATATGACCGCCACCTCACAGGTCCCGCCGCCCATGTTGACAACGACGTTGCCCTGAGGTTCGTTTATGGCAATCCCAATGCCGACGGCCGCTGCGAGGGGCTCTTCGACGACTATCGCTTCCTTTGCCCCCGCGGCAAGCGTCACCTCGACCACGGCTCTCTTTTCGACCTCGGTCACACATGCGGGAACGCATACGGCAACTTTGGGATATGAAAAGAGTTTTCCGGCCCCGGTCAGGTTTTTCATGTAATGTCTGATCATGTGCTCGGTCATCTCAAAGTCGGCGATGACTCCGTTGGCAAGGGGTCTGATGGTCTTGATGCCTATGGGGGTACGCCCGATCATCTTTTTGGCATCCGTACCGAAGGCGATTATCTCCTTCTGGCCCTTTCTGTCGATGTTTCTGACTGCAACGACGGAAGGCTCATTGACGACGACGCCTTTGGACTTCATGTAAATGACTGTGTTTACTGTACCAATGTCTATACCAATTTCATAATTGAACAAGTTCGGTCTGAACTTCAACACCCTGCCACCCGCTTTCGAAAATTTCCCTTTAAAAAAACATCTCTGTATATTATCTCATTTATAAGCGTGGACCGCATCATGGAACTTGCGTAAGCCGCCCCCTCGCTGCGATATAATGACCCAAAAGTTCAACGCCCAGATAATCGAGACCCTTTTTGAGATGGTCGGTTATGGCTATGTCCTCCCTGCTTGCGGAAGAGCTTCCGTCGGGATGGTTATGGAGCAGTACGACTCCGTACGCGTTGATCCTGACAGCCTTTCTGTAGAAAACGGGGATGTCCAGATACGCTCCGCTCAGTCCCCCGTAGGATATCTTCTCCTCTTCGAGCACCTTTCCCTCGGCGTCCAGGAAGAGCGCCCATATCATCTCTCTGTCGCAGAAGCGGACCTCTTTCGCTATCATTTCCAGCCTGGTCTGCCACCTGTCACGGTCTTTCCCCTCAAGGGAAGCTATCCTGTTGCCAAGTTCGATGACTGCCGCCACCGTCGCCGCTTTTGACGAACTGAGGCCCTTTTCGGTCATGAGCTCCCTGGCCCCCGCACGGCAAAGACCCTCAAGTCCTCCCCAATCGTTCAGGATCGAGGCGGAGAACTCAAGCACGTCTTCTCCCTTTCTTCCCGTTCTGAGAAGTACTGCCAGTAGTTCGACCGCGGAAAGAGAATCCGCTCCGTGGGCAAGAAGCTTCTCTCTCGGTCTCTCCTCTTCCGGCAGGTCTTTGAGTTTCATTGCGGCCTATCTCGGCCAGTAGGGGTTGTAGAGTTTTTCGGCGCCTATCGTCGTCTCCGGCCCATGTCCGGGAAAGACCCTGATCTTCTCCGGCAGATCGGACAATTTCTTAAGCGAATCGATCAGCACGTCCTCATCCCCGCCGGGAAGATCGCTCCTTCCGATCGAGCGGGCGAACAGAGTGTCTCCGGAGATCAGGATCTCCTCCTCGCCCTCCGTGATATGGAGACAGATGCCGCCCAGCGTGTGTCCCGGCGTATGGATGACCCTGATATTCATGTTGCCGACTTTCAGGATATCGCCGTCGTTCAGCTTCCTGTCCGCCGAAGGCAGTTCCACGGAGGCGCCCATGAAGGCGGAGAGGTTCCTGTTCGCATCGACGAGACAGTCCGCATCCTCCGCATGTATGGCTATCCCGTTTTCGGAGAGGTTCCTGAGTTCGGATACTCCCCCTATATGGTCGCCGTGTCCGTGGGTCAGGATTATCCAGTGAAGTCTTATGTCGTTGTCTCTGATATACTCCTCGACCTCAACCGCGGGACCTCCGGGATCGACGACTATGCCGTCGCCGTTCGCGTCGCTGACGACATAACAGTTTGTCCACAGAGCCCCCAGGGCAAACCTTTTGATCTTCATACCAAATTCACTCCCTGCTGTCTATCATCAGAGTAACGGGACCGTCATTGCATATCTCGACCTTCATCAGGGCCTGGAAAACTCCTGTTGCGACAACTACTCCCCTTGACTCTATCTCTTTGACGAACCTTTCATACATCCTGTTGGCTTCAGCCGGTTCTGCGGCCTCGCTCCAGGAGGGGCGCCTGCCCCTCCTGCAGTCTCCGCAAAGCGTGAACTGGGATACTATGAGTATATCTCCCTTTTCGTCGATGACCGACCTGTTCATTTTACCCGACTCATCATCGAATATGCGAAGATTGACGATTTTATCTGCAAGCCATGCGATATCCTTTTCGGTGTCGCCGACGGCAACACCCAGAAAGACGCACAGACCTCTCCCTATGCTTCCTGTCACATTGCCGTCAACAGTGACGCTTGCTCTGTCGACGCGCTGCAGCAGTGCCTTCACATGATCACCCCCTGGTTATCTCGATAACTCCCGATATGGTGTTGAGCCTGGCTATTATCCTGTAAAGGTGTTCGAGGTCTTTTATCTGGACATCTGCGACCACCCTTGCCCTCGAATTGTTGACCACGTTTGCCCTTATGCCTACGAGCACTCCGTCCATCCCCGTTATGGCCTGGACTATCTCTCCGAATAGGGTGGGCTTGTCGACGCCCTCGACCTTGATCCTGGCCGTGTACCGGTGGTCCTTCAGTTTGCCCCACGACACCGCCACCAGTTTGTTGGGATCGGCCTTGTCTATGTTAACACAATCTTTGCGGTGTACCGTTATGCCCCTGCTCTGTGTCACGCATCCGACGATCTGGTCGCCGGGGATCGGACGGCAGCACTGGGCGAGCGAGACAAGGACGCCCGAAGCGCCCTCGACGACTATCTCGGAGTCGGCTTCGCTCCTCTGGGGAGGTGCCTGGGCGGGGATGGGTTCCGGTGCCTGTTTGCTGTCTGATGATATCCTGCCGAGCACGCTTGCGGCGGTATGGTTTCCCGTACCCACGGAGACGAAGAGCTCTTCCGTGTTGAGATAGCCCATATCCCTGGCCACCTGGCTCAGTTGGGGAGAGAGAGACTCAAGCGGATTTTCCGTTCCGGGGTTCCTTCTCAGGGCCTCTTTTTCGATGAGGTCTTTGCCTCTCTTGATCTTTTCTTCTCTTTCCTGCCTGTCCTGCTGGCGGAACCAGCTCTTGATCTTGCTCCTGGTCCTTGACGATTTTGCTATCTTGAGCCAGTCGCGCGACGGCTTGCCCTGGGGCGAAGTCAGTATCCGGACTATGTCGCCGTTCTGCAGCACCTGGTCCATCGGGGCGATCCTGCCGTTTACCATGGCCCCGACGCATTTATGCCCTATCTCGGTGTGGATGGCATAGGCAAAATCTATTGGAGTGGAGCCGTTCGGCACCGATATGACGTTTCCCTTGGGGGTGAAGACGAATACATCCGTTGAGAGGACGTCCGTCTTGAGGTTGTCGAGGAACTGAGTGCCGTCCCCCTCCTCCTCCTGACCTTCGGGCACTACCTCGAGGGCTTTTCTTATCCATGTCAGTCCCTCGTCCAGATGGTCCATCCTTCGGCCGCCCTCTTTGTAGTTCCAGTGGGCGGCGATCCCGTACTCGGCAAGATAGTGCATCTCCCATGTCCTTATCTGCACTTCAAGAGGTTCACCGGCGGGACCGACCACAGTCGTATGGAGGGACTGGTAGAGGTTGCTCTTCGGGTTTGCGATATAATCGTCGAACTGGCCCGGGATGGGTTTCCATATGGTATGGACTATCCCGAGCACCTGGTAGCACTCGGCCACGTTCTTCACTATGACCCTCAGGGCCAGAAGATCGTAGAGCTGGTCGAGAGAGAGGTTCTTTCTCCTCATTTTTTCATATATGCTGTAAAAATGCTTAGGCCTTCCCTTTATGGAAGCCTCAAGCCCGTCTTCTTCGATTTTCTGTGAAAGGATATCCATTGCTTCCTTGATTATCATTTCACGTTCGGGAAGCTTCTTCCTGACCCTTCGTTTGATGTCGTAGTACATCTCGGGATCAAGGATACGAAAAGAGAGATCCTCTAGTTCCCTCTTTACCTGGTATATACCAAGACGGTGCGCCAGGGGAGCATATATCTCAAGGGTCTCCCTGGCGATCGTGATCTGTTTCTCCCTTTTATGGGAGGAGATGGTCCTCATATTATGAAGACGGTCGGCCAGCTTGATAAGGACGACCCTGATGTCCTTCGCCATGACCACAAACATTTTTCTCAGGTTTTCGGCCTGATAGTCTTCAAATGTCTTAAAAGGAAGTTTGCCAAGTTTGGTTACCCCGTCTACAAGGGTGACAACGCCCTGTCCGAATTTATCACGAAGCTCTTCGGTGGTCACCGGCGTGTCTTCGAGGACATCGTGCAGCAGCGAGGCTATTATCGTCTCTCGGTCGATCTCCATCCCCGCCAGTATCGCCGCTACAGAGACGGTGTGCACGACATAGGGTTCGCCGCTGTACCTCACCTGGTTCCCGTGCGACTCCGCGGCAAATACGAAGGCCTCTCCAACGGCGATGACATCCTCCCTGGAGAGGTATCTTGATATCTTGGTCCAAAGGTCCTGCCATGCAAGCCTGAGCGTCGACACGCGCTGGGGCTCGGGGATGCGTCCCCAGTAACCTTCCATAAGCGACCTGCAGCTCTTTTCGCTCAGCCCGCCCTCTTCCTTTTTGCTTATTCCGGACATATGGGCAGAACGTACGTTATTTATCGTTCCCGTTTTGTTCTTCTCTTCGCTCATTCAAATACCACCGTGCCGTTCTGCGGCAGTTATGCCGTGACCATCTTTTCAAGCACGAGCTGGAGCGACGTCACATTGCGCCATGTATCCACGCGCGGTCTGTATACCCACCCCATAAGGCCTTCCCTGTCCTTAACGAGATCCGCCGCGCCGAAGCCGAGGAGCGTCGACTCTCCCAGATCGATCTTTACATGTTTTCCGTTTTTGCCAAGCGGGATGATCTTTACGCTTCCGCTGTACGGCGAATAAAGCTTCGGACACGGGTTGTCCATCCCGAAAGGTCCGAGCTTTTCGGCCTCGTACCATGCCCTTAGGTCAAGTTCCGACGGAAGCCAGTACAGCAGGTCCTCCTTGTCGTTCAACACCTTGACCTTCGAGAGCATCCTTTCCAGTTCGTCCCTGACTTCCTGCCATTTTTCGGTCTTCACGCTGAAGCCCGCGGCGAGACGGTGGCCTCCCCACGTGTTCAGCATCGGGGCAAGCGTCTTGAGTATGCCTACAGCATCGCCTCCGGCAGGCATCCTGAGGGTCCCCCTCATTATGTCTCCGACGGCGGCCACCAGAGCGACCGGGGCGTTCCTCTCGCTGCATATCCTGCTTGCAACGCTGCTGAGCACACCTACGGACCAGTCCTTGTCCGTCAGTACGTACTGGTATGGATCGGCCTGTTCCCCGTCGACCTGCTCGAGGATCCTTGAGGAAAGCTCTCTCCTCTTTTTGTTGAGCTCTATTATCTTGTCCACCTTGTCGGGAAGATCATCGGCATTGAAGAGTATCTTCACTGCAAGATCCGCAAAGTAGAGCCTTCCGGCCGCGTTGAGGCACGGTATTATCTTCATCGCAAGATCTTCCGGATCGAGCGAGGACGGAAGGATCCCGAGCTTTTCCATAAGGATAGCGAGGCCCGGCCTTGGGGCGCTCCTTAGGACGTCCATGCCTCCCTGGACAAGGACTCTGTTCAGGGGCGAAGCAAGCGATACACAATCGGCAATTGTTGCCAGCGCGACCAGGTCAAGTAGTTTTCGCAGCCTTTCCCGGGGAAGAAGTTCATTTTGCCATGCCCAGCACCAAATGACCCCGGCCGCACAAAGCCTTTTGGCCGTGATATCGCCGCCGATCTGGGGATTTACCATTGTGTCCGAAACGGCAAGTTCTCCCTCAGCCAGATGGTGGTCGAGGATCACTACCGGAATGCCGCTGTCTCTTATCAGGCTGACGGATTCGGCATCCTGGGTCCCGCAGTCAACGACGATCACAAGGTCACACTTTCTCTTCGCTATTGTTGTTGCTACATCCGAGTGAAGGCCGTACCCCTGATTGAACCGGTGCGGGATGAAATACCTTACGCTTGCCTTCCTGTGCAGAGCCATTTCAACAGCCAAAGCAGTAGCTGAGATCCCGTCGACATCATAGTCTCCGTATACGACAACGTCAGATCTTTCGTTCAAAGAGCGGAACACACCAACAGCGAGCGAATTGGTCTCACCGAGGTCCAGTGAGTCCAGCATGCTCTCCATGTCCGGAGATATCCAGCTTTTTATCACAGAATCACTTGTCTCCGAAGTCACTCCCCTCATCTCCAGCAGTGCAGCCTGGAAAAGAGAGCAGTCAAGGCGCGCAGCTATGTCTGCCGCTGTCCGACCCGGTCTGTAAATGTTCAGTTCATCTTTCGAACAGAATACTACCAAACTACTCGACCGTTCCGCCCGAAGTGTTTTCCTCGGCATTATGTGTAAGGCCGGCATCCTCGCTTATGGGCAGAGGGCTTCTCGCTGCTGCCACAGATTCAAGTATAGTCTTTTTTTCTTTTTCGACGGCTGCTATCCTTTCATCTTTCGCTTTAAGCTCTTTCTTGTATTTGCCTCTAACCTCAAACATGGAGAATATTGAGAATATCCACATTATCGCAGCGCCGGCACAGAAGATAAGGACCTCCCAGACCCCCTGCGGGAGGACCCATTCAAAGACAAGAAACCTGACTGTGACGTCACCAATGTTCTGGAAAGCAAAAAGTGCGGACAGGAACATGGTAACCGTTATCGCTAGTATATAGCTCTTCATAAAACCCCTCCTCATAGGCAAGCGATCAGAATGCTTCAATGTTTGAGTATCTATAATACAACAAAATGATGATAAAGAGAAAAAAAAAGAGAGGCCTATGGCCTCTCTGTGAATTTAAAATAGTTTTTAGATTTTTGGATAGCGAAGATACCACTCAGCAACGATCGAGCTTGCTATGAATATTGAGCTGTAAGTACCGACGACTATGCCTACAAGAAAAGCAAAAGCAAAATTGCTTATCACTTCTCCACCGAAAATAAACATCGCAATGACCGGCAGCAAAGTCGTTAAGGACGTATTTATCGTCCTTGCAAGGGTCTGGTTTATAGATATATCCATAAGTTCTACGATTCCATTTGTTTTTACCATTCCCCAGTTTTCGCGTACACGGTCCAGGACGACTATCGTGTCGTTGAGTGAGTAACCCACCACAGTAAGTATCGCAGCGATAAAAGCCACTGAAACTTCCTTGCCTGTAAGAGAATACGCTCCAAGCATTATTATTGAGTCGTGCAAAAGGGCAACGACTGCGGCAACACCAAACCTGAACTTGAAACGGAATGCCATGTATATAAGGATCCCAACCAGTGCAAGACTCAGTGATACCATAGCCTGAGCACGAAGCTCCTTTCCCACGACAGGACCTACTTTGTCTATCTTAAGAACTTTAAGCCCGCCGAAATCCTTTTTCAGAGTTTCAAGGACCTCTCTTCTGATCTTTTCATCCTGAGCCTGAAAACGTATCAGAACCTCATTGTTATTATAAGCCTGTATTATTGCCTGTCCCTGTCCAATACGGCTAAGACTGGCACGAATATCGGAGACCTGCACCTGCGAAGAGAATTCGACCTGTAACACAAGGCCTCCGGTGAAGTCAACGCTCAGGTTCAGTCCCTTCGTTGCTGTCAGACCGAGTGAAGCAGCCACTAGAACGAGGCTTATCACAATGGCGTAAAGTCTGTATTTCATGAACGGTAAATTCAGTTTTGATGCATTAAAAGCAACCATTTACAGCGCCTCCTTCTATAGCGTTTTCATTTTACGGTATGAAAGCATTATGCCGAGCAGCGATCTGGTTACGACCACGTTGCAGAATACTGCAGAAATAACACCTATGCTGAGTGTCACAGCAAAACCTCTGATGGGGCCGCTTCCGAAATAGAACAAAACTGCAGCGGCGATCAGCGTGGTTATGTTTGAGTCAAGAATGACAACAAGAGCTTTTCTGAAACCTGCATCCAGTGCGGCCATCTGAGTCTTCCCTGACATCAGCTCTTCCTTCATGCGCTCGTAAATCAGAATGTTGCCATCGACAGCCATTCCTATTGTGAGTATTATGCCTCCGATACCCGGAAGTGTCAGAGTCGATTTAAGGAATATCAAGCTCGCCATGACAAGGAGCATTGCCACGCAAAGTGCCAGATTTGCCGCTATACCCAGGAAGCTGTAGTATATAAGCATGAATAGCACAACTAACGCAGCCCCTATGAGACCGGAGCGTATACCCTGCTTAATAGAGTCTGCGCCAAGCGTCGGGCCTACAGATCTGTTTTCGAGGATCTCGACCGCTACGGGAAGCGCTCCTGCCCTGAGCATGATGGCAAGCCTGTTTGCCTCAGGAGTGGTAAATTTACCTGTTATCTGTGCCTCTCCTCCTGAAATGCGCTGCTGGACGACAGGAGCGGATATCACGACCCCGTCGAGCACTATGGCGATCTGCTTGCCTACATTGGCCGCAGTTGCCTCATCAAAAAGTTTGGCGCCTTCTGAGTTGAATTTCAGGGATACGGCTGCTTTGCCAAACTGGTCAAAAGTCGTGTCAGCCTTGGTAAGGTCCTTGCCGGTAACGTAGGCCTTGCCCAAAAGGTATGCCGTGCCGTCTTCTCCCTTGCCGACGGCTATGTCCGGGTTTGCCTTTACAGCTTCCTCCATCTGTTTGACATATCCATCGACCTCGTCCCTGGCCTGTTGCCAGCGATCCTGCGCGGCCCGGAATTGCTCGTCGCTGTCATAGTTGGAGCGAACAGGTTCTGCGGGGACTCTTGGAGACTCTCCCAGCACCTGCCTGAATTCCAGAACGGCTGTCCTTCCTATAAGATCAAGGGCCGCTTCCGGATCTTCCACTCCGGGCAGGTCTACCGCGATGCGGTCATCTCCCTGTTTCTGGATCACAGGTTCAGCGATCCCATATTGGTCTATACGGCTCCTGAGCACCGCAAGAAGTCGATCGATGCTGTCCGGCGTGACCGGGTTTTCAGGCGTGCCTTTCGCCTGCAGAACGATATGAACTCCCCCCCTGAGGTCCAGTCCGAGACGGACCTTGCCCTGTATGGGGAAAGCAATGTATGCGGCTATGAGTATCACTGCCAGGATCAAACCCAATCGCCATTTGTCTCTTTTTACCATAGAGAAAGCGCCTCCTTGCAAAGAAAACGGAGTGGACAAGTTGGTTTGTCCTCTCCGTATGAAATTACTGCTGCATTTGGGACTGGGTCCTAGGCTTCTTCCTTTTCTGAAACTGCTGCTTCTTCAGCCTCTGCCGCCGGTGCCTGTACTTCGGCTGTTTCAGCGGGGATCTCGTCCTTTTTGACTTTCTTTTTCTTGGGTCTGGCCTCTGATGAACCGTCAGCCTTCTTCATCGATACGGAGCTCTTGAGGATCCTTGCCTTTACTCCCTCATCCAGCTCAATGATGTAACTGTCATCGAGGATCTCTCTTACTATCCCAAAAAAACCGCCTGCCGTGATTATCGTGGAACCTCTGCTGATGCTTGCAAGCATTTCTTCATGCGCCTTCTGTTTTTTCTTCTGCGGACGTATGATCATGAAATAAAAAATCGCCGCAAACATTGCGAGTGGAAGCATCATGCCTACAAGTCCGCCCTGCTGACCGCCCAAATCAATTCCTCCTTAATTTATATTGTATTTTTATTTAGACCAAATTTTTGGGTCAAAAGTAACGTTGGTTATTTTAACATGACTTAAGCTCTTTGTGTAATAAAATGCGCTAATGCTTCTCTTCCCTTTCTTTGAGGAAGAAGAGCAGCTTCTCGAGCTCTACAAAAATATCCACCCTGTAGAAAAGGATCCTGTCCGGAACTACGACTGTAGCGGGGGTAAAGGCAAGTATGCCCTTAAGGGTGGGAGAGAGCACCGCCTTATCCACACAATTCTGTGCTGCCGATGCAGGGACTGCCAGGATAAGGACCTCGATGCCCCGCTCCTCCATCACCTTTGACATCTCCTCGACATGCCAGCAATGGACACCCATTATCTCGCTGCCTACCTTTTCGGGATCTATGTCAAAAAGTGCGTCGACTTCAAACTTGTAGCTTTGGAACGCGGCGTGTCCCATAAGCGCTGTACCAAGGTTGCCAACTCCGGCGAGAGCTACTTTCCATACTTTCGGAGAGGCCAGGATATTCTCTATATGAAGGCAGAGGCGGTTGACATGGTATCCGACACCTCTTTTACCGATCTCTCCGAAATATGAAAGATCCTTGCGCACCTGACTTGCCTTTATTCCAAGGATCTCACCTATTTGAAGCGATGATACGACCTTCCGTTCCTCTTCCTTCATCTGGATAAGCAGCCGATAATACTGGATAAGTCTCTCGACGGTCGGTTCTGCAACCTTCATACAACGCACCTCCTGGTTTATGCTGGTAAAAAAATCACTTGATTATCAAAAACAGAAACTGTCACTGCCTGATAATGTTCTCTTCCGCACCCCGTCATTTTTTGCAGATGGGCAGGTCGACTCCCGCAAAATGCGAGCGTCCCTCGAGAGATTCCTCTATCCGTATCAGACGGTTGTACTTCCTGAGGCGTTCTATGCCCCTCGGAGCCCCGGCCTTGATCTGTCCGGCACCGGTGGCAACGGCAAGGTCCGCGATGAAGTTGTCCGCAGTCTCTCCCGATCTGTGGGATATTATGGTCCTGTATCCGCCGCGTCTCGCCATTTCGACGAGCTTGAGGGTCTCTGTCAGCGTGCCCACCTGATTGGGCTTCACGAGAACGGCGTTCGCCGCTCCTCTGTCGATGCCGAGCTGGAGCCTGTCCGTATGGGTGACGAATATGTCGTCGCCTATCAGCTGTATCCTGCCGGACAGCCTCTTGGTCATGTCTATCCAGCCCTGCCAGTCATCCTCCGCAAGTCCGTCCTCAATCGAGATTATCGGATACTTGTCGCACATCAGTTCGTAAATGTCGATAAGCTCGTTCGCGGTATACTTGTAGTCACTGCCGTGGAACTGGTAGGCGCCTTTGCTGTAGAACTGGTTCGCAGCTATGTCAAGCCCTATCGAGATCTCCTTGCCCGGCTGATAACCCGCGCTGCGTATCGCCATCAGCAAAAAGTCCAGGACCTCTTCCTGATCCCTGAAGTCCGATGCGAAGCCTCCCTCGTCTCCAGTGCCGGTCGATTTGCCGTACTTGGCAAGGATGCGGCTCAGCGCATGGTAGGTCTCGGCACCCATCCGAAGGGCCTCCGTAAAGGACGGGGCTCCGTGGGGTATTATCAGGAATTCCTGTATATTGAGGTTGTTGTTGGCGTGCGTTCCCCCGTTGATCACGTTCATAAGGGGAACAGGCATGAGGTTGGCATTGAGTCCGCCGAGATACCTCCAAAGCGGCAGCTCTTTCGAGTAAGCTGCGGTCCTTGCCGTGGCCAGGGAGACTCCCAGTATCGCATTTGCTCCCAGCCTCTTCTTCTGCAGCGTTCCGTCCAGTTCGATGAGGGCTTTATCGATATGATCCTGCTTCAGCGGATCCATACCCTTCAGTGCCGGGGATATTATCTCTTTGATGTTCTGTACGGCCTTGAGCACTCCTTTGCCCATATATCTCCCGCTGTCTCCGTCTCTGAGCTCGTGGGCCTCATATGTCCCTGTGGAGGCGCCTGACGGGATGCTGGCCTTTCCTACGATGCCGGAATCAAGGGTGACCTCCACCTCTAAAGTCGGAAATCCTCTTGAATCCAACACTTCTCTGGCATGGACGTTAGTTATGTATGACATGCAAGCTTACCCCCTTCTTAGGTAATTCACCAGGGACGTTCTTCCCTGTCAACTTTTCTTTCTTCGACCATCTCGTAGGCCGGGGCGTTCCTCTTGAGCTGTACCTCGTCAGAAGTCACTACTTTGACCTTCATTATCCTGCCGGGGTAGGCTATCTCGATGATATCGTCCGATCTGACCTCCGCAGCCGGCTTGCAGGTCCTGCCGTTTATCCTGACAGCACCTATCTCGACCATTTCCTGCGCAAGGGTCCTGCGTTTGATCAGCCTTGAAAGCTTAAGATACTTATCGATCCTCAAATGACGATCACCGTCCGCACAACGTCGGAAAGAGTATAATTCATATCAACCGCTCGTGCAATATTTATCAAACTTTTATTCTTAAGCAGGATGTCGGCTGCAGCCATTTTTTTTGACGGTCAAATGCGCAAATGAATGCAAACCGGCAGGAAACAGCATTTCTGATTTTAACAAACATATCTCCGGTATTTTTTTCACAAACCCCGGCTATTCAAGAAAATCTTTGAGTTTTTTGCTTCTGCTCGGATGGCGGAGTTTTCTCAGGGCCTTGGCCTCGATCTGACGTATCCTTTCCCTTGTTACGCCAAAACGCCTGCCGACCTCTTCCAGCGTGTGGGCATGGCCGTCCTCCAGTCCGAACCGGAGCCTGAGCACTTCTCTCTCCCTGTCTGTAAGGTCATCGAGCATCTCATCGAGCTGTTCCCTCAGGATCTGGCTTGCCGCTGCTTCTTCGGGGCTCGGGAGGTCCTTGTCCTCGAGGAAATCTCCGAGCTGGCTGTCCTCTTCTTCACCGATCGGAGTCTCGAGGGATACTGGTTCCTGCGCTATCCTCTGGATCTCCTCGACTCTGTCCGAGGCTATCTCCATCTCGGCAGCTATCTCCTCGGCGGCAGGCTCTCTGCCCAGGCGCTGCACCAGCTGCCTCGAGACGCGTATCAGCTTGTTGATCGTCTCGACCATGTGGACCGGTATCCTTATCGTCCTCGCCTGATCCGCTATCGCTCTGGTTATGGCCTGTCTGATCCACCACGTAGCGTAGGTGCTGAACTTGTATCCCTTGCGGTAGTCGAACTTCTCGACGGCACGGATCAGTCCGAGGTTGCCCTCCTGGATAAGATCTAGGAAGAGCATCCCCCTGCCGATATATTTTTTTGCTATGCTGACTACGAGCCTCAGGTTGGCCTCCACCAGCTTGTCCTTCGCTTCCATTTCGCCCGCCTCTACACCTTTGGCCAGTTCGACTTCGTCTTCGGACGTCAGGAGGGGGATCTTGCCTATCTCGCGCAGGTACATGCGCACGGGATCAGAAAGTGGAAGATCTTCAAGATCGCCCATCTCTTCGGTATTGGCATTGGTCGGAAGAAGATGCTCTCCCTCGGACGGGTCGACCTTCGTTTTGGGTTCGTCCACTACGTCGACCCCGAGCTCCATGAGATTCATGTAAAGGCTGTCAAGGATGTCGGCCGTGAGGAAATCCTTGGGCATGTGCTTTTCGATATCCTCGTAGGTAACGAATCCCTTCTCCCTGCCTTCATGGAGAAGGTCCCTGACGTTGTCTATGTAGGCTGTGTAGTCTGCGGGATCGGAGTCTTCAACTACGTTCTCTTTTACGGCATCGACCTCGGGGACATCATCGTCGCCGCAGATGACTTTGAGTTCCTCATCCAGATCGACGCTGTCGGGGACATCCAGCATCTCGTCTTCTATTATCGATGTATCGCAGACCTCTCCCTTTTCCGGATCGGAGATGTCTATCATGTCCGCAGATACCTCGTCGACCGAATCCTCCATGCTTTCATCGATCGGTTTCAAAGTGTTTTCCGCTGCAGGCGCATCACTTTTTTTAGCTGTCTTTGTCTTTTTCATGCCCCGAATTTACCTCCTTTAAGGATTCTTGTCAGCCTAAGGTGTTCTTCAACTTCAGACTCCGTCGCAGTGCCCTTTTTCAGCTTAGTGTTCAGAGATATGACCCTCTCTTCGATACATCTTCTTCTTATGGTCTCCGCGATCACTTCCGCCTTGTCGGGATCGATGCCCTCTCTGGAGATCAGCCCGTTTCCGCGCGCGACCAGTTCCATGGATCTTCTGTCGCCGACCTGCCTCCATCTCTCCTCAAGATGTTCGGGGGCCTCTCCGGTCAGAAGGGCGGACGCCATATTCTGAAGTACGTCATTTTTTATAAAAGGCACTACATACTCATGGGAAAAACGTGATCTCACTTTTTCGTTTTCCCAGATAATACTGCAAAATATGCATTCCAGATCATCCGGTTCTGAAGAGTTTTTTTGTTCTGCGTCCGCGCCCTCCCCGGCTTCAATAAAGTCAGTGCTGTCATCTTCCGGCAGCCTTCTCGACGTCTTATCGGCCAGGCCGGTGCGCCTTTCTTCTATCTCTCTCTTCAGCTCATGGGGGAATACCCCCATTTGCTGGGATATTTTCTCGATATGCGGAGCCACATCAAACGTGGACAGAGAGGCCAGTCCTTCAAGCAGGTCGTTTCTGGCTGCCAGCGACTTTTCCGGTATCTCCATATCAGCCTTCCGCAGTATGGCGTGATACACGGGGAGAGGCAAAGCGAATCCAAGAGCAGACGCGAACATCTGCGGTCCCCCGTCTGCAAGCAGGACCTCATCGGGATCCTTGCCTCCGGTCAGCCTGACTACCCTGACCGAAATCCCCTGCTTCTGGAGCACATACATGCCTCTCAGGGCAGCTTCCTGCCCTGCACTGTCCGAATCATAACAGATATAGCAGAGTCCCGCCATTCTTTTGATCAAAAGAGCCTGAGCTTCTGTCAGGGAAGTTCCCAGGGATGCGACCGTGTTCGTATATCCCGCCAGGTGGCATCTGATGGCATCCATGTACCCCTCCACCAGTATCGCGTGTCCCTTTTCCCTTATCGGGCCCTTTGCCTTGTTCATCAGGTAGAGGTTGTTGCGTTTGTTGAAGAGGGCGCTCTCGGGGCTGTTAAGATACTTTGCCCCGTCTCCGTCAAGTATCCTTCCCCCGAATCCGACTATACGGCCTGTCAGACTGTATATCGGAAACATTATGCGTCCGCGGAACCTGTCATATATCCCCCTTGTTCCCATCGCGGCCAGGCCGCTCTCTATGATCTGTCCGTCGGTAAGGCCAAGCGTATGGAGATATCTTGAGAGGGAATCCCATGAAGAGGGTGCCCAGCCAAGTTCAAAGCGGACCATATCGTCGTTCGTTATAGAGCGTCTGGCAAGATAAGCCCTGGCCGCTTCTCCCGAATTTCCGTGAAGCGATCTTATGAAAAAATCGAGCGCATGCTTCTGGATATCGACTCCGTCAAGGGACCTGCGTCGGCTGCCTTCGGCAGGTCCCTGCAGTTTCACCCCGGCCCTCTCGGCAAGTCTTTCCAGAGCTTCCCTGAACTCCAGGTTCTCGATCTCCATTATAAAAGTAAAAACATCTCCGCCCTTGCCGCAGCCAAAACAGTGGAATGTCTGCCTTTCGGGAGAGACGCTGAAGGAGGGGGTCTTTTCGTTGTGGAACGGACATTTTCCCCAGTAAGTCTGGCCGCTCCTGCGCAACGCAACATAGTCGCCGATCACTTCGGCAATATCAAGTCTGGATTTTATCTCTCTGACGTCATCGCCGGCCATGTCACACCTCCGATACAGAAAACCAGAGGGAGAGTATTAGCCTCTCCCCCTTGAACATTATCACATACTGAGCTTTGATAGATGCAGATGTTTTAAGTTAAATAAGCAGCGGAGCAAGTACCGTAGCGACTACCGACATGAGCTTTATGAGGATGTTAAGGCTTGGTCCTGCCGTGTCCTTGAACGGGTCTCCCACCGTATCTCCGACGACTGCCGCTGCATGAGGCGCTGTTCCTTTTCCGCCGTGATGCCCGGATTCAATGTACTTCTTGGCATTATCCCATGCACCGCCTGCATTTGACATGAAAATAGCCATCATAACACCTGTTACGATCGACCCGCCCAAAAGACCGCCGAGGGCCTGGGCTCCAAGTCCGTATCCGACAACTACGGGAGCAAGTACCGCCATCAGACCGGGGAGGATCATCTCACGAAGGGCAGCCGCTGTAGAAATGTCTACGCAGCGTTCGTACTCCGGACGGCCTGTGCCCTCCATTATACCCGGGATCTCCCTGAACTGTCTGCGCACCTCTTCTATCATCTTTTCAGCAGCCCTGCTGACTGCCTGGATAGAAAGGGCACTGAATACAAAAGGCAGAAGACCTCCTATGAAAAGGCCTACCATTACTTTCGGATCCTTGAGGTCGATCGAGGCAAGGTTGGTCGCCTGAGCGTATGCGACAAAAAGTGCCAGCGCCGTGAGTGCCGCGGAACCTATGGCAAGTCCTTTGCCGACTGCAGCGGTCGTGTTTCCTACTGCATCGAGCCTGTCTGTGATCTGACGCACCTCTTCGGGAAGCTCTGCCATTTCGGCGATACCGCCCGCGTTGTCGGATATGGGGCCGTATGCGTCGACCGAGAGGGCCATACCTGTGATCGCGAGCATCCCGACTGCCGCGCATGCGATGCCGTAAAGTCCGCCGAACTTGACTCCGGCGAGGATCGCCGCGCATACCAGGATGACCGGGATAGCTGTAGACTTCATGCCTACGCCGAGACCGGCAAGGATGTTCGTGGCTGCACCTGTCTCGGATGCGGCCGCTATCTCCTTGACGCTCGCGTAGTCGCCGGATGTGTAGAACTCTGTGGCGGCTCCGATGAGTATGCCGCAGACGACTCCCGAAACGACCGCGAAGAAGAGGGTAAGGTCACCGAGGAATACCCAGCGGGTAAGGAAGAACGTTCCGATTATCATAAAGAGACCTGTCGTCCCAAGTCCGTAACGAAGGGCCTTTGCGGGATCTCCTCCCTCTTTTACCCTGACAAAGAAAGTCCCCAGTATGGATGCGATTATGCCTACCGCTGAAAGAAGAAGGGGGTACATGACTCCCTCCATCCCTGCAAACATGGAGCCGATCGCCATGGCTGCGATGATCGAGTTTACATATGATTCAAAGAGGTCTGCTCCCATGCCTGCGATGTCACCTACGTTGTCGCCGACATTGTCCGCGATGACTGCGGGGTTGCGGGGGTCGTCCTCGGGTATGCCTGCCTCTACCTTGCCTACAAGGTCTGCTCCCACGTCAGCGGCTTTGGTGTAGATGCCGCCGCCCACACGGGCGAAGAGGGCGATGGAGCTGGCTCCGAAACCGAAAGCGGTCACGACGTTGGGATCACCGAAAAGAACGTACATCGCTACTACTCCGAGAAGTCCCACTCCGACGACTGCCATTCCCATGACGCTTCCTCCGGTGAATGCCACCGTCAATGCTCCGTTCATTCCGGACAGCGCCGCGTAGGCCGTCTTACCGTTGGCCTTGGTCGCGACTTTCATTCCGATGTATCCGGTGAGAGCGCTGCAAAGGGCTCCGGAGACGAAGCATACCGCGCTTGGAACGCTGATCTTCCAGACCAGAAGAGCTGCAACGATCACTACAAAAGGAACCAGCGCCTTGTACTCCCTGTAAAGAAAAGCCATAGCACCGCTCTGTATAATGCCGGAAAGTTCATTGATCCTGTCATGATCAACTTTCGTAGAACTGATCTTGTTTGAAGCATATCCCGCATACAGCAGCGCTGCTACGGCTATGGCTCCAGTGACAACCAAAATTTCCATTGAAAAAGCGACCCCCTCGAGGTTGTTGTTGTTTTTATGGGCCTTTTAACCGGCCCAATTTGCCATTATATCTACTTTCAATTTAACTTACAACCTTTTAATTTACCTTATTAAAATTAAGTTCCAGCTCCTGCCCGTTCCGTCAGGTTTTCCAGAACGTCCGTCCCCGCCCGGCAGGGCCTCTGCCCGGACAGCTCTCAGGGGAAAAATTATTTTTTGCCCTCGGTGTTCCCGTCTATGTATATCCTTATGGTCTTGTCGGTATCTTTTCCGCCCTTCAGTGCGGCCAGCATCCCCAATATGCTGCCCCTGACGAAGTCCGCGATGAAATCCTTCATAGGAAGCGGCAAATCTCCGAAATATACCCTGGAGCTTCTGTAGGCCTTGCCCCTTACCATGGATGCCAGTCTTTGCGCCATCTCTTTCTCTTCTCCGGCGCAGTACACAAGACTGCCGTCTTTGTTCCCTTCTCTGTCATAGATCATGAATATTCCCGGGTATTCGGGCTGCCCTTCCCCATCCGATCTCACCCATATCTTGGGCAGACGGAGGTTTTTGCCTCCCTCAAGTATGATGATCTCCGCCTCGGGGAAATATCTGGACGCAATATAATTGGGAGTTATCTCTTCGGAGGCCGCAAGCTCGTATCTGAGGCCGTCTCTTCCCCAGAGCACTGCCCCTATCCCCATATCGGAGACTGAGCCGGTATCTGTGTTCTTTTCGGAGATCACATCTTCGGCTGTCCTTTTTATATAGCCTGTCCTTATCCCCATATCCGACAGCTCTTTGATGAGCTTTCTGCAGAGCGTCGTCTTACCGCTGTCTTTGCGGCCCGATACAGCCACTATCCTTATCATCCCGCTACCTCCAGGCTGCTGCGAACTCAGTTGGTTTTGAACTTATCTGAAACGATGGCTCTGTAAAGATCGAGGAGAAATATCCCGAGGGAGAGAATGAGCGGGCCGATGAAAAGACCGAGGAAGCCCCAGTTGAAAAGACCTCCGAATATCCCTACGAATATGACCAGCATGTGTATCTTGCTCTCGCCCGAAATAAATATCGGGCGTATGAAATTATCCACCATGCTCACGACTCCCAGGCCCCATCCGAGAAGCATCAGCCCGTTCGTATAATCTCCGCTGATCAGCAGGCTCAGTGCACCTGGGACCCATATCACGGGAGTGCCTACGAAAGGTATCATGCCGGTGATGAACATAAAGAAACCGAAGAGGACCGGATGGTCGAGGCCCACGAACCACCATCCCAGTCCGCCGAGGGTCCCCTGTATGGCCGCCGTCACCACTATGCCGTATACGACTGCCCTCAGCATCTTGGCCGACCTTTCGATTATATTGTCCCTCTCCGTCTCGGGCAGGGGCATGATGTCCTTTACGTACTGAAGTATGATGTGGCCGTCCCTGACGATAAAGAAAGAGGATACAGTGACCACCGCAAGCAGATAAAAGACCTTGAAGGCGTTGCCGAGTATCTCTTTCGAGATCATACGGACAAATCCTGTTACCCAGTTGACGCTGCTTCCGATTATTGATTCAAAGACCGGTATGCCGCTCACGATGTCCAGCCGGTACAGGAATGCGCCGAGAAAGGGGACATTATGCAATTTGCCCAGTATATCCGTGTAGGAGCCCGAAAGTATGCCGCTCTGGATCACCGCATCGTATACCCTTAAAAACTCTTTCGTCAGGAAAAGCCCCAAAAACAGCATCGGGATAGCCATAAAAACGACTATGGTGAGGGTCGTTATGCCAGCCGCGATGTTGGTAAGCTTTCCAGGAAAAAATCTGCGGTTAAGATATCTGTAAAAGGGGTACGCAAAATAAGAAAGTACGGCTGACCAGATAAGGGGACGGCCTAGAGGAGATACGATAAGCCAGGAGAGGAAGACGAACAATATCAGAAGCGCTGCGAACGGTATCAGACTCTCCCTGATCTTCTTCGACATCATTAAGTAACGGTCATCCTGCAATGTCTCTGCCTCCGATCATAATAAACAGGTCCCGGAAGATGACCCGCGTACGATGTTGTTTTTTGATCACGCTTATGAGATATCAACTGACCAATGGTAATTATACTATGATTTTACGGTGAGGATAAATCAGTCTTTATGCCCGGTCCTGACTCTTGCCGCCGCAAGGGCGGAGAGGGCGGCTCCCACCCCGTTGTCTATATTGACCGCGACAAGGCCGGGACTGCATGAACAGAGTATCGAGCGAAGCGCCGTCATGCCGTTCTCGGCTATGCCGTACCCCACAGATGTGGGAAGGCCTATGACGAGCGAGGAGACCAGTCCGGACACTACGCTGGGAAGGGCACCGTCCATGCCGGCGGCAACTATCACGACGTCCGCCTTTTTTATCTCGGGCAGTACTTCGAAGAGGCGGTGTATGCCGGCGACTCCGACATCGTAGAAACGGTCCGCCCGGGATCCGAAAAATTCTATTATGCGGGCGGCCTCCTCGGCGACAGGGATATCCGTGCTCCCGGCAGAGACGACAGCAACGATGGCTCCGTTTTTTTCTATCGTCCCGAACGATGTGATCCCGACTCTTGAGACCGCATCATATTCAAAGTCCTCAATTATTGAGGCGACGACGGAACGCTGACGCTCATCCATCCTGCTGAACGCGGTGTCGAGCCTCTTGTTTATTATCTCTTCCGCTATTTCACGAAGCTGCTTCTCCGACTTTCTCTCGCAAAAGATGACCTCCGAGAAACCCTTCCTCTTTACCCTGTCCAAATCAAGCCTTACTTCCATACGTAAATTACCTGCCTATGTTTACTCCCACTCGCAAACCTTAAGCTCGACTTAAACTGTTTTGCTTTGGTTTTTGTGGTGCCTTTTACTCCATTTGATACCAGTTACCCACACTCTATGGTGTTCGCTGATCGACTGTTATCAGAGTTATGTTATCAACCTTTGTTTCATGTCCTCCCCTTAATCGCTATTCTACACACTATGGTCTGGAATGGTCAACATGATTTGTAGTGCTTATTCATTTGGCTGAAATTTGAAGCTTTCATTCACCTTCAGCCTCAGCCACAAAATCCTCTTGTTCGTAGTAGTAGGAATAATCAATGCCCTTCATAAACATGTCCCGGCTATCAATCTGATCGGTGAGGGCACTTTGAAGTAGGTTTTTATAGGCTGAACATCTGATACGCTCCGTTGCATGGCACTTAGGTATTCCCTCTTGTCAACCTTACTCCAATCCACACACAAGCGCAGATTCTTTTTCAGAATCAAATCCAACCAGATGCGCGTGCTTCTGCCGTTTCCTTCCATAAAGGGGTGGGCTACGTTCATCTCCACATATTTGCGCAGAATATCATCAAAGGAGTTTTCAGGCATCACCTCAATCTGTGCCAAACTATCCTCCAAGTAAAGTACAGCCGTAAAACGAAAGCCGCCCTTTGCTATGTTGGTTGTTCTGATCTGACCGGCAAAATCGTAGAGGCCCCAAACAAATACGCATGAATTTGTTGTAAGCCCTTTACGGTGCCCACCTCGATGGTGTCAAGCAGAGTGCTGTCAAAGAGCGCATACGCTTTGGATTTACTCTGCCCATCAATGGTCTCATTACTGTAGGTAAACCACTGGATAAATCGATTGGCTTCCTTGCTGGGAAAGTTTTTTGCCAATTCCAGAATACCGTCATAATCAAAGGTATCCGTGGCGTACTTTTTACCATCGGCTGCGGTTAGCTTCAGTTGGTTAGCAGCACTAACCAACTGATTACCCTCTTTCTTTAATTTGCCTTTCAGATACTTCCAATAATTACGGATTTTGCTGTAATCATCCTCATCGCGCAACACCCCCACAATATCAAGTGCTGAAAACCACCACTTATTTTCCTCATCATCCCATATAGCTCGCACTTCCCGGTTATCAAAAAACCGGATGGAAATCTTGCTCATAAAATCATCTACCTTTTCGCATCTTATCCATCAAATCACTTAACTCCGAATCATCACAATATTCGAATTCATACTTTTCAATAATGTAACCGCTTTCTGTCACTTCTACAATGTTTTTCCGAAATGATGAGGTACTAGCGTTTCTTAAACTCATCATTCCATTCAATTATTGCTTCTGGTTTTTTTTAGCGAGCCAGGCTTTGGTGCTGAATTTTATATTGGATTTTATTTTTCTAGATTAACCGGCAAATTATTCTTTATTAGCAAACTACGGGAACAGAGCTTATCTTTAAGAAATAAACTGAGAAAACGATTTGAGTACAATAGAGGTTCAAGCAGCTATACACATTTTTGGGGTTATAAATTGTTATTCTAAAGAATAAATAGCAATAGTATAAATAAAATAAATTTCATTTATATTTTTTCTTTAGTTTTATTAATTTTTGATTCATTAATACTGTTAACTAAAACACTTATTGGTATAGTGAGGTCATGCTTTGTCGGTCCCCTGACGGTATTGAATATCTATTTACTAATTTATAATCTAGCAGAGAAAATTTTATTTACTGACAACACATATTATATAAAATCATTATTGCGTATTTTTTTTATTGTGGCAATGATGATCGTGTACGTGATAAATACACATAATAAGATCGTTTGGACTGAGGTAAGTAAGATTTTTGAATATATCTTAAGCGTAATAATTATACTAATTATTATTACTATATATTTTGAGATTAAATCATTTAAAAGTCATTAACTTCTCTAATGCATAATTTTTGCAATGTTGAAATACGATTTTTAAATTTTAACATTCAGAAATTTCATACCTAAAAATATAAGCCCTGCGAATCATCCTCATCCCTGCTAGAGACGCGGACAAAAAGGGTGACCTTTGAATCTAGTTAGTTCAATACGTTTAATCATAATAAAAATGCTCATCTCTTCTTTTTGTTGATAAGACCAGCCCCTGCGAGCAATGAGTTGGAGGATTTAAATAAGCAGTGTGAAAGCCTATTAGACATCCTTCTAATGACACCCTTTCGGGATCTCACGTTATCTTTTTCAGATCCAAAACAGTATCAGTTGTGAAAACCTTTTCAATTATTATTATGCTTCGAGGAAGCTCGTGTCCTCAATAAATCCATTTTTCTTCCACCATGAAAATAGTTTATTTAAATAATCATCTGAAGCATAATCAATATCCAGAGGTTCTAAATCTTCCATATTTTGATCAACCTCAAATAAACGAAGTTGTCCTTTAACTGGAAAGGGTTTGACGAGGATAATCCGATTGAAAACCCAGGAGAACCCTTCAAATTGCTCCTCATCGGCGAGATATGCGCCCTCTCTATCCGTCTCGTCATTATATTGTCGAACCTCTGTCAATTCTGCAATTGCAATCGCATGGCCATTCATCAGAGAAGCTTTTTCTTGTTTATTGATCGCCTTCGAAGCACAAATTAAAATCCAGCCGCGATAATCAGTTTTCCAGCTGCGCAACTCGATAAACTTATAACCCATGGCGATCAATGTGGCATAGTAAGGTTGGATACTAAGAGCTTTCATTTTTCGTTCCTTTCCCAAATTTTCTTACTTCGAAGAATGAGAGTGTCAATAATCTAATGTTTATCTTCGTATGCCTTCGAACAATACTAAGGATCTGGCGCGCTTAACATTTCCCCTTGTTGCATCGTATCATAGACAACCTGTTTACTGAAACTACTGGTCTTATCCCAAAGAACCTCTCAAAGAACATACCTACTCCCACTCGATCGTTGCCGGCGGTTTTCCTGTGATGTCAAGCACCACCCTGTTTATTGCGGGGACTTCGTTGCATATCCTTCTGCTGACCGTGTCCAGAAGCTCATAGGGCAGGTGCACCCACTCAGCCGTCATGGCATCGAGCGATGAGACCGCTCTCAGTACGGCCGTCTCTCCGTAGGTCCTGACATCCCCGACTACGCCCACGCTGCGCACGGGAAGGAGCGCGCAGAAGGCCTGCCATATCTCGTTGTAGAGCCCGAACTCCTTTATCTCCTCTATAAAGATGGCATCGGCTTCCCTCAGCACATCGAGACGCTCCTTCTTAAGTTCTCCGAGGCACCTTACCGCAAGCCCGGGGCCAGGGAAGGGATGCCTTTCGAGGAAGTGCGGTTCTATGCCCAGAGCCCTTCCTACCGCCCTGACTTCATCCTTGAAGAGGTCGCGGAGCGGCTCGAGAAGCTGCATTTTCATGTCATCGGGCAGTCCGCCCACGTTGTGGTGGCTCTTGATAACGTTGCCTCCGCCGTGTCCGCTCTCGACAACATCGGGATATATGGTGCCCTGGAGGAGCCAGTCCGATCCTCCGAGCCTGCGGGCCTCCTCTTCGAACACTCTTATGAAGAGCTCGCCTATTATCTTTCTCTTTTTCTCGGGTTCCGTCACTCCCGCAAGAGCCGAAAGGAACCTCTCCTCTGCGTCGACCTTGTGGACATTCAGTCTGAGGGAGCGGTATGTCTCCATAACCTGGTCCGCTTCGTTCTTCCGAAGGAGCCCGTGGTCGACGAATATGCAGTGCAGGTTGTCTCCGACAGCTTTTGAGGTGATCACCGCAGATACCGTGGAGTCCACGCCTCCGGAAAGTCCGCATATGACCCTGCCGGAGCCGACCTTTTCCCTGATCTTCCCGACTTCTTTGTCGATCCAGTCATGACCGAGGTCCCAATCCGCCTTACATCCGCATATATCAAATATGAACGCCGAAAGGATGTCGTTTCCCCTCGGAGTATGGGCAACTTCGGGGTGGAACTGCAGTGCGCTTATCCTTCCGTCCGGGGATTCAAAGCCCGCAAGGGCGCCGTTTTCGCTCCGGGCCGTCGCCTTGAAGCCCTTGGGAAGCTCCGTGACCTGATCCCAGTGGCTCATCCAGACGCTTGTCTCCTTCTCGCCCTTCAGCCTGCCGAAAAGGCGCGCGTCTTCAGAAAGAGAGATCTTTGCCCTTCCGTACTCGGCTGCCTCTCCCTTCTTTACCGTACCTCCGAACTGGTGGGCCAGGAGCTGCATCCCGTAGCATATCCCGAGCACCGGGACATCGGAATCGAGAATGTGCATCGGCACGGACGGGGCATTGTCTTCAAGGACGCTCCTTGGACCTCCTGAAATTATTATGCCGGAAGATGAGGAGGCCTCTATCATCTCCACCGGGGAGTCCCAGAAAAGTATCTCGCTGAAGACGCCAAGTTCCCGCACCCTCCTCGCGATAAGCTGTGTGTACTGGGAACCGCAGTCCAGTATTAGGATCTTGTTCTCTCTGTTTTTCATCTATATTTACCTGCCCTTTCACAAACATACTCTTTCGCGTTAGTAAGTATGACATAAAGAGGCACCGATTTCCACTCCCATGTCTATATCGGACAAAAAAACAGACGGGGTCTCCCCCGTCTGTTCTCTGATATTTCGTGTTTTTGCCCGGTATTAGTAGTCCATACCGCCCATTCCGCCCATACCGGCTACGTCGCCGAGGGTCTCTTTCTTTTCGGGCTTGTCGGCTACAAGTGCGTCCGTCGTGAGGACCATCGCCGCGATGGAGGCCGCGTTCTGTACCGCCGAGCGTGTGACCTTCACGGGGTCGATGATACCGGCCTTGATCATGTCGACGTATTCGCCTGTCGTAGCGTCAAGACCCTGTCCGGCCTTAAGCGTCTTCACCTTCTCGATGATGACATCGCCCTGGAGCCCCGCGTTCGTGGAGATGAGGTGGAGTGGTTCGGTGAGCGACTTGCGGACTATCATGGCTCCGGTCTTCACATCGCCTTCGAGTTTCGCTATTTCCTTGTCAAGTTCCTTTGTGCACTCAACGAGGGCTACTCCGCCGCCTGCGACGATGCCTTCCTGTACTGCCGCGCGGGTCGAGTTGAGAGCGTCCTCGATGCGGTGCTTGAGTTCCTTCTGCTCAGTCTCTGTTGCCGCTCCGACCTGGACGACCGCGACTCCGCCGACTATCTTGGCAAGGCGTTCCTGGAGCTTCTCTTTGTCATACTCTGATGTTGAATCTTCGAGTTCCTTCTTTATCTGGGCTGCGCGGTCCTTGATCTTCTGCGGATCGCCCTTGCCTTCGACTATCGTCGTGTCTTCCTTTGTCACCTTGACCTTTTTGGCTCCGCCGAGAACGCTCGTGTCTGCGTTTTCAAGCTTCATGCCGACTTCTTCGCTGATCACTGTCGCGCCGGTCACTACTGCGATATCCTGGAGCATTGCCTTTCTGCGGTCGCCGAATCCCGGTGCCTTGACCGCAACTACCTGGAGGATGCCGCGGAGCTTGTTGACAACGAGCGTCGCGAGTGCTTCGCCTTCGACATCCTCTGCGATGACAAGGAGGGGCTTCCCGAGCTGTACTATCTTCTCAAGGACGGGGAGCATGTCTTTGACGTTGCTGATCTTGCCGTCTACGATCAGTATGTTGGCGTCGTCGAGGACTGCTTCCATACGGTCGGGATTGGTGATCATGTAGGGGCTGATGTAGCCCTTGTCGAACTGGAGCCCTTCGACCGTCTCAAGTGTCGTTCCGAGACTCTTGCTGTCTTCCACTGTGATGACGCCCTCTTCTCCGACCTTGTCCATGGCCTCTGCGAGAAGTTCGCCTATCGCCTTGTCGTCGGCGGAGATCGCCGCGACCTGAGCTATCATGCTGTGTTCTTTTACCTTCACTGCCTGTTTCTTGAGCTGTTCCACAACGATACCCGTTGCGATCTCGATACCCTTGCGGATGAGCATTCCGTTGGCGCCTGCCGCTACGTTCTTGATGCCTTCACGGACCATTGCGCGGGTAAGTACGGTTGCCGTCGTGGTCCCGTCGCCTGCGACATCGTTCGTCTTTGATGCGACTTCTTTGATGAGCTGTGCGCCCATGTTTTCAAAGGGATCTTCGAGTTCGAATTCCTTTGCTATGGTGACGCCGTCGTTTGTGATG
>DBRW01000030.1 GCA_002306075.1 Synergistaceae bacterium UBA1358
TTGAGCATGGGGGCAACGGTCCTCTTGAAGGAGTCGGCTGTGAAGCGCACACCGCTGATCACTGCGGCATTTGAGTCCGCGGTGGTGAAGAGGTTGAAGCCAAACCTGACCGTAAATGCTATGCCCGCGATGACGATGGACATCATGACCACGCCTATCAGCATTTCGACAATGGTGAAACCTGTCCTGGCATCGTATTTCACGGTCAGTTGCCCCCCTTGATCAGATATATCTCGGTATCTGTCCTGTCTTCCTGCTTGTATTTGTAGAGCGTGAAAGGTACCGGTTTGGTGTTTATGATCATCTCGTCATCAGGCAGAGGAGTCCCGGACGGGTCGTAGGATGGCTCCCGTATGATGCTCAGGATCTCTTTCTCCACAAGGTTCCTGTACTCCTGCTCCTTTACCGTCTCTTCCCTCGACTCGGCCACCATTTTGACACCATAGAAAAGCGTCCCCGTCAGGGCGAGTATGCCCACGGAAAAAAGGAGTATGGATACTGCCACTTCAACAAATATGCCTCCGCGCCTCATCAGTTTCCCGAACTCCATGTGACGGTCTTTGGGTCCGTCGTCAGGTCGATAGTGGTCCTTACAACAGCCGATCCGCCCTTCGCTGAGGATGCCTTCGCAACTACCGATGCCCTCTGGTCGTCGCCTTTGATCGTGATATCCAACGTTGCGGAGAACGCTCCGTCGGTTATGGTTTTAGGCACGGAAACGAATCCGTTCCTGTTCAATGTGCCGAAATAATCAGGGTCCGCCGTCAGCTTGTCGGTCACGGCTTTTGCCGCCGTCCTCGCAAGATAATCGAGCCTTATCTTCTCTATCTGCTCGGTCTGCCAGGATTCGACACGGAGAGTCTTCCAGGTTATCGATATGACAGTGGCGCTCAGGAGGGACAGCACGATGAACCCGATAAGCACTGTGGCTATCAGAGCTGCTCCTGAACGCTTTTTTACCGCTGCGCGATCGACTTTCATATAGATTCCCCCATTTAGAAAGTATAATCGCTGCGATGGATTACATCAATAAGAGAGATTTGCATGTAATAATGATTCCTGAGGCCTTCTCCCGGCAGGTACCCTGAAGCAAAAGCCTATTAGACAGAAAGAATAAGCTCCCTGATGACCTTGCATGCTACGACAGTGGAGACTCCGCTGCCGTCGTAGTGCGGGGCAAGCTCGTTGACGTCACACCCTACTATATCAAGTCCCTTCACGCGATGGACAGCCGATATGAGGTCTGTGAAAGAGACCCCTCCCGGTTCCGGTGTGCCCGTCCCCGGGAATATGGACGGATCGAGCACATCAAGGTCTATCGTAAGGTAAACGGGTTTTCCCCTGAGATCATCAATGGTTTCATCCAAAGTTTCGAAATCGTACTTCCTCTGGATGACGTTCTCCCTGGCCCAGAGGTCCTCCTCCCTTGTCATAGAGCGGATCCCGAACTGATGGACCTTGCCTCCGACAAGTTCGTGACAGCGCCTTATGACTGTCGCATGGGATAGTCTTTCTCCCATGTAATCGTCCCGCAGATCCGCGTGGGCGTCAAAGTGGAGGATATTCAGTCCGGGATGCTTTTTCGCCGCTGCCCTCACGGCTCCGAGCGTGACAAGGTGCTCTCCTCCAATCATCAGCATTTTTTTGCCGTCTGATATTATCTCCGAAGCCGCTTCCTCTATCCTTTCAAGCACCTCGGAGATATTGCCGAAGGGAAGGTCGAGTTCTCCGGCATCAAAAACGGAAAGATCGGCAAGGTCCCTTTCAAGATATGGGGAGTAAGTCTCTATGCCGTATGATTCGGTGCGCACCGCGGCCCCTGCGAACCTTGAGCCCGGCCTGTAGCTGCATGTCCCGTCAAAGGGAGCTCCGAACATGACAAGGTCTGCTTCGTCATAACTGCTCTCGCACCCCATGAAGACCATCGGGACGTTAATCTTTATCCGCTTCATCGAGCAGCTCCTTTACATATGTAGGCAGCGCGAAGCAGCCCCTGTGGAGGTCTGTGTTGTAATACTCCGTCTTTATCCCGAGACTGTTCCAGCTCTCAGCGTCGAGGTCCCTGATCGGATCCTTTTTCTTGGATGCAAAGCCAAAGAGCCAATGGCCTGACGGATACGTCGGTATGTGGGCCTGATAGACGCGGGTGATCGGGAAGAACTCCTTTATCCTCTTATGTGCCCTCTTCATCGACATCGCATAGCTGTCATAGTACGGGCATTCGTGCTGGTTCACGAGTATCCCCTCTTCTGTCAGCGCCTTGTAGCAATTTCCGTAGAACTCCTTTGTGAATAGACCCTCTCCCGGACCAAATGGGTCCGTGCTGTCCACTATTATCAGATCGTACACGCCGACCTTGTCGCGGACAAATTTAAGCCCGTCCTCGTAGTATATGGTGACCCTCGGGTCTGAGAGCTTCGAGGATGTCTGCGGCATGTACTCAAGGCATGCGTCAACGACCATTTTGTCTATCTCCACCATGTCGATCTTCTCTATCGTCCCGTATCTGGTCAGCTCACGGACGGTGCCGCCGTCGCCCGCTCCGATGACAAGGACCTTTTTTATGCCCGGATTGGTTGCCATCGGAACGTGGACTATCATGTCGTGGTATATGAACTCGTCCTTCTCGGTGAGCATCATAAGTCCGTCAAGCGTGAGGAAACGTCCGAACTCTTCGGCCTCGAAAATGTCTATCCTCTGGAATTTGCTCTTCGCCGAATAGAGCTGCCTGTCGACCCTTATCGAAAATCTTGCGTTCTCGCTGTGTTCTTCCGTGTACCAGTATTCCATTTTTTATTCCTCCACTGTTTCGATATTGTTCATTTCCATGTCTTTGGTGCCGGTCATTACGCACCCCTTCTCCTTGGCATACCTGATGTAGTCGATTATCTCGGCTGTCAGCCTCTCGCCCGGGGCAAGTATCGGGATCCCGGGTGGATATGCCATTACAAGTTCCGCGCTTATCATCCCAAGGCTGTCCTTTATTTGAACGCTTCTTTTCCTGGCATAGAAGGCCTGCTGGGGAGTCATCGCCACCTGCGGATCGATATATTCGTGATCAAGCATGTTCATCGGATCTTTGCTGAAGCGGCGCTGTATTTCGGATAGAGCCCCAAGGAGCCTCTCGATCTCAAGCTCCCTGTCTCCCACGGAAATGATGGCCAGGACGTTGCCGATGTCTCCGAATTCTATCTGTATCCCGAATTCGTCCCTCAGGATGTCGTATACCTCTATCCCGGCAAGGCCCATCGCACGGGTGTGGATGCTGAGCTTAGTCGAGTCGAAATCGAAGACCGTATCTCCGTTGATGATCTCTTTTCCGAAAGCCCTGAAACCCGGTATTTTGTTGACCTCTCTTCTTGCATATTCACTTAGTGAGCAGACCTTGGCAAATATCTCCCTGCCGTTCAGGAAGAGGTTCTTCCTCGCTATATCGAGCGACGCCATCAGAAGATAGCTGCCGCTGGTCGTCTGTGTGAGGTTTATTGTCTGCCTTACGGCTTCGGCGTCGATGCCGGGCCCCAGAAGGAGCATCGAGCTCTGAGTGAGCGAACCTCCTGTTTTGTGTATGCTGACCGCAGACATGTCCGCTCCCGCGTCCATCGCCGAAACAGGCAGCCCCTCCCCGAAATAGAGGTGCGTTCCGTGGGCCTCGTCCACGAGGGCAAGCATGCCCGCATCATGGGCGATCCTGACTATCTCTTTGAGGTCGCTGCAGACTCCGTAGTAGGTCGGGTTGTTGACGAATATCGCCTTTGCGTCCGGGTGTTCCGACACCGCCCTTTTCACATCGCTTACAGACATGCCGAGGCTTATCCCAAGTTCAGGTTCGGTCCCGGGATTGACATAGACCGGCACGGCTCCGCAGATGATCATTGCGTTTATCACGCTCTTGTGGACGTTTCTCGGCATTATGATCTTGTCGTTCTGCCTGCAGCAGGAGAAAATCATGTTCTGTACCGCGGCCGTAGTCCCGTTCGTTATGAAAAAGGCCTGAGCCGCCCTGAAGGCCTCGGCCGCGAGGATCTCCGCCTCCCTGATGACTCCCGTCGGATGAGTGAGGTTGTCCAGAGGCTTGCTTGAGTTGAGGTCCATGGAGATGCACTTCTGTCCGAAAGCATCGACGAGGGCCTTGTGTCCCTTGCCCTGTTTGTGGCCCGGGACGTCAAAGGAGACTATCCTGTTGTCGATGTACTTCTGAAGGGCATCGTAGATGGGAGTCCTGTCCTGCCTACTCATAGACGTTCATCCCCGTGTAGATCTCTATCATCTCCCTGCGGAGCCTGTTGGTTATCTCAAGCCTCTCTTTCGGGGAAAACTCGAGCACATCGTTGTTGAAGAGGTAGTTCTGCAGGTGCAGTTCCTTTATCAGCATCTTTGTGTGGAAAATGTTCGACTGATAGACGTTGATGTCCTGTGCATCATACTTCTGCAGGGTCTTCTCATCGATAAAATCCTGAATCGATGTTATCTTGTGGTCAATGAAACACTTGCGGCCGTCCATCTCACGGGTGAAGCCCCTGACACGGTAGTCGATCGTTATGATGTCGGAATCGAAGCTTCCGATCAGGTAATCGAGGGCATTCAGAGGGGATATCTTGCCGCAGGTGGATACATCGATGTCTACCCGGAAGGTCGATATCGCCTGGTTAGGGTGGAATTCCGGATATGTGTGCACTGTGAGGTGGCTCTTGTCGAGATGTCCGCAGACGCTCTCCCTCTTCGAGAGTATCTCAAGTCCGCTGTTGCACGAAGGATCGAGCGTCTCGGGAGGCATCGGCATCTCCGAGATCAGTATAGTCACACTTGCTCCCTGGGGGTCGTAATTCTGCTTCGATATATTGAGGACATGGGCACCGATCATATCGGTGACATCGCACAGTATGTTCGTTAGACGCTCTGCGTTGTACTGTTCGTCGATATAGTCTACGTAATCCTTTTTTTCTCTCTCGGTATTTGCGTAGCATACATCGTAGATGTTGAAGCTAAGCGTTTTTGTAAGGTTGTTAAAGCCATACAGTTTGATTTTCTCGGCCATCTCAGGCTCCTTTCTGAAAATGGCCTCCGCGTGAGTGTTCATATATCAAGGGAACGATCTGTGCCATTCCCCCCAAATAAAAAACAACCGCCCTCCTTTCCGCGGAAAGGTCGGAACAGTTGTACTTGATACATGATCCCTACTTTATTTGACTGATGATATATACAAATATTGGTAGTTTATTTGAGCCTATACAGTAATAAATACTTTTACTGCTCATGTCGATCATTCACAAGTACTCAAAACTTATGAACACAATTTCGCGGAGGTTTCCGCAACAAAATTTGAGCTTAAGCTCATCAACACGATATCACAATCGCTAGTTCGGCATTTGACCCGGCTGTCCGTATGGCCTTCGTATAACTGTTATACAGTTAGGTCAGACTTGATAATGCAGACTTGGTTTGTGATGATAGACTTAAATACCCTACCCTCCTCATTGCCGCTATCACTAGTCGCTTTTTATCACATAAATCAAAATGTTGCAAGCAATTCAATGACGATTTGATACAATTGCATAAACATGAGATATCCCATTGCAGGCCAAAAACAGGCCATGAAAATATCATTAATAGAGAAGGGGTCCTTCCGATGAGCAGTAAAGCAGATCATGAATCACGATATCAGCAGCTCGCCTCCGACATCGCCTCAAGGATAGCGGAAGGCAGCTACCGCGAGGGCGATAAAATATTCGCCCGCTCATCTCTCGCTTCCCAGTATCAGGTCTCATCCGAGACCGCGAGAAGGGCTATATGCGTGCTTGCGGAACTCGGGATAGTCGAGGCCGAGAAGGGCAGCGGAGTTACCGTCAAATCCAGGGAGAACGCCCTCCTCTTCATTTCAAGAAGGAGGGACGCAAGGACCCTCTCCTTCCTCAAAAACAGCATAGCCGAAAAATTAGAGAAGCAGATGAAGGAGATAGCGGAGCTGAAGGAAGAGATCGAGATGCTTGTTGACCTAACAGAACGCTTCCGGTCGACGAACCCGTTCATTCCCTTTGAGATAACCATGGAAGGCAAGTTCCCATCGATCGGCAAAAAAATATCTGATCTCTGTTTCTGGCAGTCGACCTCCGCGACAGTAGTGGCCATAAAGAAAAAGGGTGTCCTGATCCTTTCACCGGGGGCTTCGACGCTCCTTGAAGATGGCGACGTCCTCTATTTTGTGGGAGACGAGGGCAGCTACTCAAGGGTAAAACATTTCCTGCAGACCCTCATGATTAAAGACTCCTTGGATTATTAGAAAAATATCGGCATAGGCTCTCCTGAACATACTTTTTAATCGATAAAGGATTCTCAAGCTTGAAAAAGTAACAACTTTATGTAAAAATGAGGGTGTTGCAATTTTTTGAATGGGGGGATACTGATGAACAGTAAGCTCAAAAACGTACTTTTGCTCTTGGTAATGGTCCTGATCTGCACAATGCCTGCACAGGCATTCGCAAAGACAGAGATCGTAGTTACGGACAACGGGTGGGACAGTCAGAAGCTTCACAATGAGATAGCGAGGATAATAGTCGAGAACGCCTACGATGGATATGTGCTGAAAACTTCGACGGCATCCTCCACGATGAACTGGCAGGCGATAATCGCGGGAGACGTAGACCTTGACATCGAAAGCTGGACGGACAACGTTGCCACGTATCCTAAGGATGTTGCAAACGGGGATATAGTAGACGTTGGCGTGCTGGCCCCTGACAGCAATCAGGGGTTCTATGTCCCCAGATATGTCATAGAGGGGGATGCAAAACGCGGGATCAAGCCCATGGCACCCGGCCTCAAGACAGTAAAGGACCTTGCCGGATATCACAAGGTATTCCCAGATGACGAAGACAAGGATAAGGGAAGGATATACGGCTCCATCCCGGGATGGATGGCAGACGAGGTGCTCCACAAGAAATATGAACTTTATGGGCTGAATAAAAACTACAACTATGTCCGGCTCGGAAGCGAAGCCACGCTCTTCGCCTCGCTCGTAGCCGCATACAACCTTGGCGAAGCCTGGGTCGGCTACTGCTATGAACCGACCTGGGTAAGCGGAAAACTCGACCTGGTCCTTCTTCAGGATGAACCATACGACAAAGAGCTTTTCGAAAAGGGCGCAACAGCCTTTCCGTCGCAGCAGCTGAAGATCGTAAGCAGCAAATATTTTGCGAAGAAAGCTCCCGACCTTCTTGAGTTCTTCAAGAAGTACAGGACGGGAAGCAGGCTGATAGCTGAAGCACTTGCTTATCTCGACGAAAAGAAGGTCAGCCACAGCGAGGCGGCAAAGTGGCTCCTCAAGACGCACGGCGATCTTCTGGACCAATGGCTTCCGAAGGAGAAGGCCGAGAGGGTAAGGGCCGTTCTTTAAAGACTTTCCTGCGAGGTTTTAGAAATCTTAGATCAGGGAGGTCTTGATGAATGGAGTATCTGTTTAAGTTTCCCGAGAGTCTGAGGATCGGAAACGGCGAAGCGATCGACATAGCTGTAAAAGCCTTCAGCAGGAACCACAGGGAGACTTTGGGGCTGATCAAGTCAGCGATCATAGCATCGATAAACTCGATAAATACGCTGCTTGAAGCAATACCGTGGCCTCTTCTGATCCTCCTGGTGGCATACATGGGATGGAAGGTCAGCAAAAAACCTTATGTTGGTCCTATGTATGCGGCGATGCTCTTCTTTATCGGCATGTGCGGCCTGTGGGAGAACATGCTCGAGACGATCAGCATGGTGATAGTGGCTGTCTTCCTCTCTGTCATGATGGGATTCCCGCTTGGAATAATAGTGGCGATGAGCAAAAGGACATCGGCCGTAGTGAGACCTATTCTCGACCTTATGCAGACGATGCCTGCCTTCGTATATCTCGTGCCGGCGGTGATACTCTTCAGCCCCGGGAAGACACCTGCCCTGATAGCCACCACCATATATGCGGTGGTGCCGATGGTCAGGATGACAAACCTGGGCATCATCCACGTGGACAAAGAGATGGTCGAAGCCGCTTCGGCCTTTGGATCGACAAAAATGCAGCTCCTGAGCAAAGTTCAGATACCGCAGGCGATGCCTGCTATCATGGCGGGGCTGAACCAGACGATAATGATGGCGATGTCGATGGTCGTGACCTGCGCACTGATCGGCGCTAACGGCCTCGGTATGGAGATACTGCTCGCGACCAACAGGACTGAGATGGGCAAGGCCCTCATGCCGGGCATATCTATAGTCATCGTTGCGATAATACTCGACCGTCTGACCCAGGGGTTGATAAAGAAAGAGGCTTCGACAGAATGATAAATAATAATGAAGATTATATCGCCGAGGCCAGGAACGTTGTAAAAATTTACGGCAATAACAAGGCCGAAGCCATCAAAATGATGTCGGAGGGCTTCGAAAAGGACGAAGTCTACCGAAGAACCGGGGCTGCGGTGGCTCTTTGGGACGTCTCTTTCAAAGTAAAGAGAAAGGAGATATTCGTCATAATAGGGCTGTCCGGCTCCGGAAAGTCAACGATAATAAGATGCTTCAATCAGCTCCTGAAACCGACCTCGGGAAAGATCCTCTTTGAAGGGCAGGACGTCGGAGAGCTCAAAGGCAGTGAACTGCTGGCCCTGAGGCGTGACAAGATCTCGATGGTCTTCCAGAACTTCGGCCTGCTCACCCACAGGAGCGTTCGCGACAATGTAGCCTACGGACTGGAGGTCCGGGGGGTCCCCAAAAAGGAGCGCCTTGAGAAAGCTGAGGAGTTCATCAAAATGGTCGGCCTTGAGGGCTGGGGCGACAAACCCATATCGAGCCTGTCGGGCGGCATGAAGCAGAGGGTCGGCATAGCAAGGGCACTGGTAAACTCCCCCGACATGCTGCTCATGGATGAGCCCTTCTCAGCCCTCGATCCGCTTGTCAGAAGGGAGATGCAGTTCGAGCTCCTCTCGATCCAGAGAAAACTTGAAAAGACCATAATATTCATCACTCACGACATAAACGAGGCCTTCAAGCTCGGAGACAGGGTTGCCATCATGCACAACGGGAAGATAATACAGTCGGGAACACCCGAAGAAATGTCTACTGATCCCGTCAATGACTATGTCCGTAACTTCATCGAAGGTGCGGATATGAGCATGGTGCTCAAAGTGAGACACGTTATGTTCCCGCCCCAGTGTATAGTCAGGGAAAACGTCTCTCCGGCGAGTGCAGTGATGGAAATGAGGGAAAATCAGGTTTCAAGCGCTTACGCCGTCGCCGATGACATGAAGTTCATGGGGGTCGTAACGCTTGACGACGCACTGAGGGCAAGGCGGGAAAATCTGCCGCTCTTCTCGGTGCTTACGAAGGGTGTACCCGTAACCGGAGAGGATGTCCTGATCAAGGATATAATACCCAAGGCAGCCCAGGCAAAGTTTCCCATCGCTGTTGTGGGAGAGAGAGGCAAGCTCAAAGGGATAGTGAGCAGGGCTTCCGTCCTATCTTCACTGGCCAGATAAACTCAGCAGCATATACAATGCCAAAGGCGTCACAGACATCCAGCGGGATCGATGTGACGCCTTACGCTTTTTCAGCCGCCGTTTTCCGATAGATGCCAAAGATAGAGCGAAGCTATGGTGCCATAGGGAGAATATCGTTTCCTGTATTTTTCGAAAGTATCCCTGTCAAGTGTCTTCAGGCCGTAAAGCATCATCATGCCTTTTCTGATGGCAAAATCCTTGTAGCTGACTACGTCCGGCCTGCCGAGCGAGAATATTAGGAACATCTCCGCCGTCCAGTCCCCTATTCCCCTTATCGAAGTCAGCTGCGAGGCGACATCTTCGTCAGGCAGTCCGGCAAGCCCTTTGATATCGAGCCTGCCGGAGAGCACGGCTTCGGACAGACCTTTGATATACTGTGCCTTTTTCATGGAAATGCCCACCGACTTGATCTCTTCTTCGGGAAGGGATGCTATCTTTTCGGGCGTAACGATTCCGAATTTTTGGGCTATCCTCATGCTGACAGTTTCGGCAGCCCTGTTGGATATCTGCTGCGTCGCGATATAGCCTACAAGCGAGTCGAAGAGGTCTTCGCTGACCCTGCACCCGAGAGGGCCCGTGCTCTCTATCAGCTTTCCCAGCTTTTTGTCTTTTTTGGAGAGATATGATATCTCCCGCTCTCCGTACTCAAGAATTCGCATATTTTCTTTCCAGATCGAGAAGAAAAGCTTTGACGTCAAGGCCTCCGCCGAAACCCACCAGTTTGCCGTCTGAGCCTATTATCCGGTGACAGGGGATGATAATTGCGATCGGGTTCCGATTGTTTGCCATCCCCACGGCCCTGAAGCCCCTGGGGCTTCCTACCGAGCGCGCGATGTCGCCGTAGCTGCGGGTCTCCCCGTATGGGACCCTCAGAAGGGCCTCCCAGCACCTCAACTGGAAATCTGTCCCTTTAGGCGCAAGAGGAAGATCGAATACCTTTCTCTTGCCTGAAAAGTATTCGTCAAGCTGCCTCGCGGCCTCCCTGTGCAGCGGAGTTTCTTCCTGTACGATATCGGAACGGGGTATTGAAGACCTTTCAAAGTGGAGGTCTGTTATCCTCCCGGATTCGACCCCCACGCCCAGTTTGCCTACACCTTCATATTTATAAAAAAAGTATTTTTTCAACTCTTCCCTTCCCCCTTATCCTCTTCGGCAAGATCGGCACTTAAAGAGAGCAGCCTTATAGGTTAAAATTATAGCTGTTAAATTCTGCCTGACAAAGGCTGGGGAGGGGCATTGATGAGGATATTCGTTTCGGGAGCATCTGGCAACGTTGGGAAGACATTGGTAAGGACGATCATGAAACTGGACTGGCCCGAACTTGTCGGAGGATGGTGCAAGGAAACAGGCGAGGATCTTGGTGAACTCGCCGGGATCGGAACGATAGGGATAAAGGCCACAGATGACCTCAAGGCGGGGATAGAGGCTTCAAACCCCGATATAGTAATAGATTTCTCCGCAACACCGGTGCTGCCCGGCAACCTGAGGCTCTACGCAGAAAAAAGTCTCAACGCTGTGATAGGCACCACCGGACTGACCGATGAAGATCTCGCGCCATTCGTGAAAGAGGTAAAGGAAAAGGGCCTCCGTTGGGCCGTGATACCGAACTACGGCCTCGGGATAACCCTTGTAATGGATTTTATAAAAAAGGTACGCGGCTACTACCCCTACATCAGCATAATCGACCGCCATTTCCCCGGGATGGCGAACGCACCCAGCGGCACTGCGGCAAGCCTCGCAAAGGCATCTTCGGGGGGCGAGGCTCAGGTCGCAAGCAAAGAGGTCTATCCCGGAGTCCTCGGAGCGAAGATCTCCGATATCCCGGTATTTTCGCAGCGTATGCCGTGGCCCGGTCCATACTCGGAACATGAGGTGCTTCTCGGGAGGCAGGATGAGATCATAAGGATCTCCGTACAGGACCACACAAGCGACATTTACATGGACGGTGTCTTCCTTACGGTCAAAAAACTTCCGAAAATGGCACCGGGGACTTTCGTAAGGGAACTTTCGGATATCATCGAAGCAAACTGAAATAAGTAAAGGACACAGTCTCATTCACCTGTGCAGAATGTATAATAATCTCCACGCTAAATGTTGAAAGGTGATCGTATGCGCCGTTTGCTGATGTTGGCACTTCTTCTTTTTTCCGTAATGATCCCCGCTCCCTCTCCGGCATCCGATGCCGTTGAGTTCAGTGCCCTCTTTATAGAGAAGGACAACGGAACTGAGCAGAGAGGAAAGATATACGTTGCCGAAAACATGTCCCGCTACGAGATCCAGGGAAGCAATGAGGTCGTGGTCACAAGGCATGACAAGAAGGTCATCTGGCTTATATTCCCAAAACTCAGGAAGTATGTGGAGCAGCCATACCTCGGAGATCCGAAACCGAACTATTCGGGCGACCGGGAAGCAGACACAGGGGATCTCTCAAGAGAGTTCCTTGAGCATGAGATGGTGGACAGCTACAGGCTGAAAAAATTCCTCGTCACGGTAAAATACAACAACGGGGAGAGCATGGACAGATATTACGAATGGTACAGGGACAACTTCCCGGTCCCGGTCAAGACGGAATCACTGGACGGAAAGACCTCTTATGAGTACGTGAACATAAAACTGGGCAGGCCTCCCATAGAATTTTTTTCGCAGCCCAAGGGGTATAAAAAGATAACGATGGAAGAGCTTACCGAGTTGGAAGAAAGCACTGCAAAAGGCAACTGACGATCGACAGAATGGCCGGAGGGGAGCAAATGCTCCCCTCCGGGTTTTTGTATCCTTTGATAAAGACCGTTTTATGGCCGGTCCTCGCCTCTGAGAGTCGCGATATCGCCGCCCCGTTTGACCGCTATGATCTCCGCAAGGATCGAAACCGCGATCTCCTCCGGCGTCTCCGCCATTATCGGAAGGCCTATGGGCTGATGTATCCTGTTGAGATGTTCTTCCGACATCCCTCTTGCCAGCAGCATTTTTCTGACCGCAGCGATCTTTGACCGCGAGCCTATCATGCCGAAATATGCCCCGGGCTTTTTATCCGTTATCGCGACAGCCTCGGCATCGAGCGCATGACCGCGTGTCACGATGACCACATAACTTCTCTCGTGGAGCGTTACTCCCTTTTCAAATATCTCTTCTATCGGGCAGACGACAGTGCGGGCCCAGGGGATGTTCTCCCTGTTCGCGTACTCTTCCCTCTCATCCCACACCGTGACCCTGAAACCGACGAGTGCTGCAGCCTGAGCAACAGCCTTGCCGACATGGCCGGCCCCGAAGATGAGAAGCTCATCCTCCCTTCCCAACACTTCCATATAGACGGTCGCCGTGCCGCCGCAGAGCATCCCGTCCTTCTCAGTCAGATTTTTCTTCCAGACCATGACAGTCTCGCCTGAAGCAAGAAGCTCCTTCGCTTTTTTTATCGCTTCAAATTCGATGAGCCCGCCGCCTATCGTGCCGCTGATGCTTCCGTCCCTGCGCACCCACATCGAGGCTCCTTTGCTCCTGGGCGTTGATCCCGATTCCTCGGTTACCGTACAGAGGACCCCGAACTCACCGTCTTCCAGTTCACTGTTTATGAGGGCCAAAAGTTCCTTGTTCATATTTCAGCCTCCTTTAATTTTTTAAAAATGCCGTTAATGTAAGAAAGGCATTCCCGTTCAAGGTGCCGTATTTATCAGCTTCCGGCCGCAAAAGAGCAGGACGGATAACGGCAGACGGCACAGTGTTCGCAAAGGCCGCCTACGCCCCACCTCCGTACAAGATCACCGGGTTCTATGCCGGCGAATACGAACGGAAGGAGCTTGTCCAGCGCGGTCCTCTCATCAAAAGCGACACAGGCAGGTGCTCCTATGACGGCAACATCTTCGCCGTCAACGGGAGACTTGGCGTATCCCAGCATGAGCATGGCCCCCGGAAGCGCCGGGGTCCCCTGGAAGGATATTTTGCGGCAGACGGAACGTATCGCACCCGGAGTCTTGTCGTCGGCGTCGACGCTCATGCCTCCAGTACAGATTATGACCTTGGCTCCCTGCTTAAGGAATTTACTGATGGCGCCCGCTATCTCTTCGGTCGAATCCGTACAGAATGTCTGACCTATAACGCTCCCGTTCAGTCTGGCAAGTTTTTCGTCAAGCTTCGGTCTGAATGCGTCCTCGACCCTCCTGTCAACGATCTCCTTGCCCGTGGTCACGAGAGCCACCTTCAGGTCCCTGAAGGGCAGGACCGCGAATGGCCTGCTTCCCCTGACGGCCGCAACAGCCCTCTCGACCCTGTAGTCCTCCATCACGAGAGGTCTTATGCGAAAACCGGCCACGACCTGGCCCTTCAGCACCGGACGGTGCGGGGCAAGGGCTGAGAGGACCCAGTCGGGATCCTGATTGACCCTGTTCACCGTCTCCGCAAGATACCAAAGCAGGCCCGAGCATGTCGCCACAAGGTTGCAGCGACCCTCCTCGGGAGGAGTCACCGTCAGGTTCTCGCCACAGAGGACCTCTGCCAGCTGCAGGGCCGCATCATCTTCATGGACCTCTCCGGGAGACATCTCCAACACGGAAAGGTTCTCCCTCCCCATGTCCTTCAATGTGGGAATGTCTTCTTCCGTAATTATCTGTCCCTTTTTGAAGCGGGCCGATTTTTTGTGGTTCACCGTATCTATCTGAGTAAGGTCATGGGCAAGCGGTCTCCCTACCGCCTCTTCGAGCGGGATGACTGTTACCTTCATCTTTACTTCTCCTCCGTTTCGGGGCCGCATTCACTGCAGCAGCCGTATACTACGAACTGTTTGCCCTCGACTGTCATGCCCTCGGGCACTTCGACCCTGGGAAGTCTCTGGCCCGTAAGGCAGATCATTTTTCCGCAGTGAAGGCAAAGAAAGTGCGGATGGTCCCCGGGGCACCCCTTCGACTCGGGGTCATGGGCACAGAAGCGCCATACTCCGTCGAGCCCCTGGACCTGGTGAACGATACCGTAGGTCTTCAAGGTCTGCAACGTCCTGTAGAGCGTGACCTTGTCAAGCGGTTCGGTCAGCATGGATGATATTTCGCTGTGAGAAAGGGGAGAAGCCTTTTCGATTAGCAGGCTGAGTACGACCTTTCTTTGGTGTGTAGCTCTCAGCTTTGCCTTGCTCAGCAGTTCTTCAACCGTCATAAGGATCACCTCATAAAATTAAACGCAACCAGCTTGCATTTTAAAATATTCCCTCTTCCGCAGCAAGCCTTTCCAATGACCATAAATGAGCATTAATAAATATGAGTCCCTGTTTTTCCTGCGGCAGAAAATATATCTTATGAATGTTTTATCCGGATAATACATCCATACTGACGGGGGTTTTGTCTTTTCTATTTAGATCTTAAACTAATCATCAAATTTAGTTTGTATTCATAAAATTTCTTTTTCGATTTATTCCGTTGATAGTAATTTTTTTAACAAGAAATGGTTGACATTTATCGGATATGGTCGTATTATGTCGCCCATTACGTCAGGCCATGACGGCCGGCGTTCAGGCCGATACCTCGAAAGGTGGGACACAAATTGCGGATAGACAGTCTGGTACGTGACATCACAAGTCTGATTCTCGTTCTGGTACTTCTTATTAGCAGTGGGTCCCCCGGGGTGGCCGACGCTTAAACGTCGTGTTACTTTCGGGCCGGGACCCTTAAAGGGGTCCCGGTTTTTTTTGTCTCAATCATCAGCGTACAGGAGGACATGATATGAAGAATACTTTTACCATCCTATCCGAAGACAACCCCGGAGTTCTCATGAGGATAGCCGGACTGATCTACCGAAGGGGCTACAACATTGAGAGCCTCAGCGTAGGACAGACGGATACCCCCGGAATATCAAGGTTCACTGTAGTCATCGAGGGCGAAGAGGGTGTTTACGATCAGATCAGGAAACAGCTTCTGAAGCTGATAGAGGTCATCGAGGTCACCAACCTCACACAGCAGGGACCCTTCGTCGAGCGCTGGCTGACACTTGTGAAGGTCCGTGCACCTCTTGAGATGCGTCCCCACGTCCTCCAGACGGCAGAAGTCTTCCGCTGCAGAGTCGTGGACCTCGGCGCCGAGGCGGTGACACTGGAGATCACAGGGGACAAGGGAAAGATGAACGCATGCATGGAGGCTTTCAGACCGTACGGAATAATCGAGACCGCGGGATCGGGGCAGGTAGCCCTTTCACGTTCAGGCTTCATTTCGGAAGAGACATCTGACAGGGAGCTAGCAGTCAGCAAGATGATTTAAGTTCGTTATAAGGTCTCAAAGAGACCCGGACATAGATAAACAAAACAAAATTTTGATCGTCCTAAGGGACAGAAGGAGTGTTTATGTAATGGCAAAAGTATATTATGACCGCGACGCAGATCTTAGTTTTCTCGATGGAAAGACGATAACGATAATCGGCTACGGCAGCCAGGGACACGCACATGCTCAGAACCTCCGCGACAGCGGAGCGAAGGTGATAGTTGCCCTCCACGCGGGAAGCAAATCATGGGCCACCGCCGAGAAGGACGGCTTCGCGGTCTGCACAGTTGCGGAAGCAGCAAAAAAATCAGATGTGATGATGTTCCTCATGCCCGACCATCTGCAGGCTTCGATATATAAAAACGAAGTGCTCCCCAATCTTAAGAAAGGCGCAAAACTTGCCTTCGCGCACGGATTCGCGGTCCATTTCGGACAGATCGTGCCCGAACCCGACCGCGACGTCTTTATGGTAGCGCCCAAAGGGCCAGGCCACATGGTCCGCCATATGTACAAAGAGGGAAAGGGCGTTCCCTGCCTTATCGCGATCTATCAGGACGCATCGGGAAAGGCGAAGGAGTTCGCGCTGGCATATGCTTCCGGTGTAGGCGGAGGAAGAGCGGGGATCATCGAGACGACCTTCCGTGAAGAGACCGAAACGGACCTCTTCGGTGAACAGGCTGTCCTGTGCGGCGGAGTGAGCGAACTCATGCAGGCCGGATATCAGACTCTGGTAGATGCCGGTTATCAGCCTGAGATGGCATACTTCGAGTGCATCAACGAACTCAAACTGATCGTTGACATGGTGTTCGAAGGCGGACTCAGCTGGATGCGCTACTCGGTCAGCGACACGGCAAAATACGGGGATATGATCGCAGGACCCAGAGTGATCGGAGAAGAGTCTAAGAAGGCCATGAAGCAGCTGCTCAAGGAGATCCAGGACGGGACCTTCGCGCGCGACTGGATACTTGAGAACCAGACAGGACGCCCCCGCATGAAAAAATGGGCAAAGGCAGCTCAGGAAGCCGACTGCGAGGCAGTAGGAAAAGAGCTCCGCAAGATGATGCCCTGGATGGAACAGAAAGAAGTACCCAAGTTCTAAACAATAACGGAGCGACGGGAATCATAAGGGCCGGGCGGCATAGATCACAGTGCAGATGAAAGAGATATCCGCCCGCTCCTCGCTTCTCACGGCGAATCAGCCGATCCCACTACCTAGGTAAAGGAGAGAACGACATGATCGATCGAGTACGAATTTTCGACACGACACTGAGAGACGGAGAACAGGCTGCCAGGATCAACCTGAACAAGGGCGAGAAACTGCAGATAGCCCGCCAGCTTGCCCGACTTGGCGTCGACGTCATAGAGGCGGGTTTCCCCGCTTCGTCACCCGGCGACTTTGAATCCGTACAGGCAATAGCCCGTGAGATAAAAGGCCCGATCATAGCGGGTCTTGCGAGGACCAGAGCTGAGGATATCAGGAGTGCCGCGGAAGCCGTAAAGGACGCGGAGCACCCCCGTATACACACATTCATAGCAACAAGCCCCATACACATGGAGTATAAGCTCAAGCTGGACAAGGAAGGCGTGCTTGCGGAGGTCCGCAGCGGAGTCAGCCTGGCAAAGTCACTTATAGACGACGTTGAATTCTCGGCAGAGGATGCAAGCCGCTCCGAGATGTCCTTCCTGATAGAAGTCTTCAGGACCGCGGTCGAATGCGGCGCAACTACGCTCAACATCCCTGACACTGTAGGATATGCCCAGCCCGACGAGTTTTATGCCTTTGTGAAAGAGATAATCAAGGGTGTCAATCCTCCCGAAAATGTTGTCTGGTCGGTACACTGCCACAACGACCTCGGCCTTGGGGTAGCGAACTCGCTTGCAGCTGTGAGGGCAGGCGCGAGGCAGGTCGAATGCACTATAAACGGCCTTGGAGAGCGTGCGGGCAACGCCTCTATGGAAGAGATAGTTATGGCGCTCAACACCAGGGCAGACCAGTATCCGGCAAAAACAGCGATCGACACTACAAAGCTTTACAGCACCAGCAAGCTCGTATCTCACCTGACCGGAGTCATGGTGCAGCCAAACAAGGCGATCGTGGGGCTGAACGCTTTTTCTCATGAGGCAGGCATACACCAGCACGGAATGCTCTGCAACAGGGCCACATACGAGATCATGACACCGGAGACCGTCGGTGCCCCGGCCTCAGATCTCTTCCTCGGAAAGCACTCCGGACGCCACGCATTCAGGGACAGGCTCGAGAGCATGGGTTATCAGCTCTCAAAGGAAGACATCGAAACCGGCTTTAAGTACTTCAAGGAACTGTGCGACAAGAAAAAAGACGTAAGCGACGGAGACATCGAGGCACTGATACTCGACAGGGTACTCTCTTTCGTTCCTGAAAGAAGATATGTTCTCAAAGACTATGCCGTCCACGTAGGGACAGGAAGCAAACCTACGGCAAGCGTGACCCTCACCTCGGGAGATGTTGACTATACCGAGGCAGCGGTCGGCAACGGACCCGTAGACGCGTCCTACAACGCTGTGAAGAAGATCCTCGGATTCTCCCCTCAGCTTAAGGGCTTCAGGATCGGCGCCACCAGCGAACGTTCCGATGCTCAGGGCGAGACCAGGATAGTGCTCCACTACAAGGACATCCAGGCTCAGGGACGCGGCACGAGCACCGACGTCATCGAATCATCGATCCGCGCATATGTGGACGCGATAAACAGACTGTACGCAGCAGCTGCGGCAAAGGAGATAAAGCTCAATGGCAATGACTCTCGCTGAGGCGATAATAGCAAAACATACCAAGGATCCTGTCGAGGCGGGAGCTATCTGCCGCGTGAACGTTGACTTCGCTTTCACGAACGACATAACGGGACCTCCCGCGATAAAAGAGTTCAGAAAAATGGGAGCCCAAAAGGTCTTCGATCCGCAGCGCTGTGCGGTCCTGCCTGACCACTTTTCACCCGCCAAGGATATCGCTTCCGCTGAACAGATCAAGGAATGCCGTGAATTTGCGGAGGAACAGGGCATGCTGTTCTGGGAAGTCGGCAGAGTCGGGGTGGAACATACCTTCCTCCCCGAAAACGGACTGGTCCTCCCGGGCGAGATAGTGCTGGGCGCCGACAGCCACACCTGCACTCACGGAGCCATGGGTGCCCTTGCCACCGGTGTAGGCTCGACAGACCTCGCTGCGGCATGGGCGCTCGGAGAGACATGGCTGAGGGTCCCCGAAACGATGAAGGTATCTTACGAGGGTACTCCCTCCGAGTGGCTCTGCGGAAAGGACATGATCCTCGCGCTCATAGGGAAAATAGGAGTCGAGGGAGCCCGTTACATGGCTCTCGAGTTCCACGGCGATGCGCTTGAGGGACTGGGGCTTGACGACCGGTTCACCCTCTCGAACATGGCTATCGAGGCCGGGGGAAAGACCGGACTCATCAACCCCGATGACAAGCTCCTGGAATACGCCCGTGACCGTGCCGCCAGGCCCTTTGAACCGCTCTTTGCCGACAGGGACGCATCGTATGCAGGCTCAGTCACGATAAATGTGAGCGACATGGAGCCAATGGTCGCCATGCCCCATCTTCCGGAAAACGTAAAGCCCGTATCAGAAGTCTCGGGAACACATGTCGACCAGGTCTTCATAGGATCATGCACAAACGGCAGGATCAGCGACTTAAGAAGCGCAGCGAAGGTCCTCAAGGGGAAAAAAGTACATAATAAGACAAGGCTCATGATCATACCGGCATCTTACGAGGTTTACCGCCAGGCAATGAAGGAAGGCCTTTTCGACATATTCCTCGACGCGGGCGCGGCGATCTCGACACCAAGCTGCGGTCCGTGCCTTGGCGGACACCTAGGCATACTTGCCGCAGACGAACGCTGCATATCTACAAGCAACAGAAATTTCGTAGGCAGGATGGGATCCCCGAAAAGCGAAGTCGTACTCTCAGGACCCATGGTAGCGGCGGCTTCGGCTGTAGCGGGCCACATCTGCCATCCGAAGGAAATAACGGGCTAGGGGGCATGGAGATGGAGACGATCTTAAAAGGAAAAGCGTGGGTATACGGCGACAATGTTGACACGGATGTCATCATCCCCGCAAGGTATCTTGTCACCAGCGACGAAAGATCACTTGCCGCCCACTGCATGGAAGACATAGACGCCTCTTACGCCGGAGGAGTAGTGAAGGGCGACATGATCGTAGCCGGAAACAACTTTGGCTGCGGATCCAGCAGGGAACATGCCCCGATAGCCATAAAGGGCTCAGGGGCCTCCTGTGTGATAGCCAGATCATTCGCGCGCATATTTTACCGCAATGCGATAAACATCGGCCTCCCGATACTTGAATGTACGGAGACCGGGCGGATAACGAAAGACGATATCATAGAGGTGGATCTGGCAAAAGGGACGATAACAAACAGGACGAAGGGCGAGACATACAACGCAAAACCCTTTCCCGATTTTCTCCAGAACCTGATCGGCCTTGGAGGTCTCGTACCTTACGTCAGGGCAAGACTATCTGAATAAGGGGCGACAGAGAGATGAAAAAATATAAAATAGCGGTCATTCCGGGCGACGGAATAGGCCCGGAAGTCATAGGCGAAGCGATCAAAGTTCTGGACAGGTGCGGGGAAAAATTCTCATTCTCTTTCGAATGGGAGAAATTCCCTTACGGGGCAGGGCACTACCTTGCCACCGGCGAAGTGATGCCGGAAGAGGCGATGGAGCATATGTCCCGTTGCGACGCCATGCTCCTCGGAGCCATCGGCGACCCCCGGGTAAAGCCTGGCATACTTGAACAGGGCATACTCCTTGCCTTTCGTTTTTACTTTGATCAGTATGTGAATCTGCGCCCGGCCTTTTCACTGCCTAAGGTGCATACCCCTGTCGACCTGAAGGGGACGAAGATGGACTCCGTGGTGGTTCGTGAAAACACTGAGGACCTCTATATGTGCATCGGAGGAACTACTGAGACCGGGGAACTTGAGCTTCCTGTGGAAGTCAGCAGGGGCAGCTATGAACTCAAAGGCAGGATGAGCCTTAAGACTGACCCGGCATGTCCCTTCGCTGCCCAGGCCGCCATAAACAGCAGGCTCGGAGTTGAGAGGATAACCAGATATGCCTGTGAGCTCGCAAAAAAGCGCGATGAGGATACCGTAACTGTTGTATCAAAATCCAACGCAGTATCGGCCCTCTACGGATTCTTCGAGGAAAACGCGAAGAGGGTCATGGCAGATGAATATCCCGAGCTGAAATATGCCATGGTAAACGTGGATGCACTATGCTATCACCTGGTCCGCAATCCAGCGGCATATGGGGTCCTTCTCTGCCCCAACCTGTTCGGCGACATAATCAGCGACCTCCAGGCGGGCCTTGCGGGAGGGCTGGGGACAGCTGCAGGAGGAAACATCGGGGACGGCCTCTCGATGTTTGAACCTGTACACGGATCGGCTCCCGACATAGCCGGGACAGGCAGAGCCAACCCTGTAGCGGCAATACTTTCAGGAGCTCTGATGCTGGAACATCTTGGCGAGGCAGACGCTTCAAAGACCGTAAACAGCGCCGTGTCGGATTTCCTTGAAAATGCCCTGGAAAGTGAGCTGCCCTTTGAATTCGGAGGAAAAGCCTCTTTCGAAGAGGTCGGAGAAAAGATCAGGAAGTACATCAGGTAATTTTATTGTCAGCCCCGGCAAGGGGCGGAAGACGGTCGTTCTACAATAGGAGGTATATCCAATGGCAAAGATGAACGGAGCCCAAATGGTGGTCAAGTCCCTTGAAGCAGAAGGAGTGGACACGATATTCGGACTGCCCGGCGGAACTGTTATCCACCTTTATGACGCAATATATGATTCAAAGATCAACCATGTCCTGATGCGCCATGAACAGGCAGCTTCGCATGCAGCTGACGGATACGCCAGAGTAAGCGGGAAACCCGGCGTATGCATTGCAACATCAGGCCCCGGGGCGACTAACCTTGTGACCGGGATCGCTACTGCAAACCTGGACTCCGTTCCGATGGTCGCGATCACGGGACAGGTGGCCACGACCATGATAGGGACAGACGCTTTCCAGGAGGCAGATATAATGGGAGCCACTATTCCTCTCGTAAAGCACAGCATGCAGGTCCGTACGCCCGAACAGATACCGGTCGCTGTGAAAAAAGCCTTTTACATAGCATCGACAGGCAGGCCCGGTCCGGTTCTGATAGATGTCCCTGCCGACGTGCAGAAGGGTTTCGGGGAGTTCAAATATCCCCAAAGCATAAGCTTTCCCGGGTACGACCCGGAAAGGGGAGCAGACCTGAGCCAACTTGACGCGGCAGTTTCCCTCCTCGAGCATGCGGAGAGACCGGTCATCTTTGCGGGAGGCGGAGTGATCAGGTCAGGTGCGGCGGGAAAACTTACAGAGCTCGCTGAAAAACTTGAAATACCCGTAGTCACATCGCTGCTCGGAAAGGGATCGTTCCCTGAATCTCATCCTCTTGGTCTTTCTTTGGGAATGGCAGGAATGCACGGACACCCCGTAGCGAACAGGGCATTGATGACGGCTGACGTTATACTCGCGGTCGGTTCGCGTTTCAGCGACAGGAGCACGGGAAAGAGGTCGAGCTTCGCATCGGAGGCAAAGATAATACACATCGACCTGGACCCCGCTGAGATAGACAAGGCAATAGAGTCCGAGGTCTGGCTTGTTGGCGATGCGGGAAAGATAATCGACGCGATCAGAAAGTCCATCAGCAAAAAATATTTCGACAGGTCACACTGGCTTGAGGAGCTTGAACTGATCCGTCAGAAGGAACCTCTTCCCAGAAATGAATATGCGGGGGAGATAGCCCCATGGCAGGTCATAGAAACGCTGAGGGAGATAACCGGAGGAAAGTCCGTCCTGACGACTGAGGTTGGTCAGCACCAGATGTGGGCTGCACTCCACTACAAGGTGGAAGAACCTCGCCGTTTTGTCACTTCCGGAGGTCTGGGCACAATGGGTTTCGGCTTCCCGTCAGCGATAGGAGCAGCTCTCGCCTGCCCGGGTCAGCATGTATGCTGTATAGCGGGCGACGGCAGTTTTATGATGAACATACAGGAACTCGACACCTGTGCGCGTTACAATATACCCGTAAAGGTTTTTATCCTCAACAACTCCTGCCTTGGCATGGTCCGCCAGTGGCAGCAGCTCTTCTATGAGCACCGCTACTCGAATACCATCTACAACCGGAATCCCGATTTCGTAAAGATAGCAGAGGGTATGGGAGTCAGCGGCTTCTCGGCAACAAGGCCCGAGGAGATAAGGAAAACGATAGAGGCTGCCCTGAAGGTGCCCGGGCCTGCACTTGTGGACTTCAGGATACCGCAGGGCGCGCTGGTCCTTCCGATGGTACCGCCGGGCGGATCGATAGACAAGATGATACTGAACTGAGGGGAAGGATCCGGAAATGAACAGCGACAAAGCAAAAAAAGGTTATCAGAGAAGCCCGCACCGCTCCCTGCTGAAGGCTGCGGGATACACTGACTGGGAAATAGAACGCCCATGGATAGGGGTCGCGAATTCCTATAACGCAATAATCCCCGGACATGTCCATCTGAAGACCATTACAGAGGCAGTGAAGGCAGGGATATACGCAGCAGGCGGACTACCGATCGAATTTCCCGTGATCGGCGTCTGCGACGGCATTGCAATGAACCACGAGGGAATGAAGTTCTCCCTTCCCAGCCGCGAGCTGATCATGGATTCAATAGAGATAATGGCAAAGGGACACGCATTCGACGGACTTGTCCTGGTAACGAACTGCGACAAGATCGTCCCCGGCATGGCAATGGCCGCGGCAAAGCTGAACCTTCCGTCTGTTGTCATCTCCGGAGGGCCGATGATGGCCGGCACAATTAAGGGGAGGGTCCTGGACCTCAACAGCGTCTTCGAGGGCGTCGGGATGAAGGCTGCGGGCAAGATTTCGGATGAAGAGCTCAGGGACGTGGAAGACAACGCCTGCCCCGGATGCGGATCCTGCTCGGGGATGTTTACAGCAAACACCATGAACTGCATGATGGAGGCCCTGGGGCTTGGACTTACGGGAAACGGCACCATACCGGCAGTACATGCGGGCCGTGTGCGCCTTGCTAAGGACGCGGGGCGGGCCGTGATGGGTCTGATAGAGAAAAACATCAGGCCGAGGGACATCCTCACCATGAAAGCTTTTGAAAACGCACTTGCGGTGGATCTGGCGCTCGGAGGTTCCACCAACACTTCTCTTCACCTTCCTGCCATAGCATGGGCAGCCGGCCTTAAACTTCCCCTTGAACTCTTCAACGAGATCGGCGCGAGGGTCCCGCACCTATGCTCGATGAGCCCCGGAGGCCATCACCACATAGAAGACCTCTGGCAGGCCGGCGGCGTTGAGGGACTCATGGCAAGGCTGCTTGAAAAGGGACTCATCCACGGAGAACTGATCACAGTGACCGGCAGAAGCGTCAGAGAGAACCTAAGCAAGGCAAAGGTCGTGAACGACAACGTCATCCGCCCTGTCGAAGACCCCTACCATAAGGAGGGAGGACTGGCCTTCATCAAGGGCACCCTCGCTCCTCTGGGCGCCATAGTAAAGCAGTCCGCGGTACTTCCCGAGATGCTTGTACACGAGGGCCCTGCACGGGTCTTCGACTGCGAGGAAGATGCAAGCAAGGCCATCCTTAACAACGGGATAAATGACGGAGACGTCGTAGTCATCCGTTTCGAAGGACCAAAGGGAGGGCCCGGTATGCGCGAGATGCTCACGCCGACCTCGGCGATAATGGGGCAGGGTAAGGGAGGAACAGTAGCCCTTATCACAGATGGCCGATTCTCGGGAGCCACAAGGGGCGCCTCGATCGGGCATGTCTCTCCGGAAGCTGCAGTGGGCGGGCCGATCGGACTCGTTGAAGAGGGGGACATCATATCGATCGACATCCCCGCCAAAAGGCTCGACCTCAAGGTGAGTGAGGAAGTCCTTGCAAGAAGAAGGGAAAAATTCGTACCCTGGGTACAGCCGGTGGAGAGTCCCTTCCTAACAAGGTACAGGGAATTTGCAAGCTCCGGCGTAGAGGGCGCCGTACTGAGGGATAAACCACTGTAAAAGTTGCCGCTGTTTTGGCAAAGAGGATTTTAGAATTATCAGGAGGTCTCGGACTCAGAGGCTTCCTGATATTTTTACCAAGCCTTGGAGGACAGATCTGAACCAATAAAAATTTTAATGCCCAATAATCGCAACAGTGTTGCAAAAAACCCGGGACTCTCTTATACTCTCTTTGTTGATACTTAGTTGCAATAGGAGGTCTCTGATATGATCGTTCGAAAGTCTTTCAAGCTCTCTCTTATCTCCATCTTAATATTGGCACTCTCTGTTTTCGCCTTTCCTCTGCATGCCAATGCGGGGACAACGCTGACTGTATTTGCAGCAGCATCCATGACGGAATCCATGAATATGATCGCGGAAGCGTACAAAAAGTCGGCGCCTGATGTAAAGCTAGTCTACAATTTTGACTCCAGCGGCACCCTTAAGACGCAGATCGAGCAGGGCGCTGAGTGCGATATTTTCATATCCGCAGGCCAGAAGCAGATGAATCAGATCGACATAAAGGCAGATCCCAAAGTGAACACGAAAAAGCTTGACCTGGTTCTGGAAGGGACACGCTTCAACATCGTCTCCAACAAGGTCGTAATGGTGGTCCCCAAAGGACATAACCCGAAAGGGATCAGCGACTTCAGGGACGCGGTCACTGAAAAAGTTTTTATAATCGCGCTTGGGAACTCGGATGTTCCGGTAGGCCAATACTCGGAAGAGATCTACAAAAACCTGGGCCTTTGGGACAAACTTAAAAGCATGAACAAGATAAGCTACGCGAGCAATGTCAAGGAAGTGCTCTCACAGGTGGCTGCAGGTGCAGTCGACTGCGGCATAGTTTACAGCACGGATGCAGCAACATCAAAGGGTGTTGATGTTGTCGCCGAAGCGCCAAAGGGAAGCCATAAGCCCATCACATACCCTGCCGCCATTTTGAAAAAAGCAAAAAACCCGGAAGCCGCAGCGGCATTCGTTGATTTTCTCAAGGGACCGGAAAGTTCAAAAATCTTTAACAAAATAGGATTTGCAGTTCCAGCCAAATAACAGGACCATGATCAATAAGGAGTGGTCATGCCTTGATAAAAGGCCGACCGCTCCTTTTCTTGAATGACCGGATAGGGGTAAGATATGGACTGGTTCCCACTTTATAATTCGTTGCGGGTGGCATTGATCTCAACATTTTTTACTTTTTTTCTTGGTATTTTTGCCGCGCATTACATAGCGAAGACCCCCCGTTTTCTTAAAGGGCTGATCGACGGTGTCCTGACACTCCCTTTGGTCTTGCCTCCGACTGTCATCGGATTTTTTTTGCTTAAAATGATCGGACCGCTTGGGCCTTTAGGTTCAAGGGTCCTTGAAGTCTTTGGATTCAAGCTGACCATGACTTGGTATTCAGCAATTTTTGCAACAACGATAATATCTTTTCCTCTTATGTACCGTACTGCCCGCGGCGCCTTCGAGTCATTTGACAGCACGCTGCTTTACTCCGGACAGACCCTGGGCCTGTCGGACACATTCCTCTTCTGGCGGGTCATCATGCCGAACTGTAAACAGGGCATACTTGCCGGTGCCGTACTGTCATTTGCACGCGCCCTCGGTGAGTTCGGCGCCACGACCATGGTAGCAGGCTATATCCCCGGGAGGACCGCAATAATTTCCACAACGGTATACCAGCTTTGGAGAGAAGGAAATGATGCACTTGCCTATAAGTGGGTGTTTATAAATCTTGTTATCTCGTTTATAGTGCTTACAGCTGTAAATATGCTTGAAAACCGTTATAAACAGCCTGTCGGTGCCGCCAAAAACCATTTCGACCATGAGGATTAGGGGCAGAAAATGTCAGTATATGTAAAAATAAAAAAATCGTTCGGAAATTTCGTTCTGGACACTGAGTTTGAAGCTGAGAACGAGATCCTTGCCCTGCTCGGAGCTTCGGGGTCCGGCAAGAGCATGACGCTGAAATGCATCGCCGGCATAGTCAAGCCGGATATGGGACGTATTGTCGTAGACGGCGTGACATTGTTTGATTCAGAAAAAAAGATCAACCTGAGCCCTCAGGAAAGGCACGTCGGGCTGCTTTTCCAGAACTACGCCCTTTTCCCCAATATGACGGTCGAGCAGAATCTATGTGCCGTGATCAAAAGCTGCGGCAGAGGGAAGGACACGAAAGAAAAACTGGACACCCTGCTTGAAAGCTTTTATTTGACAGGACTTGAAAACCATTACCCCGTCCAGCTTTCGGGGGGACAACAGCAGCGTGTGGCCCTTGCGAGGATGATGGCAAGCGATCCCAAAATCATAATGCTTGATGAACCATTATCCGCCCTTGACAGTTACCTTCGCTGGCAGGTAGAAAAGGAGCTCACGGAGATCCTGGAAAAATACAGGGGAACAACTCTGTATGTCTCCCATAACAGGGATGAAGTTTATAGGATATGCCGGAAAGTGTGTGTCATAAACGACGGACGATCAGAAAAAGTCAGCTCGGTCGATGAATTTTTCAATGCTCCCCCTACACTTGCCTCAGCCCTTTTATCGGGATGCAAAAACTATTCAAAAATAAAAAAACTGTCAAACGACACAGTATATGCTGTCGATTGGAAAACCAACCTTAAGTGTTCGGCCCATGTCCCGGGTGACGCAGGATATATAGGTGTCAGGGCGCACAGGATCCTTCCCCTGAGCAACAAGCATGGGGACCTGAATAAAATCAGCTGCCGGGTGCTGGAGATCAGACACGACCTCTTTTCGGTCATTGTTACAGTGGTTCCGGAAGATGCCGATCCCAGGAAGGAATTCTCCCGTATCCGGATGGAGCTGCCCTCTCTTGAAGACGACTCACTCCGCCCGGGAGACAGCATGGCAATAAGCATCCCCCCGGAAATGATCATGCCTCTGAGAAACAGAATTATCTGAAAGGCTGACGCCGACCTGCTCCAGATAAAAGGGGCGAAGATCTTTTAAGCTCTTCGGCCCTTTCTCCGGTTACCGGCCGCTTTCTCCGATCATCCGAGTCAGGCGGTCACTTAAGTTTTATTTGAAACCTGTAAAAATGGCCGGACAAAGACTTTCTTCATTGCTTTCTTGCATATACGGTATCAATAAGAGTTCCGTCACGGTACTCAACGACCGCGGCTATCTTGTCGCAGTCAAATTCAGGAGGCCGGGGAACGCCTGTCAGTTTCTCGACTTCCTCCTTCAGGGCTTCTATATCAACTACGGGCAGCCCTGCCTTGAGGGCAGAGCCGAGAAGGTCTTCCCTTCGGGGATTGATGCAGATGCCCCTCTCCGTCACTATGGCGTCGACCGTCTCGCCCGGAGTGGTTATCGTTGTGACCCTTTCCTTTATCGATGGGACTCCGCCCCTGAAGGAAGGTGCGGCCACTATTGAAAGTTTCGCCCCGGCCGCGGTATCCTGATGCCCTCCCGAGGCTCCTCTGAGCGCTCCGTCGTGGCCGGTGAGCACGTTGACGTTGAAATCACAGTCGACCTCAAGGGCCGCCAGAATGACGCAGTCAAGGTTATTGACTAGGCAGCCGGCATTGAAAGGGTTCGCGTACCACGAAGAGTCGATCTCGATATGGCGGGGATCTTCATGGATCGACTTCGTGACAGCCGAATCAAAGCTCTGCACGTCGAATACCGCGTCAAAAAGGCCCTCCTCTAGCATCCCGGCAAGATATCCGCCAACTCCGCCGAGCCCGAAGCTACCCCTGATGCCCTTCTCCCTCATGTACTCCGCAAGATATTTTGCGACGGCGAGGCTTGCCCCTCCCACACCCATCTGAAAGGAGAAGCCCCGTTCCACTATCCCTGAAGCTTTCATCAGCAGGAAGGAATCCCTGGCGATCTTCAGGTCCACAGGATTCCTTGTTATCCTCGCGGCTCCGGTTGCGATCTTCTTCGGATCTCCCAGGCTTTCAACGCACACTATGCTGTCTACAAGATACTGCGGTATCGAGATCCTGGGATTAAGCGGGTAATCGACAAGATTGTCGGTAATCGCTATGACATGCCTTGCATAGCGTGCATCAGTCATCGCATAGCCCATTGAACCGCATGCCGAAGGACCTGTGCTGCCTGTGATATTGCCAAGCGGATCGCAGGCAGGGGCAGCAAGGAATGCGACATCGATCGATATCGATCCTTCTTCGATGCCCCTCGCCCTGCCTCCGTGGCTTCTTATCACGACCGGTATCTCCAGTTCGCCTCTGGAAAGCAGTTTCCCAAGCTCACCCCTGACTCCGGACGTGTAGAGGCGGTTTATCAGGCCGCTCCTGATATAGTCTGCGATGCAGTCATGGACGTCCGGGATCGAACTTGGGGCAAGGGTCAGCCCCTTGAAGCCCATTTTCTCCAGGACATCAAGGACCATCGGCATCACCGCATCGCCGTTCCTGAGATGGTGATGGAATGAGATCGTCATCCCGTTTTGAAGTCCCGACAGTTCTACAGCCTTTTCAATATTCTCAACGATCTTGCTCCTTGACGGCATCGGACGGCGCAGCTGGATCCGAGTCCCGCCGAATGCGCCGGGCCGGCCAAGCATGGCATAGGGAGATGCATACGGGGAGAAAGATCCTGCTCCCGAAAGCTCGAGGGGGACCTTTCTTCCAAGTGAATTCAGAACCATCTCCATCACGATCCGCTCCTTTCAAGACCATAGAGATCCGCAAGTTCGAGCAAGTGACGAGCCCTTGCCACTACAGGCGCATCTACCATTTTGCCGTCTACCGAGATGACGCCCTTGCCCTCGTTTTTCGCTTTTTCGGCAGCCTCTACGATGCGCACAGCCTTTTTCAGCTCTTTTTCATCGGGCATGAATGCCTGGTGTATAGTCTCTATCTGATCGGGATGGATCGCCGCCTTTCCGGTGAAACCAAGCCCTACTATCGACCTGCACTCCCTGAGCAGTCCCTCTTTGTCGTTTATGTCCGCCCATACCGTGTCATACACAGCCACGCCTGCAGCACGGGCTGCAACTACGACTCTGCTCCTGGCATAGAAAAGTTCCCAGCCTTCTTTAGTTTTTTTTACGCCCATATCCGCAGTCAGGTCCTGTCCTCCGAGAGTTATGGCCTCGACACGCGGGCAGGCCGATGCAATGTGGTATGCGTTTTCCACTCCGACGGCAGTTTCGATCATCGCATGTATCCGAACTTTGCCTACAGGGATGGAATTGGCTCTTTCTATCTCTTCGATCTTTTTATCCGCTGAAAGGACATCCGCCGGACCGTTGCATTTTGGGATCCTGACAGCCGCCGGCAGACACGGGATTATCTCACTCAGGTCATCGTCGAAAAATTCCGTATCGGCACCGTTTACCCTTACGGTTACGATGAGATCTTTAAAATCATAATCCTGTAAAAAGCAGGCGACCATTTTCCTTGCCGCATCCTTCTCGGCAATGGCCACCGCATCTTCAAGGTCAAGCAGTATGCTGTCAGCCCCGAAGACAGGCGCATGCTGGATCATGCCCGGAGAATCACCCGGTATGTAGAGCATCGAACGGCAGGGCTTCATTGTCCGGCCGCCCCCTTGCATGCACGGCTGACGGCGGTTTCCAGCCGGGCTTTTATAGTTATCTCAAGAGCCCCCTGATCCTGGATAGATATCTCCGCTCCGCCGAGTCCGTATTTTTTTAGGACGTTCTCAACGATTGCCTTCGTTCTTTCAGCAAAAATTTCGCTGTTGGCACCCTTATATTCAAGTTTGAGTTTTTCAGCCGGTGAAACCGTCACCAGACAGTCCGACGATTCCAACGTCCCTGCGCTGGCCGTATTAAGCAAGATCAATCCGCTCATCACCTTTCATTTCCGATCGTTGAAGGAGGGGGAAATTTCCCCCTCCCCCTTCGTATATATTACTTTATTTCAGCCTCTCTGCGACGGCATGGAGAAATTCTTCGGTGGTCACGACTTTTTTGTCATCCAGGTCTGCTATGGATGAAATATCCTTGGTCATTATCCCTGCTTCTATCGTCTCCTTCGAAGCCCTTTCAAGCCTGTCGGCAAAGACCTGAAGCTCTTCGATCCCGTCAAGTTCTCCGCGCTTCCGCAGTGCCCCTGACCAGGCGAAGATCGTTGCCATCGGGTTGGTCGAGGTGGCCTCGCCGTTGAGATACTTGTAATAGTGGCGGGTGACTGTACCGTGTGCCGCTTCGTACTCAAATACTCCGTCCGGGGAGACAAGGACCGAGGTCATCATAGCCAGGCTCCCGAACGCCGTCGCCACCATATCGGACATTACGTCTCCGTCATAGTTCTTGCACGCCCATATGAATCCTCCTTCCGAACGTATCACACGGGCAACGGCATCATCGATCAGCGTATAGAAGTATTCGATCCCGCATTTCTCAAAATCATCCTTGAATTCGGTCTCAAATATCTCCTGGAAAATATCCTTGAACCGGTGGTCATACTTTTTGGATATCGTATCCTTGGTGGAGAACCACAGCGACTGTTTCGTGGCCAGCGCATATTTGAAACACGAGCGGGCAAAGCTCCCTACGGACCTGTCGAGGTTATGCATCCCCATGACCACGCCGCCGCCCGTAAAGCTGTGGACGAGTTCCCTTTGGACCTTGCCGCTGTCGCCGTCCGCTGGCTCGAACGTCAGATATACTTTGCCGGGGCTGTCTATGACCATCTCAACATCCTTGTAAATATCTCCGTAAGCGTGACGCGCGATGGTGATCGGCTTTTTCCACGTCCTGACGGTGGGGCTGATGCAGTCCAGGAATATCGGGGCTCTGAAGACCGTACCGTCAAGTATGGCCCTTATAGTTCCGTTCGGACTCTTCCACATCTGCTTCAGTCCGTATTCTTCGACTCTCTGCTGATTGGGGGTTATCGTGGCGCATTTGACCGCCACGCCGTATTTTTTTGTTGCCTCCGCGGCTTCCGTCGTTATCCTGTCGTCAGTCTCATCTCGTTTCTTGAGTCCCAGATCATAGTATACGGTCTTCAGGTCGATATGGGGTCCAAGCAGTATCTCCTTGATCTTTGCCCAGATCACCCGGGTCATTTCATCCCCGTCCATTTCCACCAGGGGTGTCTTCATCGTTATCTTCATATCGTTCCCGCCCTTCAGATCCTATATGTACTTGATGACAGCTTTTTTGCGGTTTATTTCGCTTTGGATCTCATTCTGCCGCGAGTAGTGGTTCATAAGGCAACCGGCCAGTATGATCTCCCTGTCCTCTTTGGTGAGGTCGGGCATTTTAAGGGTTATCCCCGTCCTCACGGCGCCGCGGATGATCACTGCGTCGACCTTAGTCAGACCGTCCCTGATCGCTTTTCGGATACCGGGAATGAAGATCCAGTCACCCACGGAAAGTTTCTCTTTTTCTCCCGGAGCGATTATGAAAGGTATCATGCCCCAGTTGACAAGGTTGCTCCTGTACCGTTTCGTGGCGTACTCTTCAGCTATATTCGCCTCTCCTCCCAGCACCTTCTGGGAGGATGCCGCCTGCTCTCGGGCTGACCCGTCGCCGGGCTTTACAGCAAAGATAGTGCTCCCTATGCCGACATGTTTCACGGCATTCTCGATCCCTGTAAGTGCGAGGACTGACTTAAGTTCAAAGGGTACCTCTCCGCTTCCTCCTTCAGCCGTCTTCCTGCGCATGTTCTCGAGAGCCTGAGCTGCCTTCGCCCTTCCCACATATCCGGGATCCTTCCGTGAGAGAGCATATTCAGCCAGCTTAAGAGGATTGGAGCGAAGCGAAGAAGTTTCGCCGGAGGGTATCAGTTCATCCGTCGTCGTGACCGGATCTGTGATGACCGATGCCAGAGAGAGCATCAGGTTTTCTGCAAGCGGGTACATTCTGGGCCACGGGCAGATATTGGGACCATATACGAGCTTTGTCTCGGGATGCGGCTTGCCGTAGCCTCTATAGACCTTTTTGTCGTATATCTCCCTCCGGAACCTATATTCGACCTCGTGCAGCAATTCACCGTACGCTTCCGCAGAGGTAAGCATACCGCCGTTTGCCGCCGTTGCCGCGATAGATCTGGCATCCATCAGGGCCACTGAGGCAAGCTGCCCTGCGTTCGGCTTCGACCCCTCCCTGTTCGGGAAATTCCGTGTCGTGTGTCTGATGCTCAGGCTGTTGTTGGCCGGCGTGTCGCATGCCCCGAAACAGGGTCCGCAGAAGGCGGTCCTGACCGTTGCCCCTGCGGACATCAGATCCTGCAGGGTGCCGTTTTCCATAAGATCCATCATTATGGGCTGACTGCCGGGGTAGACACTCAGGTTGAACTCACCTATCCCGGAATTGTTGGACCTTAATATCTGGACCGCAGCGACTATGTTGTCCGGAGTGCCGCCGGCGCATCCCGCTATCACACCGTGATCGACATGGAGGCTCCCGTTGCGGAGCTTTTTCCTAAGGGACAAAGAGAGGCTTGGATTCTCTATCTGCTGCGAGGCCTCTTTATCGACCATTTCAAGGATATCTCCTGCGTTTTCGTTCAGCTCGTCGATCGTAAAAACGTTGCTTGGGTGGAAGGGCAGGGCGATCATTGGCCTGACCTTGTCAAGATCGATGATCACCGCACCGTCATACCATGCTGCATCGTCAGGTTCGAGCAGGCTGAAATCATCCGGCCGTCCGTGTATCTCGTAATACTTTTTAACAGGATCGTCGGTCCTCCATATCGAGGAGAGACAGGCCGTCTCTGTCGTCATAACATCTATTCCGTTGCGGAATTCCACAGGCAGACTGCTGACTCCCGGCCCTACGAACTCCAGGATCTTGTTCTTGACGAAACCATCCTTGAAGACCTTCCCGATAAGGGCAAGTGCGACATCCTGCGGGCCGACACCGGGATGGGGCGTCCCCTTCAGGTATACTGCGATGACCTCGGCCCGCGGGAAGTCATAAGTATGGTTCAGCAGCTGCTTCACGAGCTCAGGACCGCCTTCGCCGATACCCATCGTTCCGAGTGCCCCATAACGGGTATGGCTGTCAGATCCGAGGATCATTTTCCCGCACCCTGTCATCATTTCACGAACATAGGAATGTATAACGGCCATGTGCGGAGGCACGAACTCGCCTCCGAATTTTTTTGCCGCCGATAGTCCGTATACATGGTCGTCCTCGTTTATCGTCCCGCCGACCGCACACAGGCTGTTGTGGCAGTTCGTGAGAACATAGGGTATCGGGAATTTTTTCATCCCGCTCGCTATGGCTGTCTCGATTATCCCAACATAGGTGATGTCATGTGACGCAAGTGCGTCGAAATGTATTTTTAGTTTTTCGCCGCTTTTGTCTTCGTTGTGAGCCTGAAGTATCCGCCAGGCGATCGTTCCCTTTGACGCCGTCATTTTGTCCGGCAGGACACTTTCCATAGGATCAAGGCCGGCGTTTGTCAAGCGGTCGTTTATCTCCCTCATATCCATATTCTCCGCCTCTTCGACCAAGAGCTCTTTGCGGAGCAAATATACCCCTTTTCTGACCAACTTCAGCACTTCTATCCACTCCTTTTGGTTCCCCTATTTTTTCCTGCCTTTTACAAATTCCGGCTGTTCTTTGCTTTTAACGCAATACAATAGATCCCTGTTAAGAAATCTCCGTTTATGGCATTTGCACCACCCCCTATAATTACTTACTAATAACCTGATATGTTGTTAAATGTAAACTTCGTTTTTTCAGATGCCGTTTCACTCGGTAAAAGATGATATTTTTCTTTTCCGTTATTCATATGGAACGAACAATGATCTGCTTAGGAAAATGTGTCAGAAATTTAGCTGTGTTGCCTGAAAGAAACAACGGTCTTTGGTTTAACCGAGGTAATGCTTCAAAGCCTGGATCGATAAACTTTGCCCTTGTGAACATGCCGCCCGTTTTGTCTGTATCCTTCAGCAGGCCGGGCTCTCTCATAAAACTGTTCTCCGTCTTTATCGATATGTCTGTCAGACATATATATACACTTTACGCTTATACGTCAATATAATTTTCACAATTTGAGTCATATTTTGAATAGTACGATAATTTCAATCAATTTTAAGCCGTTACATTTCCATCAAAATATGCCGGGCAGAGTTCAGCGTTATATCGATCCGATACACGCCTGCAGCCGAGACAAGAGGCAAGGGCCGGAGTCAGCCTCCGGCCCTTGCCTCTTGTCTGCGTATTATGTCGTCCCTGTCAGTCCTATCTTCTTTTGAGGAGGAGTTTCATCGGCTTGATATTCGGAACAGCAACAGGGACCTTCTCAAAAGATCCTTCGGTATTCATCTCGTCCGTCTTGGGCTGAACGTTCTTGTCTTCTTCTTTTTTGTAAAGGACCTGTGTCGATTTCGAACCGTCGCGGTAAATGGTGATGCCCTTGCAACCCAGCTTCCAGGCAAGGACATAGGAATCAAGGACGTCCCTTACCGAGCTGTCATGCGGCAGGTTGACGGTCTTGGATACCGCAAGGTCCGTATACTTCTGAAAAGCTGCCTGGGTCTTAACGTGGAAAAGCGGTGCCACGTCATGCGACGTTACAAAAACAGACCCGATGACATCTTCTCCCAGCCCCTCCTTAAGGGCCTCCGCGTAATACCTGTTGACCTGCTTCATGACGACCTTGGTCCCGTCGACCTGGGTGCGCACCCTGGTGTGCTCAAGCGCAAACAGGGGTTCGATGCCTGACGAACAGTCAGCAAGCAGGGCTATCGTCCCCGTCGGAGCGATGCAGGTAAGGGTGGCGTTGCGGCGGCCAAGATGCACCAATGCTTCAGGTATCCCCTTCTCCTTGCCAAGCTCTGCCGAAGTCCTGTGCGCGGTCTCCCTTATCGTCGACATGATCTTTTCTGCCAGCTCCAAAGCACGGTCACTGTCGTAGGGTATCCTCAGACGGAAGAGAAGGTCGGCCCATCCCATGACTCCAAGACCGATCTTGCGCGTCTTTTTGACTGCTTCCAATATTTCCGGAAGGGGATAGTGGTTCACGTCTATTACGCTGTCCAGGAATCTCGTCGCAACGGCCGCGGTCTTTTCCAGGAGCTCAAAGTCGAATCCATCCCTGTTTACCATCTTTGCAATGTTCAACGAACCGAGGTTGCAGGCCTCGTTGGGATAGAGGGGAGATTCTCCGCACGGGTTGGTGCTGGTCAGTGGACCGAGTTCGGGTGTCGTGTTGCCCCTGTTGATGGCATCCAGGAATATTATCCCGGGATCACCGGTCCTCCACGCGGTATCGGCTATTTCACGCAGAAGGTCGGCCTCAGGGCCCGCCGGATCGGCTTCTGCCTTCTCCATGAAGCTGTCAAACACCCCTACCGAGATGTTAAAGTTGGCTATCGTCCCGTCTTTGTCCTTACAGTGTATAAAGTCGCGAATGTCCGGATGATCCGCATTAAGGATCCCCATGTTGGCGCCCCTTCTCATACCGCCCTGCTGTACGGTCTCGGTCGCCTTGTCGAAAAGACCCATGAACGAGATGGGACCCGATGCCCTCCCGTTGGTGCTGTTTACCTTGGAGCCGCAGCCACGCAGGTTGGAAAAATTGAAGCCGGTGCCTCCGCCGCTTTTGTGGATCAGCATCTGCTTTCTTATCGCCTCACAGATGCTCTCCATGGAATCTTCGATCCCGATCACAAAACAGGCAGCAAGCTGCCCGTGGGGAGCCGGGCGTCCCGAGTTCATTATTGTGGGGCTGTTCGGCAGGAACAGGAGTTTGGCCATCACATCATAGTATTCATCAGCCCACATGTACTTAAGCGGAGCCGTCTTCTCGGCAGACGCCACGTGGTTCGCGACGCGCATAAGCATCTGCTCGGGTGTTTCGCGGGGTTTTCCCGAGTCGTCCTTCCACAGGTAACGGTCGGCCAGGATCTCTTTCGCTTGTTTGTTGAATTCGGGTTTCTGCAGCATAATAAAATAAAACCTCCCTTTGGTTTTAAGGGCAAATAATTGCGGTCAAATTATCTGACGACAATAATTATAATAACATGAAAATTTATATCTGTAAGAGGTAAAACACTATATACAAGAGAATCTTATCCACCAAACACTACATATTGTGTGATTATCTATGTGGATATCCGGTGGATGGGGTAAAAAAGAGACTTGAAGAAGCTTCTGTTATCTGTGCCAGGCGTCTTTTGTGAAGAGGACCAGGACTGTATACAGCTCCAATCTGCCGCAAAGCATGCAGAAGACATAGATCCATTTTGCGAGTATTGTCTGCGTATGAAAGGTAGTCGCGGGCCCCACATCTCCGAGCCCGGGACCGATATTGCCCAGTGTGACCGCAACAGCGGTTATCGAAGTGACCACGTCTTCTCCTGTGTACGAGATCATCACGGCAGCCACGGCAAATATCACAAAATAGAGCGCAATGAAAGAAGAGGCCGAAAAGGCCAGCTTGTCAGTTATTGTCTTATCTCCCAGACGTATCGGCACATAAGCGTGTGGGTGGATGAATCTTCTCACCTCTGCCGAGATCTGCTTTAAAACCATCTGGATCCTGATGCATTTTATTGCACCGGATGTAGATCCGGCACAGCCGCCTATAAACATCAGCACGACGATGGTCATCTGCGTGATAGTAGGCCATTTTGAGAAGTCTGCCGTAACGAACCCGGTCGTGGTCATCATGCTCACGGCCTGAAAGGCAGAATATCTAAGGCATTCGATGATCGTCGGATAGCAGCTGTTTCTGAAAAGAGAAGTCGTGATGACAAACGTCGACAAAAGTGCTACCCCGGAATAGAACTTGAACTCCGGATCCCTGTACGGCTTAAGAGTCCTGTTTTTAATAGCGAGGAGATGGAGGCCGAAGTTTGCCCCCGAAACGAACATGACGGCGGTAAGCGACCAGTCGATGAAGGCAGAGTGATACCAGCCAACGCTTTGGTTGCGGGTCGAAAAGCCGCCTGTCGATACCGCGGCGAATACATGGCATATCGAGTCGTACAGATCCATTCCGCCTGCGAGCATCAGCAATATCCCGACGGCAGTTATTCCCAGGTAGACTTTCCACAGCATCAGCGCCGAATCCTGTATCCTCGGGCTGATCTTCTCCAGAACAGGGCCCGGCACCTCTGCCTTGAAGAGCTGGGTGACTCCCATTCCAAGCATCGGAAGGAGAGCCAGGGTAAGGACCACTATTCCCATCCCGCCGAGCCAGTGTGTTACTGCACGCCAGAAGATGATCCCTCTCGGCAGCGTTTCGATATCACGAAAGATCGTCGCCCCTGTCGTAGTGAATCCGGACATCGCTTCAAAGTAAGCTTCTGTGAAATCGGACACATAACCTCCTAGATAATAGGGGAGGCATCCCTGAAAAGATGCAAAGATCCAGGCCAGAGCGACAGCGGCAAAGGCCTCTCTCGTTCCCATGTCCCTGGCCTGAGCTTTGTAGCTGAACAAAAGAAGTGTGATCGAAAATAACGAGCCCAACGCGATCGAATAGGCAAAGGCCCTTATTTCGTTTCCTCCCTCCCTGACGGCCCATGCCAAAGGCATGATCATGCACGCGGAAATGAGGAAGACTATTACGGCAAGGAATCTTGCCACTATTTTCAGTTTCACTTCAATGATTCTCCGATTGTTTCCATTGCATGGGGCATGATATCGGCAGATGCAAAGACTACTATTTTGTCTCCCTCCATTAGTTCGGTCTTTCCCGTAGGTATCAGAAGCTCATTTCCCCGCTCGATCAGGCCTATGACAGAGCCGGCCGGCATGTGCAGATCCATAAGGGGCCTCCCCAAACACGGTGACCCGGCAGAAAGGGTAAGCTCCAACGCCTCTGAACTTATCTCTTCAAAAACCATAAGGACTCTGGATGATCCGGGGTAGCGAACGTACCGTATGATGACCTGCGCAAGGGTCTGGTTCCTGTTCACTATCGAATCTACGGGTAAATGCTCTGTCATTCCCAGATAATTCGACCTTTTCACCACCGCAATGCTCTTTGAAGCTCCAAGCGTCTTTCCGAGGACTGCAAGCATGAGGTTGGTCTCATCCTGTTCAGTTGCCGCGACGAAACCATCCGCCTTGTCTATGCCTTCCGAAAGAAGGAGGTCAGAGTCTGCGCCGTCCCCGCATATTACAAGCACTTCAGGCAGTTCTCCCGCTATGCGTTCGCTCTTTGCCTTGTCCTCTTCAACTATTCGGATATCTATTCCGGGAGTCCTGGCGATGAGACGCTTTGCCGTCTGGAAACCGATCTTCCCGGCACCGATTATAAAGACTCTGCGGAATTTTTTCGAAAGGGAGGGCTGAAAAAGCGACTCCAGCTGGTGGACCTGGTCGCGGTAGCACATGGAGTAGCATATGTCGCCGGGCAGCAGGACATCGTTAGCTTTGGGGACAAAGCTTACCCCGTCTCTCTGTATGGAAACTATAAGGGTGATGAGGTTCGGATTTTTTCTCCTGACCTCACATAACGGCATCTCCTTGATCAATGAGTCATCCGCGATCCTGAAAACATAGATCCCGGCCTTGCCTCCGGCGATCTCAACAGCATGAAGTGCTCCCCTGACTTCAAGGAGCTCTTCCATCTCCCTCGCTACTGACCTTTCAGGGGAGATGAGCATATCTATTCCCAGATCCCTCGCCCAGCCTTCGTTGTCCGTGAACTCCAGGCCCACAGCCCTTGCAATGACATGCGGAATGCCCATTTTTTTTGCTATCCAACATGCCATTATGTTGACTTCGTCCTTGTTGGTACATGCGATGAGGAGGGAAATGTCTTCGCAGCCCTCTTTCACGCCTGCCCTTTCAAGCACGCTGGGCCTTGCTCCGTTCCCCCTTACAACGATCACGTCCAAGTCATTCTCGACGCGCTGAGCCCTCTCTTCATTTTCTTCGACCACGACTATGTCGTGGCCGTCCGCAGAGAGGTCTTTTGCTACGTAATATCCAACTTCTCCCGCTCCGACCAGAACGATCTTCAACCTTATTCCGCCTTTCGCTGTTGACCTGATAAAGAACATTCAGCAGAGATTATCTTATAGCACTATATTCAAAAAAAGCAAGATACGTAACAGATCAGCCCCAACAGGCAACGGAGACGGCATAGCACGCCGTCTCCGTTGGGTCAAATATAAATCAGGCTTATTGAGCCCCTGCCCTAACCTCTTTTTTTCTTTTCAGAGCTGAGGGCCTTTCTGATGGCCCATGCGAAAGAACCCATGGTAATACCTATGAATAGCGCCATATTCAGCTGCCACATACTGATTTCCTCCCTTTTCTTTCAAACCGAAGCTAATCCAGCACGTTGGCGTGGATAAGCCTCTTGGCCATGGCGCCGTTCAGCGCGATGAGGATAACAGCGAGGAGGACCCACTCAACTACCATGGATCCGGGGGTATATGCGTATTTCTGAAGCGGCCAGAATTTGAACCACTCACCCGGGTACCAGGTCATCGCCTGATAGAACCACCAGCCCCACACTAAAGCGAAGAGGACGGGGAAGAATCTGATGCCCTTCCACAGCCATTCTACGCGAAGGTCGGAGCAGGGTTCGATGTCATCCTTCCAGAGCTTGTCCACACCGTATTTCATCGCCGCGACGGCGTAGAGAAGCCCGACCATGAGGAGCGCCACGCCCCAGACCATGTCCTGGTTCTCGAATATACCGTTGTCAAGTGCGGACCAGCTCCCGACCAGGAGGAAAAATCCAGTCACATATGCAGTAGCCTTAATGCGGCTGAATCCCATGTCCATCAGGTTGCGGCATCCAAGCTCGATCATCGCTATGACAGAGCTCAAAGCCGCCGAGAATAGCGCCAGGAAGAAGAGTATCCCCAGAATGAATCCCCCGGTCGTATGCGCGAAAAGGTTCGTCAAGTTGACAAAGGTGAGCCCGTTGGCGCCTGACTTCATAACAGCCATCGGATCGGGAGCCAGGGCAAAGACAGCAGGGATAACGACCATACCGGCGAGTGTTGCAGCCGTCGTATCTCCGAATGCCACCGTGAATGAATTGAGCATGATGTCCTCGTCCTTGGCAGAATAGACGTAAAATACGTGGAACATTCCCCAGCCGGCTCCGGTCGACCATGCCACCTGGGTGTAGGCGCGCAGCCAGACACTCGGATCTTTAAAGCCCTCCGGGTGGATGGTGAACATGAACTCAAGGCCCTTCCAGGCGCCGGGAAGCGTTACAACGCGCATGATCAATATCGCCAGAATTACATAGACCGACGGGATCAGGACCTTGTTTGCCTTCTCAATTCCTCCCTGTACTCCCCGTGCAATAATAACGGCAGAAATAAGGACGGCTCCGACGAACCACATCCAGGCTTCTACACTTGGCGGAGTAAGGGCAAAATCTTTCCAGACCTGGCTGGTCAGATCCGTCCCGCCCGTTTGGACAGTGGTGAGGAATCCGGTGGCTATGAGAGAAAGATATTTCATTACCCACCCAAGGACGACGACATAATAGGCACCGAGCATGACGCAGACCATCCCAGCCCAGGCACCCATCCATGTCCATTTGTCTCCCAGGAGGACCTTAAAGGCTCCCGCGTTAGCCATACGGGTCTTTTTACCGAAAACGGATTCGGCGCAGATAAGGGGTACAGCCCAAGTAAACAACGCAATTACATAAATGACGAGGAACGCGCCCCCGCCGCATGCCGCCAATTCGCGCGGGAAGCGCCAAATGTTCCCTGTGCCGACGGCCATTCCAAGAATTGTAGCAATAAGCCCCCAGCGGCTTGAAAACTGTTCTCCGCCCTGTTTGATTTCAGCCATACGTCAGACCTCGCTTTCTTATTGAAAAATTCATTTTTGGAATAGAGTAATAAAAAGCAAAACTTCAAACGTGTTCATGATAGGGCCTGAAAACGAGCAGAAATAACTTCGAAACCCTCCTTTCACAGTCTCATTCAATAAATTTCGAATATATATACAAAATAGATATTCAGACCCCGACACTTGTACAGCTTATCATATATAAACTCTATTATCAATAAAATTATAATTAAGAACATTGGTCATTTTTTGCAGCAATCTTTTCGTGAAATATCTGAATGATCCAAAACGTCTTGTCATATTTTCAGCATCCACCCCCCTATAAATTCAAACATTGGTTGATTTTGTTCATCAGGCTTTCAAAAATTGCCCAATACAAGCATGTTTAGAAATATCAAGAAATATCGTTATAAATTATATATTTTTAATAAAATTATATTTATTGTAAAATTCAGAAATTTATGGCCGTTGATACTCTCCGTTTTCTGAGCTTCCTGACTGCATATTTCAAAATCAGATATCATTCCAGCCTTTTTTTGACCTATGTTCTTTAATAAAAAAACGAATGTGATAAGATTATCGGTCCTGCCATCGTCCTGATCAAAAAGAAAGGAGCCTTATCGTAATTTGGCTACGATAGGGCTCCTGCGCATATTAATTATTTAAAATTTAAATATATATAATTTAATTATTTGATTTTATTTCTGATTTCTCTTTAATAATGGATTCCAGGCGAAGCAGTTCTTTCATTGAATCAAAATCTATATTTTTCATGATCTCATTGCGATATAGCATGCCGATCTCATTCCTTGTCATCCCCGGGTGCGACTCAAGCTCTGTATAGGCACTGACCTTTTTGTCCCTGAAGAAAACATCAAAGTCTGCAAAACGCTGACCCATTTCATTATACTCGAGCCCCATTGCGATTCTTTTTATCTCCTGCACTTCCATAGGTGTAAAGATCTTTACGAGATAGATCGGGACGCTCATCATGACCATAGCCTGATCCCTTCCCCATCTTTCAGCCAGCACGACCCCTATCTGCAGTCCCTGAGCAGCCATCCACAATCTCTGTCTGTGCAGGTCGAAATGTCCGTTGGCATCGTAGATCTTGATCTCCACATCATTCCAGTCGGGGGTCCCCATCGCATCTCCAAGGTATTCTATTCCCCTCACAGAAAGGTACTGGATTATTGCCCCCTTGGACCTGTGGTGTATCAACAGTGCCTTTTCGTACATATCCTGGACAGAGACTGCTCTGTTGATCGCCTTTTGCGTGAAATATACGACAGAGGAAGTTCCCGGGATGTAGTTTCGGAACATCGGATCTCTGTCTATGATCTCCCCTCCAAGATCCTTGTGGATCGATGCGATGCCGTTTTCTATGTTGCCCAAAAGCCTCATCATTATGAACCCGGGCATCATCTTGACCTCTTCGACCCCGGATATGAGTCTCCTATTTATCAGAGTGCACAGAAGAAGTTCAATGGAATTCTCCGACACATACGTCTCCTCTTCCTCTTCTTCGGTCAGCAGATTTGAAGATGAAATAAAAAAGATGATCCTCCTGTTGTTTCCGTATATGCCCAGCGCCCTTTCGGGATCGAGGGAGATGTGTGACCCCCACTCGTTCAGGCTTTTTTTTATCTCTGCCACTTTGTCCGTGGCATGGAGCACAAGGCTTTCGGGACCGCTTCTTACAAGAGAGAGCATTCAAAAGACCTCCTTTTTGATATCACAGCGAGATGCGCTTACGTTCGAGCCTTGCGTCGTTCGTACCGGGCGGGTAGCAAAAGGGGATGACATCTCCCGTCTCCATATGTATAAGGTGCATCTCCTCCAGTCCATTGAGAAAAAACCTGCCGCACCCGTCTATGACGGACGGATGTTCCAGATTGTGCCCGAACAGGTTGTACTCTCCGGCATCGTTCATAACATCTTCAAAGGTATGGCCTGCCCTGAAGCGGAAGCTTCCTATATAAAACCGGCCCGGCCTGCTCCATACCTGAACAGGGGAGTTCTCTGTCATTTCAAGCAAGGTGGGCAGGTGATCGTGGTTTCCGGTCAGGAGGATAGCCCCGCATGTCTCATCTGAAAGGATGTTGAGGAGTACCCTGAGTTTTTTGCGGTAAAGGTCAATCATTCCCGGCCTGTTCTCAAGCTTGATATCGTCGACCAGGTCCCCGGTGTGCACGACCCATGCGGGACGGAGGCGGCGGATCGCTCTCCGGAGATAGGGAAACATGGTCGACGGCGTGTCGGAGATATGCAGTATCATATCTCTGCCGTCAATCGGAGGAGGATTGAGTCCTATGCGCACGCAGATATCATCTATCCTGCTTCTTATGGGACAGTTTCTGATCTCCTCCAGCGTTGGCTTGGGCAGATTGGCAGGCAGATGCAGCGTAGTCATTTTTCCTCACCCCACATATAAAGGAAGAATAGTTGATCATGAACTGCTGTCAAGATCAATATTTTGAATATTATAACAGAGCAGGCATGAAAACAATTTTAAATTACGTAGCCACTTATGAACAAAATACTTGTCATTTTTGTGATCACCATGTAGGATAATTCAAGTAATCGATTGTTCTCCGAGCCTGACCGCCTAAAGATCATATCCATGGCAGCCGGGCCGATAGGGTTTCGCTGGAAACGGCGGGGCCTCCCTTTGGAAAGGAGAGCGGCTGCCTGAATTTAAATCGGCCGTCTTCTCCACAGGGGACGGTCGATTTCATTTCTTACGGGATATACACAAAATCCCAACTCTCCCTTGCGAGACCGCCCCCAACGGTCTCGCATCTTTTATATTTAAGTGCAATTGGGTTGCATTTATAAATAAATTTTCTTTTTTTACGTTAAATTCACGACAAAAACAATTAAATAGTGTAGAATAACGTCTATGCCATATATTTCACTTTTTTGGCATTTTATGTCTCGCTGATCTGGTCAGCGAGGCGACCCTGAATCTGTTTCTCCTTCGGCGCCTGCCATGGAGTACAGACGTTAGGGCGGAACGGGAAACTGTTCCGTCTCCCATTGCGGAAAGGGGGCACAAAGATCGCCGTGCGCGATATCAAAAGTTATTGCCCTCCTATCCTTCAAGGCATCAAAAAGTTTTTGGCACCAATATATCTTTAAGGAGGGGTATCCCCATGAAAAGCAACAAGCGCGCATTACTTTTCATCACGATCCTTGCTGTATGCATGTTAGCACTGAGTCCTTTCGCATATGCGAAACCGCCCGTTCTCAGAATGGCAACGACCACAAGCACCGACAACACCGGACTGCTTGACTATATGGCTCCGATACTGCTGAAAGACACCGGGATCGAGATCCAGTGGGTATCAGTAGGTACGGGAAAGGCCCTTGAGTACGGACGCAACGGGGATGTCGACATCGTCCTTACACACGACCCGGCGGCTGAGGACAAATTTATGGCTGACGGAGCCGGAGTAAACCGCCGCAAGGTCATGTACAACGACTTTGTCCTTATCGGTCCCGCAAACGACCCTGCGGGCATAAAGGGGAAACCTATTGGCCAGGCCATGGCGACGATCGCAGCAAAGGGACAGCCGCTCGTAAGCCGCGCGGACAAATCGGGAACACATGCGGCGGAGCTGAAACTTCTCAAAGAGGCCGGGGTCAAGGATTTTGACAAGGCATCATGGTATGTCCAGACCGGGCAGGGAATGCTCAACACGATCAACATCGCCGACGAGCGCAAAGGCTATGCCCTTGCGGACAGAGGTACGTTCATTAAATATGAAGCAAACCTCAAAGGAAAGCCGGGACTCGTGATAGTCGTCGAGGGAGACAAGCAGCTCCTGAACATGTACTCGGTAATGGCTGTCAACCCGATCAAACATCCGCATGTAAAGTATGACCTCGCCATCAAGTACATCGACTGGATCACCTCCTCAAAGGTCCAGAAGGATATCGCCAACTTCAAGCTCGAAGGCAAGCAGCTCTTCTTCCCCAACGCAGATATAAGAGCCGGACACTAATAATATAAGCGAACATTGTTTTAGGGCCGGGTCCCGTCAAAGGACTTGGCCCTGTTTTAAGGAGGGTACAGGGTGGATTTTATAGTCCAGGGATTTTTCCAGTCCATAAGGCTTATCATATCGATGGACGAGGAAACACTGAATGTTGTGATGACAACGCTGAGCCTGACGGGACTGTCAATGCTCTTCATACTTGGGATCGGGCTGCCGCTGGGCTTTGCCCTCGGATACTTCGATTTCCCGGGAAAGCACTTCTTCAGGACCGTGGCAGATACCCTTCTTGCCCTCCCTACCGTAGTAGTCGGTCTGTTGGTCTACGCCTTCATCTCGAGAAGAGGACCGCTTGGCGATCTTGAACTCCTTTTCACCATCAGGGGCATGGCGATAGGCCAGGTGATACTGGGCCTGCCCATTGTCGTTTCCTATACGGCCACAGCCATCGAAGGACTTGACAACAGGCTGCGCCTCACACTTCAGACCCTTGGCGCCTCAGGCACGAAACTTGCCGTTACCAGCCTCTGGGAAGGCCGCTTCCAGATCCTGGTCGCCGCATTGACCTCCTATGGAAGGATCATAGGAGAGGTCGGATCCGCTATGATGCTGGGCGGCAATATAAAATGGCACACGAGGACGATAACCACGGCCATAACACTTGAGACGGGCAAGGGCGATTTCCCGCTGGGCATAGCCCTTGGGATCATACTGATCGCAATATCTTTCGCCCTGAACATCTCGCTCTCCTTCCTCCGAAGAAGAGTGGGAAACAGCTGAGAAACACATATCACATAATAACGGAGGCCATCACTGTCATGAGAAAATCAGCACTTGCACTTATCCTGATCCTGCTCCTTTCCGTCCCTGCATTTGCAGGAACGATCAAACTTTCAAGCACAATCGGTCCCGTAGACGCCGGGATCATCCCCCTTCTTACTGAGACATACAAAGCTAAGACCGGGACCGACTTCGTGATCGAAAAAGCCGGGACAGGCGCGACTCTGGAAAAGGCAAAGACCGGAAACTTCGATATGGTCGTTGTACACGCAAGGGCCCTTGAGGACCAGTTCATAAAGGACGGCTACGGACAGAACCGCCAGGACATAATGTACAATGATTTCGTAATACTCGGCCCCAAGGATGACCCCGCAGGGATCAAAGGGATGAAGTCCGCCGCTGAGGCCCTCAAGACCATCGCGGCAAAGGGAGCCCCCTTCATCAGCCGCGGCGACATGTCCGGAACCCACGTTGCCGAGATGAACGTCTGGAAAGCCGCAGGGATCACCCCCGACGGAGAGAAGGACGAGTGGTACACCGTCTTCTCGCTTGGTAAGCTCGGAAACGGCATAACCACAGATTTTGCGAATAAGCGCAACGCATACACGATCATGGACAGGGCCACATACCTCACGAAGAAAAAGGGCCTGAGGATAATTCCGCTCGTGGAGGGCGACCCGATCCTTCTTAACCTGATCGCTGCGATAGAGGTAAGCCCCAAGAGGTTCCCGAAGGTCAACAACGCCGATGTCGCCAAATTTATTAACTGGCTCTGCGACGACGAAGCTCAGATGATCATCAAGGAGTTCAAGGTCAAGGAGTACGGAGAGCCTCTCTTCTTCCCCAACTCGGATCAGTGGAACAAAAAGCATCCAAAATAACGAAATAATATGATCGGCCGGGCCTGACTAAACTCAGGCCCGGCTTCGGAGTCCTTCCCGGATCCGGCAAAGGGAACGGTAAGGACCTGCATAATGACCGGAGGAGAAACAATGGGATCAAAGATCATTTACGAGATAAAAAATCTTACCCACAGCTACGGAAAAGGGCCGCAGACCCTTGACATCGACTATCTGAAGATCTGCGAGGGCAGCGTCACCGGCTTAGTCGGCCCCAACGGAAGCGGCAAATCCACTCTTCTGAGGATCCTGGCCTTTCTGGAGCCGTATACCGGCGGCTCCCTCTCTTTCGAAGAGTGCTCCGATACCTCCGCCGATGTGGTGGATATCAGAAAAAAAGTCACCTATCTCCTCCAAAATTCCTATCTCCTGAAGCGCTCCGTCTTTGAAAACATCGCTTACGGACTGAGGCTGAGAAATGAGACGGAAGACCTCACCGAAAGGGTACATGATTCCCTCGAACGGGTGGGGCTGTCCCCGAAAAAATTTGCACAGAGGCCCTGGTACAGGCTCTCAGGGGGAGAAGTACAGCGCGTGGCTCTGGCCGCAAGGCTGGCGTTACACCCAAAGGTCCTCATCCTTGACGAACCTACCGCCAACGTCGATGAATCCAGCGCCCTGCTGGTCAAAAATGCCGCGGTCTCAGCCTGGAAAGAGTGGGGTACTACGGTAATAGTCGCCACCCATGACCTCGCGTGGCTGACCGAGGTCTCTACTGACATAATAAGCCTCTATCGCGGCAGGATAGTGGGACATGGGACAGAAAATCTCGTTCACGGGCCGTGGATTAGGGAGAACGGAAGCGTTGTCCGGGAACTTTCGGACGGACAGAAGATCCATGCTCTTTCATCGGGCAGAGAGGACCACAGCGCCGTAGTCATAAATCCTTCGGATATTTCGGTCCACCGCATTCCGTCAGGACCTGTCACGGAAATGAACATCCTTAAAGGTACGGTAACTAGCATGACGCTCGAAAGAGCGACCGGATGCGCGCTTATTTCAGTCCAGGTCGGTGATATCGTCCTGAAGTCACGTATGACCGTAGACAAAATGAAGGAAGATATGATCTCCCCGGCTTCGGAGGTCATACTCACATTTTCGCCGGAAAACGTACGCTGGATATAGGTACTTCTGCTTACCAATCAGTTCCCTCTTTAAGTGAAAATAATGTAGAATGGTATGGTGTTGCAGCAGACGGGAACTTCCCTCTGCTGCTGATGATCAGTGTGAGAGGATGATATTAGCATGTGCGGCATCATGGGCTATATTGGAGAGAGAGACACTACAAAGATTATCCTGGAAGGGCTCGCTAAGCACGAATACAGGGGTTATGACTCCGCGGGAATAGCAGTAATAAAAGAAGGCACGATACATGAGCTCCGTACGACCGGAAGGGTCCAGCATCTGGCAGAGAAGGTCTCGGCAGAAAATTTCAACGGCGATTTCGGGATAGGCCACACAAGGTGGGCTACCCACGGAGGGGTCACCGAAAACAATGCCCACCCGCACCTCAGCAGCGACAAGAGGGTCGTCCTGGTCCATAACGGCATAATTGAGAACGCCAGGGAGATACGTGCCGATCTGGAGGCGCAAGGTATAAAATTCCATACTGAAACTGATACCGAATCGGCAGTACAGTATCTAGCGAGTGTCTACCGCGGCGATCCCAAGGAAGCGATAGTAAAACTTACAAAGAGAATAAGAGGCGCTTTCGCCCTTGTTATAATGTTCCACGATAAACCGAACGAAATATGGGTGGCAAGAAAAGGTTCTCCTCTGGTCGTAGGACATGCGGGCAAAGAGGGTTTCTGTGCATCCGACCCCACCGCTCTTCTGGAATTCACCAGAGATGTCTGGTTTATGGAAGACGATGAGATTGCCAGGATCTCAAAAGAGGACTGCATCTTCTACGATTTCGACGGGAACCGGCACGATAAGGAATCGATGCATCTGGATTGGGATGCGGCCATGACAACAAGGGGCAGCTATCCCCACTTCATGCTCAAGGAGATACACGAGCAGCCGGAAGTCGTTGCCCATACACTTCTCGGAAGGGTCGCCTCCAACAAGGTGGATCTCAGCCATGAGCTGGACTGGACAGCAGAACAGATAGCGGGCTGGAAGAAGATACATTTCGTTGCATGCGGGACCTCCCACTACGCCACTATGGTGGCTGCGCGCATCATGGAAGAGCTCGGCAGCTTCGAGATAAGGACAGAGGTGGCATCGGAATACCGTTACCGGAACATCCCGATAGGCCCGGACACCCTTGCGGTCTTCGTCTCCCAGTCCGGTGAGACAGCCGATACGCTCCACGCCGCGAGGCTCGCCAAAGCTAAGGGAGCCAAATGCATCGTTATCACCAATGTGCGCGGGTCCACTATCCACAGGGAAGTGGGCGAGGGTTTGATAACGCCGGCCGGTCCAGAGATCGGAGTAGCGGCCACAAAGACTTTCATGGCGCAGATAACGGTGCTCACGCTTCTGGGGCTCCATCTCTCAAAAATGAAAAACGAACTGAGGCCGGAGACCGAACAAAGGATCGTCTCGGCGCTCATGGACATACCCGCAAAGCTGGATTCCATACTGAGAAGGGAAAAGGAGATCGAGGAGATCGCGAGAAATTTCGCGGATGCCAGAGGGTTCTTCTTCATCGGCAGGGGGCTGGCATACCCGCCCGCACTGGAGGGCGCGCTCAAGCTCAAGGAGATCTCTTACCTGCATGCGGAGGCTTATCCGGCAGGAGAGATGAAGCACGGCCCCATCGCGCTTCTCGATAAGGAACTGCCGGTCGTCGCTCTGGTACCGAAAAACGACCTCTGGGAAAAGACCGTTTCGAACATTGAGGAATCTATGGCGAGGAAGTCGCCTATAATAGCGATCGCCACGGAGGGAGACAAAGAGATCGGACACTATTCGAAGAATGTGATGTTCACTCCCGAGACCGAGCCGGAGCTCTTCCCCTTTATCGCAGTCGTCCCCCTGCAGCTTTTCGCATATTACATCGCAAGGCAGCGCGGCTGTGATATAGATATGCCGAGAAACCTCGCAAAATCTGTGACAGTGGAGTAGGGTCCCATACAAAGAGATACTTGGGGAGGCTCTTTGCAGGTGGGCAAAATACCCGCCCGGGAGAGCCTCTTTGTTTTGAGGCAGAAGACCGCTGGGACCAGCAAGAGGAGAGAAAACTTGAAGAATAAGATCATCGCCCTGTTAATGATAGCGTTCATCTGCCTGGCCTCCGTACCGGCCTCTTTTGCCTTCGCGGCAGGAGCCGGGGACAGCGGCTTTGAGACTTTTCTGTCGGTGCTCAAGGCATGGGGGACATTCCTCGCAAAGATAACGGGCTCCTATGATTCTTTGGAGAACATCGCCCTTTTCTCGAGCATCGCCCGAGTGTGGCACGATATTGTGACTTCGGACGGATTCAGCCCGGAGAGGCTTTTTGAAGCCCTGCTGCGATGGCTGGGATTTTCGATCATGACGGAGCCGAAAGTGGGACCTCAGGAGAGCTATTCACTATGACGGCCTGGGCCTACATCTTAAGGTGCTCGGACGGCACCCTTTACACCGGATGGACCAATGACCTCGAAAAGCGGCTCGCCGCCCACAACAAAGGGACAGCGTCCAAGTACACGAGAGGCAGGAGGCCGATCGAGCTCGTATGGAAAGAGAGCTTCGAAACAAAGGAAGAGGCTATGTCAAGAGAGGCATTTATCAAGTCCCTGACAAGGGCAGAAAAGATGATGATACTTAATAATGGATAACAAATAATATTTTTGTTGATAAACGTACATAGCATGGAGTACAATACAATAGAACTATAATTTATTGTAATGATATTCTGGCAGGATCTGTCTGGATATCCGTGAAGAGGGGTAAAGTATGAAGGGCCGTACAGATGTGATAGTAGGTGTTCAATGGGGAGACGAAGGCAAGGGACGCGTTGTCGACGCCCTTGCGGGAAGATCTGGTGTGGTAGTCCGCTATCAAGGCGGAGCTAACGCGGGACATACCGTCGTAGTAGAAGACGAAAAGTATGTCTTCCACTTACTCCCCTCGGGGATCCTCTATCCCGGCAAGCTCTGCGTGATAGGAAACGGTGTTGTGATAGACCCCGAGACCCTCTTTGAGGAGCTCGACGATCTTAAGAAGAGGAACAAACCTCTCGCCAGGCTGCTCATAAGCCACGGTGCCCATATAGTCATGCCCTACCACAAACTGCTCGACAGACTGGCCGAGAGCGCAAGGTCGGAGGGCAGCAGGATAGGAACGACGGGACGTGGGATTGGCCCGTGCTACTCCGATAAGTTCGGAAGAGTCGGGATAAGGGCCGAGGACCTCGTAAACCCGGACCTGCTCAAAGAGAAGCTGATGATGAACATCGAGCAGAAAAATGAGATCCTGACCAAGATCTACGGAGCGGAACCTCTGGAGTTCGATGCTGTATACGAGACTGCACTTGAATGGGGCAAAAGGATGAAGCCAATGCTGGGCGATGCGTTCCTCGAGATCCACAACGCGCTCGAAGCAGGGATGAACGTCCTCTTCGAGGGCGCGCAGGGGACTCTTCTCGATGTGGACCACGGGACATATCCTTTCGTGACGAGCTCCAGCCCCTGTTCAGGCGGCGCCTGCACGGGAGCCGGGATAGGCCCCGGAAGGATCGACCGGGTGATAGGTGTCACCAAGGCCTACTGCACCAGGGTCGGAGAAGGTCCCTTCCCCACGGAGGACAAGGGAGCACTCGGGGAGCTGCTCAGGACAAGGGGCGGAGAGTTCGGAGCGACGACGGGACGGCCCAGACGGTGCGGGTGGAACGACCTTGTCGCCGTTGATTACGCAGTAAAGATAAACGGGATAGACGGGCTTGCACTGACAAAGCTCGATGTCCTCTCGGGATTTGATAAAATTTCCGTATGCACCGCCTACGAGATCGACGGAAAGATCAGAAAGAGCTTCCCGAGCAGCTGTGCCGAGCTGGCAAAAGCCAGGCCGGTCTTCGAGGAACTCCCCGGGTGGAAAGAGGACATAAGCGGCTGCAGGAGATTCGAGGATCTTCCGGCGGCAGCGCAGGACTATATCAGGTTCATAGAGGATAGGGTGTCCGCTCCAGTGATACTCATAGGTGTTGGTCAGGGAAGGGAAGATACGATCCTCAGAGGCATCTGAAGGAACTGCCGGGGTATTTGGGGATAAGCCCGCGGGATCTGGCGGCAACGAAAGGCACAAACCTCACAGACATATTTAAGAGAGCGGAGGCAAACAGCCTCCGCTCTCTTTTTTATTATAGTCGGCTCAATTGGACACAAAACTGCCAGACGATCAAAGCAGCCGGATACCCGTCTGCACCCGGTCAGGGCTCTTTGCTTTCATCTTTTCTCAGCGCGGTAGCGGGGAGTTCGATTATCTCGCCCTCTTCCTCCTCGTCGGCGTCATCTTGTCCGTTTTCCGAGAACACCGGATCGACACGGATATCTTCCGTATCGATCACATCGGGGCCTTCCTCCCTGTAAACTTCCCGGGCAAACGGACCGCGCGAGCCTGAAGTATAGATCCTGACCCCGCCGCCGCGCAGCAGCCCCGCGATTATCATGGCAAAGATGACCATCCCTGCCAATCCCGCAACAAGTATGACCGCGGGGAATGCAAACCCGAATATCAATGTTCCCAGAAGCAGAAATATCAGAAGCCTCATCAGACCTCTCCCCTTCAGGACCTCTTCTTCCTTTTATCCTTCGAGGCAGCCCCGGACGCTGTGTTTCTCTTTTTCGGCGCGGATCTTTCCTTCGCTTCGGGCCTTGTCGCGGCAGTCCTTTTCGGACCTCTTGCCGACTCTCTGGTCCTTCTTTCTCCCTGCGCTGCGGCGCGGTCATCCGCACCGTCACCGGTCCCAGTCCTGTAAACCGGCCTCTCTTCCTTCATTTTACCGCTTCTGTACCTTTCTTTAGGAGGCAGGTCGGTCTTTCTTTTTTTGTCGAAAGCCAGCCTTCCGGAGCCCCGTTCATCCACGAAGCCGCCGGACGGTTTCGTACCTACGCGCTCTCTTTTCGGCCCGGCATCGTCGGCCACTTTCACGGAAGGCGAGGGCGCACCGGCTCTTTTCGGCGCAGCGGTCTCCTTCTTCGGAGGACGTGAGGTTTTCTTTGTTCCCTTATCGCCGGGAGCCGTCCTGGGAGCCGGTTCAAGGATGCTCGGTTCCCCGCCTTTCGTCTTTCTTCTCAACTGCCCGCACGCGGCGTCAATATCGCTCCCGAGCTCTTCCCTTATCTCCGTTTCGAAACCGGCAGTCTCGAGTACGGAGCGGAACTTCAGGATATTTTCGGCAGCGGGTCTCTGATAGCGTCCGTCGACGCTGTTGCAGGGGATGAGGTTGACAAAGACATGGATGCCCTTCAGATATCGGACCAGCAGCCTGGCATGTTCAACGCTGTCGTTCACTTCCCCGAAAAGGGCGTATTCTATGGTTATCCTGTTTCCCGTGATCCTCTGGTAGTCCTGCATAGCCTTCCTCAGATCATCAAGAGGGAAGGTCTCATTCACTGGCATCAGAGTACTCCTCAGCTCGTCCTCGGCGGCGTGCAGCGAGACTGCCAGGCGCACTCCGAGCCCGGATCCCGCAAGTTCAAGTATGCCGGGGACTATCCCGGAGGTCGAAATCGCGATATGCCTGATCCCGAGGTTTCTCATGCCGGGATCGTTCAGCATCCGCACAGATTTCAGCACGGCCTCGGTGTTGAGGAATGGCTCTCCCATGCCCATGTATACGAGATTGCCTATATCACGCCCGACGGCTTTCTCCATGGCAAGGAACTGTCCCGCTATCTCCCCGGCGGAGAGGTTCCTTACATAACCCGAAAGGCCGGTCGCGCAGAACGTGCATCCGAGAGGGCATCCCACCTGGGTGGAGATGCAGGCCGTAAGTCTCTCTCCCTGCCTCATGAGCACGGATTCGACGCTCTGTCCGTCCCTGAGCTGCCAAAGGTATTTTCTCGTGCCGTCCCTCTCCGAGCGCTGCTCCTTTATCAGAAGAGGGAGGGCAAAATCTACCTTTTCCACCAGGGCATCCCTGAGAGATTTCGAAAGGTTCGTCATCTCTTCGGCATCGAATACCCGTTTCTGCCAGATCCACTGACATATCTGGTCGGCACGGAACCTGGGCTGGCCGAACTCCTTGTCAAAGAGCTGCGACCATTCGCCCTTATCAAGATCCAAAGCGTAAATTTTGTCGGCCATTAATTTGCCCAGGGCTCGGCAAGGTCGGGGTAGAGCGGGAATTCTTCCGTAAGTGCTGCCATGCCGGCCTTTACTTCTTTCTTTATATCTTCGTTGTCGGGAGCGGAAAGGACCTTGTCGATCGCATCGGCGATCGCTTCCATCTCGGTCTCCTTCATTCCCCTCGTAGTCACAGCCGCTGTCCCGAGCCTCACGCCGCTCGTGACCATCGGTTTGGCGGGGTCAAAGGGTATCATGTTCTTGTTCGCGGTTATGCCCACCTCTCCAAGAAGGACTTCCGCCTCTTTGCCCGTCACGTTCCGCGAACGTACGTCGAGCAGGATGAGATGGTTGTCCGTACCTCCCGAAACAAGACGGAAACCTCTCTCAGTAAGTGCTTTTGCAAGGGCCGAGGCATTGCTTACGACCTGTGCGGCGTATTTTTTGAATTCATCTGTGCCGGCGAGCATGAAAGTGACTGCCTTGCCTGCTATCGAATGGACCAGCGGACCTCCCTGTATTCCCGGGAATACTGTCTTGTCAAGGAGCTGGGCGTACTCTTTTTTGCAGAGGACGAAGGCTCCCCTTGTGCCTCTGAGCGTCTTGTGGGATGTCGAACTCACGTAATCGGAGTAGGGAGTGGGGTTCGGGTGTACGCCGCCCGCCACAAGACCCGCTATGTGGGCCATGTCCACAAGCAGTACCGCGCCGACCTCGTCTGCGATCGCCCTGAAACGGGCAAAATCTATGAATCGGGGGTAGGCGCTCGCACCCGCGACTATCAGCTTGGGCCTGGTCTCCTTCGCAAGCCTCTCGACCTCGTCGTAGTCTATCGTCTCTGTCTCCCTGCTGACCCCGTAGCCGACTATGTTGTAGAAACGGCCCGAGAAGTTCACGGGGTGGCCGTGAGAAAGGTGTCCGCCGTGGTCAAGCTTCATCGAAAGAACGGTGTCTCCGGGTTCGACTGTCGCGAAGAATACCGCCTGGTTTGCGCTCGCACCCGCATGGGGCTGGACGTTTGCATGGTCGGAGCCGAATAGCTCACATGCCCTTTTGACCGCAATCTCCTCTATCTGCTCGACGAATTTGCATCCTCCGTAGTACTTTTTGTATGGATAACCTTCCGCGTATTTATTCGTGAGTATCGATCCCTGTATCTCGAGCAGGGCACGGGGAACGAAATTTTCCGATGCGATCAGCTCTATATGGACCCTCTGCCTGTCAAGTTCGCTCTTTGTAAGTCCGTATATCTGCTGATCGAGGCTTTTAAGCGTCTCTGTCATTATTTTATTCATCAATTGCACTCCTTTTTTCTTATTATCTGTCCCATCTCTGCATTATACCAGTTCAAGGACTGAATGAAGGAGAACATTACAGCCGTTCTCCAGGTCTTCGGCTTCGGTCCATTCTTCGGGACAGTGGCTCCTGCCGTCCTTCGAGGGCACGAATATCATCACTGTGGGACAGAATGGGGATAGGAATTGTGCGTCATGCGATGCCCCGCTCACCATCCTCTTTGATGCGAGCCCGAGCCTGGCGGACACTCTCTCCGCGAGCTCGACCATCCCGGAGTCAAAAACCACTGCAGGGGCCTCCGCGACCTTCCTGAAATTATATTTCAGACCCCGTTTTTCCGCGCAGGCCGTGATAAGTCTTTCGATCTCCCCTTTGCCCTCCTCGAAAAGGCTCTTTTCAAACTGTCTGAAATCGAGGGTGAAGGAACATTTCCCGGGGATTATGTTGATGATGTCAGGTTTTGGGGAAATCTTTCCCATAGTTGCAACGCTCCCGTTTCCTAGGCGCAGGGCAAGTTTCTCGGCTTCGGCCGCCAGTTCCGCGACCCCAAGGAGCGCGTCCTTCCTCATATCCATGGGAGTTGAACCGGCATGGTTCGACTCCCCGCAATATTCCCCAGCCCACCATGCAAGTCCCTGTATGCCCCTGACAACTCCTATCGGCAGGCCTTCGGCATACAGTCTCGGTCCCTGCTCGATGTGCAGTTCGATGTAGCGGCCCGCGCGAACGGTCCCGCTGCCCCTGTAGCCGATGCGGTCAAGCTCGTCAGCGGCTGTCAGGCCGTTTTCGTCCTTCGACGACAGAAGTTCCTCAAGGCCGACCGTACCGGTATAGAAGAGGCTTCCCATCATATCGGGCTGGAAACGCGCCCCCTCCTCATTAGTAAAAGCCGCCAAAGCCAGGGGCTTTCTTGTCCTGACCTTGTTCTCGTTCAGTGTCCTTATCACTTCCAGGCCCCCAAAGACTCCATATACGCCGTCGAACATACCGGCATCCCTTACAGTGTCTATGTGGGAACCCACCATCACAGGAAGTTCCGAAGGGTCGGTCCCTTCCCTTACCCCGAAAATGTTGCCGATCTGGTCGATCTTTACATCTAGGCCTTCCTCGTGCATCCACCTGCACAGAAGATCACGGCCCTTTTTGTCCGCATCGCTCAGTGCAAGTCTCGTACGTCCGCCGGTCTCGGGGTCGAAGCCGATCGATCCCATCTCTTTTATGGAACTGACGAGCCTTTCTCCGTTGATCCTCAGATCCGGCCTTCCTTTATCATCATTCATTTTTAGTCCTCCCCGAACTTCATCTGTGTATAATTATGGCTTACAGGTATAAAATTGCAAATATCTATATGCCTATAATTGGGGAGGGCTTGACCTGGATATCATCGACGCGCATGTGCACATTTACCCGCCGGAGATCGAACGGGATCGGGATAAGATCTCTGAGAGGGAGCCTTGGTTCAAAGGCATGGTGAATTCAAAGGTTCACAGATGGGGGACCGCGGAATCACTCATAAGCCACATGGATCGGCATAATATCAGCTCGTCCTTCGTAACGGGCTTCGCTTTCCGGGATCAGGGCCTTTGCAGGATAATGAACGACTATGTGCTCGACGCGGCGTCGAGATACCGCGGCAGGATCGTACCTCTCGCTGTCGTCTCTCCATGTGCCAAAGGCGCTTCTGAGGAGATACTGCGCTGTGCCGAACTCGGCGCGGCAGGTGTCGGGGAGCTCTTTCCTGACGGACAGGAACTGGACATATCCGATGCCGGACAGACATGGAGGATGGTCGGGACCTGCATGGAGGCGGGGATGTTCATAATGTTCCACACTGCGGAACAGGTCGGACATCAATATGTCGGGAAGGGACGCACCGGAGCGACAGAGGCCGCGGCTTTCTGCATGAACCACCCGCAGGCGAGGGTGGTATTCGCACACTTTGGCGGAGGCCTGTGGGCTTACGAATCCATGCCGGAGATGAAGCTTGCCCTGTCGAACGCCTATTATGACACCGCGGCATGGCCATGGCTCTACGATCACCGGGTGATCGAAGGCATCTTCGCTTCGGGTGCGGGGAATAAGATACTTTTCGGCACAGACTGGCCGATACTGGAATATCCGAGGTACGAGACGATCGTTGACCGAACCTCCCTTACCGAAGAACAGAGGTCTTTGCTGCTTAGCAAAAACGCGCAGGACCTTCTTGCAAGAACAAAGAAAAGTGCGGGTGACCTGTAGATCGGCCTCCCGCACTTTTTTACGTGTATCTTTACGATCCGTCTAGGCAGAGAGGGAGAGCAGCGAGCGGTAGTTCGGATATGCCATGTTCTCCGCGGACATGTATACTTCGACCGAATCAGCGATCTTTCTTATCTCAGCCATAAGCGGCACAGCCTCGTTGACCAGCGCATCAGCGTGTTCCCTGAGGCTCAGCTTGGACATCCTCTCCTTCATCTCCACAAGCTCTTTCGTTTTTTCCATCAGGTCTATCTTTGCTTTGGCAAGCTTTGCTATGTGCTTCTTCCATGCATCGGCGCCCTCAAGCCCGCAGTCGCACACGGATGAGAACGAACTGCTCTCAAGGAGGATCTGCTTTGATATCGCAGGCAGTATGCCTTCCCAGATCATGTCACGGAGGACGGACATTTCGATCTCGATGCTCTTGACGAAGGACTCCATCCTTATCACATAGAAGGACTCCATCTCTTTTTTCTTGAAGATGCCCAGTTCCTCAAGCATCGTCAGGGTCTTGGGCTCCATGAAAAGATCGATGCCTTCAGGGATCGTCTTTGCTTTCACTATGCCCCTGCGCTCAGCCTCGGCATGCCATTCGGCTGAGTATGCATCCCCTTCGAACCGGATCTTCCTGCTCATAACGGATACCTCGCGGATGGTACAGAGAGCCGCTTCTATGGCATCTTCACCCTTGTTGATGCGTTCCTCGAATATACTGATGAATTTTTCCAGACCCGCGGCCCATACAGAGAATATCGCCGTCACAGGAAGCGCGATCGCCTGCGAGGCACCGGGCGCGCGGAATTCGAACTTGTTCCCCGTGAAGGCGACAGGGCTGGTCCTGTTCCTGTCGCTGTCGAATGCGATTATCTCCGGGAGTTTTGAGAGACCCAAGTCCACCGTGTTTTTTGCCGGCATGTCGCTGCCGCAGTTGCCGTCTTCTATCTCACGGATTATCTTGTCTATCGCTCCTCCCAGATATACGCTGATGATGCTCGGGGGAGCCTCATGGCCTCCCAGCCTGTACATGTTGCCCGGTGTCGATACGGAGGCCTGGAGCAGGCCCGAGTATTCAGCAACCCCAAGAACGAAGGAAGAGAGGAAAGATAAGAATATAATGTTCTTCCTCTGATTCGAAGAGGGCTTGAGCAGGTTTCTTCCCTCGCTGTCCTGGAGCGAGAAGTTGACGTGCTTGCCGCTTCCGTTCATATCCATGAAAGGCTTTTCGTGGAAGAGGAGACGAAGTTCATGCTGACGGGCCATCTTCCTCATCGTCTCCATGATAAGCTGGTTCTGGTCACAGGCAAGGTTCGCCTCCGCAAAATTGGGGGCAAATTCAAACTGGCACCTTGCCACCTCGTTGTGCCTGGTTGCCAGACCTACGCCGAGCCTCGCGAGGTCCCTCTGCACATCTTCCATGTAGGCAAGGACCCTTGTCGGGATCGAGCCGAAGTAATGGTCCTCCATCTTCTGGTCCTTTGGGGGCGGGGATCCCAGAAGGGTCCTGCCGCAGAAGCGGATATCCGTCCTCTTCTGCGCACGGGGCCTGTCGAGCAGGAAAAATTCTTGTTCTCCGCCGACTGTGGCTCGCACATACCTGACGCCCCTGTTTCCGAACAGCTTGAGCATCTTGAGAGCGCGGCTCTCGACCGCTTCCACCGAACGGAGGAGGTAGGTCTTGAGGTCCAGCGGTGTTCCGTCGTATGCGAGGAAGACCGAAGGTATGCAGAGAGTACCGCCCTTGGGACTTTTGATTATGAATGCCGGGCTCGTGGGATCCCATGCGCTGTAACCCCTGGCTTCGAACGTGCTCCTGGTCCCGCCTGAAGGGAATGAGGAAGCATCCGGCTCGCTCTGCATCAGGTCCTGGCCCCTGAATGATTCAAGGGGGAAACCGTTCTCGTCTGCCATCACGAATGCGGTGTGCTTTTCCGCGGTAAGTTCAGTCAGAGGATGGAACCAGTGTGCCCAGTGACTTGCCCCGTTGCTCACGGCCCAGTCCTTCATTGCCAGGGCCACAGTATCAGCTATGCCTGAATCAAGCTTCTGACGGCCTTCGATGGCACCCACCAGGCTTTCGTATACGTCCCTGGGAAGACGCTGCTTCATGGCCTTCTGGTCGAAGACGAGCGATCCGTAAATATCTCTCATTTTGGGAAATTCTTTTGCCTCCTGCATCCGACACACCTCCAAAATATTGGATGAATGAAAAAATCACTGTTGCGTTATATCATTTTTTAAGCAACTTTGCAAGCGTATTTTCGTGCTTAAGCTCTCATTATAATTTACAAAAACTATAAATTTTATATTTTATGCATAGTCAGATGGGTTATTAGGAAAATTCCTGCGTTCATCGTCAAAAAAGGAGATGGTATTTTTTATCAGAAAAGTGTATAAAAGACTGGTGTTTGAATTAAAACACATACTGGTCAAAATGTTGGATCCTCAGACATCGCCTTATAATTTCCGGTCAAGAAGTATCTGATTTTTCTAACAAAAGGTGTTTTAAGGTTATATTTTTATTTATAAAAGTACATTCTGACAGGGAGATCGAAAATCATCGGAGGTGTTTGGTAATGAAGTTGATAACGGTTCTTGCATGCGGACTTTTTGCCTTTTCATGTGTCGTGGCTCCCAAAGCCGAAGCGTGCTCACGTGTCGTCTACCACGGCCCCGGGAATACGATCCTTACGGGAAGGACCATGGACTGGAAGGATCTGGACATGAAGACCAAACTGTGGATCTTCCCCAAGGGCATGGAACGGGACGGAAGATTCAGCAGCGCGCCTTTCAAGTGGAAATCGAAGTACGGCAGTGTGATCGTTTCGGTATACGATGCCGCCGCTTCAGAGGGGATGAATGAGAAAGGGCTGGTCGCCAATATCCTCTGGCTCGCCGAATCCGAGTATCCCGATCCGTCATCGGGAAAACCTCTCATGAGCCTTGCCGCATGGGCTCAGTATGTCCTTGACAGTTTCGCAACAGTTGATGAGGCGGTAAGGGTGCTGGCCAGGGAAGAATTCTCGGTCATCACCGGTGAAATGCCCGGGGTCGGCGGACTGGCAGCCTGTCATCTGGCTATTTCAGACCCGACCGGCGACAGCGCCATCTTTGAATACGTCGGCGGCAAACTTCTTATACATCATGGCAGGGAATATACCGTTATGACGAACTCACCCATCTATGATCAACAGCTCGCACTGAACTCCTACTGGAAAGAGATCGGCGGACTGTCTATGCTGCCCGGGACCAACCGCTCTGCCGACCGTTTCGTCCGCGCCTCTTTCTACCTGAACGCGATCCCTAAGACGGCGAACATACAAATGGCCGTGGCAGGCACCTTCAGCGTAATAAGGAATGTTTCAGTCCCCCTGGGCATCACCACGCCTGATCATCCGAACATCTCTTCCACCCTGTGGCGCACGGTCTCTGACCAGAAGAACCGTGTACTCTATTTCGAGTCGGCCCTGGAGCCCAGTTTGTTCTGGGTCGACATGAGGAATGCGGACTTCTCTAAGGGAGCCCCGGTCAAGGTCCTTGTGATCCAAAACGGGCGTTTTTTTGCAGGGGATGCCTCATCGTACTTCGAACCGGCAAAGCCATTCGAATTCCTGGGAGAGGACCAGCTCTAGGATAATAACAAGATAAAAAAGACTCTGTCGAAAGGAGTCCTTTTTGTGTTTTTGTAACTCACGGTTACAATTATGCAAAGAGGGACTTCTTTTATTTTTTGTACTTTCAGCACAACGATTTTCACATGTGATACAGCTGAAACAGCTGTATTACTGATGAAAGAAAGGGGGAGGATCAGATGAAAGAGATGAATTCAAGGATAACTGTAGTCAAAGGCGACATCACTAAAGAAAAGACAGATGCAATAGTCAACGCGGCGAACAGTTCCCTGCTCGGAGGCGGAGGGGTGGACGGAGCCATACACAGGGCAGCGGGGCCCGATCTTCTGACCGAGTGCTCGGGACTCGACGGCTGTCCGCCCGGAGAGGCAAAGACGACCAAAGGTTACAGGCTGCCGGCAAAATTCGTCATCCATACCGTAGGTCCCATATGGCGCGGCGGAAATTCCGGCGAGGAGAAAACGCTCGAGAATGCCTACAGGAACAGCCTGGCTGAGGCCGTGCGCATCGGGGCAAAAAGTGTCGCATTCCCGGCCATCTCAACGGGAGTCTACCGCTTCCCGCCGGATCTTGCCGCCGATATAGCAGTCAGGACGATCATCTCGTTCCTCAGGGAACACGATGAGATCGAGGAGGTCAGGCTGGTCTGCTTCTCAGACGAATCTGCCGAACACCACAGACGAGCCCTGGACAAACATTTATTGGAATAATTTATCTTCGTGGATCGATTATTACTATATAATAACCCGTGTTCGCAGATCATCCGGGGGGTAGCAGAAACTGATCGAGATAAAGGAACTGCAGGTAAATTTCAAGGATAATACGGTATTGGACAGGATAAGCTGGTCAATAACCCCAAGAAGCAGGGTCGGACTCGTAGGAGACAACGGAGCCGGAAAGACGACGCTGCTCAGGGTCATTGCAGGCGAGGCGGAATACGACGGCGGAAGCGTCACCATGCCCAAGGACCATAAGATCGGTTACCTGCCGCAGGATCTGGTAGAGATCGATGAGATGCCCCTCCTCGGCTACCTTAAAAGGAGGGCCGGGCTGGAGGTGCTTGCCCGTAAACTGTCAGATGTCGAGCATGAAATGGCCACGCTTGAAGAGGGCTCACAGGAACTGAGGTCCCTGCTTTCCGAGCACGAACGCCTGCAGAGAGAGTTTGAGGCAAGGGGCGGTTTCGGTTTCGACATCGAGGCGAAGCAGGTCCTCAAAGGCCTCGGTTTCCGTCCGGAAGAGGACGCGGAAAGGATGACATCTGAATTTTCCGGCGGCTGGAAGATGAGGATCGCGCTTGCGACATTGCTTCTTTCGAGGCCGGACATACTCCTTTTAGACGAGCCTACGAACCATCTTGACACAGAGAGCATGGAGTGGCTTGAGGGCTGGCTGAAAGACTTCAGAGGCACCATACTGGCCGTCTCCCACGACAGGAGGTTCCTGGACAAGATCGTGACATCCGTCGCCGAGCTCTTTGCGGGCAGGATCAACCTCTATGCCTGCGGATACGAAAAGTATCTGCGGGAGCGCGAAGAGCGCAGGGAAAGGCTCGAAGCGGAGTGGGAACAGCAGAGGGAAAAGATAGAGAACATCCAGCGCTTCATTGAGAGGTTCAGATATAAGGCAACAAAGGCCGCGCAGGTCCAAAGCAGGATCAGGCAGCTCGAAAAAATGGAGATCATCGATCTCGGAAACACATCCAAGAACGTCAATTTCAAGTTCCCGGAGGCTCCGAGAAGCGGACTTGAGGTCCTGAAATGCTCCGGTCTGGGCAAAAAATACGGAGAGAAGAGGATCTTTGAGGGAATCAGCTTCACCCTTCAGAGGGGAGAGAGGGTCGCCCTCGTAGGGGTCAACGGGGCCGGGAAATCCACCCTTCTCCGTCTTCTCAACAAGTCCGAGGAACCTTCCGAGGGGACTGTGACCTACGGCCTCAACGTAAAGAAGGCATATTTTTCGCAGGAGAGCGCACAGAACCTGGACTATACCAGGACGATATGGCAGGAGGTAAACAACACCGGGTCCAAGATGCTCGAAGTGGAAAAGCGGAATCTTCTCGGGGCATTCCTTTTTTCCGGTGAAGACATACATAAGCCCATACCGGTACTCTCCGGAGGAGAAAAATCCCGGGTGGGGCTGCTGAAAATACTGCTCTCGGAATCGAACCTGCTGATCCTTGACGAACCGACCAATCACCTCGACCAGGCCACGAGGGAGCTCTTCCAGAGAGCCCTGCTCGAGTACGGCGGAACGATAATAATAGTCTCGCACGACAGGACATTCCTGGATGATTTTGTGGAGAGGGTCCTTGAGATAAGGGACGGACAGCTCTTCGACTATCCGGGCAACTACTCCTGGTTCATAGAGAAGAGGGCGGAACAGCTTTCCTCCGGCAGCAATGAGAGATCGGCAGACAAACCTGACGATCCTCCGACAGAGAGGTCGAAGGAACAAAAGCGGCTCGAAGCCGAGGAACGCAACAGGATCTACAGGGCACGGAAAAAAATAGAGGAAAAGCTCTCCCCCGTCGAAAAGACGATCGAAAGGGACGAAAAGCGTAAAGAGGAGATATCGGGACTCCTGTGCGACCCGGAGGTCCTCGGTGATTCAGACAAAGTCAAGTCGCTGATGATCGAGCTGAAAGATACGGAAAAGCGCCTGAAGGACAACTATCAGGCATGGGAAGTGCTCGCCGCAGAACTTGAGTCTATAAAATAAATTTCATTGCCGGAGGCCGGACAGATGATCTATGACAGTATTGATAATTACATTAAATACGCTCCGAAGGTCCTTCCCGGATCCGCAGAACTTATCCGTTTTCTCGAAGCCGCAGCCTCGCGTACCTATGACGAAATAAAGGAGATGGACTTCGGCGGCCTTGACCTCAGATTCGGGGAATACGCGACAAAGCCCGAAGAGGAGGTCCCCTTTGAGGCACACAGGATCTTCTGGGATCTCCAGATCGTTTTTGACGGAGAAGAGCTCATCGGCTATGCGCCGCTTGGATCGCTGGCAATAGTCTCTGAATATGACAGTACGAACGACATCGCATTCTACTCCGGCAAAGGCCAGATGCTGAAACTTGAAAGGGGAATGATGATGCTCCTCTCCCCGTCAGACGGACATCGGCCCGGGGTCAGGATCGGGGCGGCTCCTTCGCACATACGAAAGATAGTCGTAAAGCTTCCCTGGTAAAAAATAGGACGGGAGCTTCGGTTCCCGTCCCGTTTTCTTAATATCTCCTGCATTGCGGCCGGCGTCAAAAAAACCGCCGCTCCCTACAGACCGTACCTAATATTTGCCTGCCAGGCCCCGCTGCATTACGGCCAGAGCGGCACCGGGTTCAACATCCAGCCCGCATGAAATGGCCGCTCTCTCTATCGCTGCCACTCCGGATATGAGCATGTGTTTGTCAAGGTTGCCCATATGTCCCATCCTGAAGCCCTTCCCGGCATAATCGCCCAGGCATGCAGCCACGAGAGATCCCTCCGCGGCGCAGACGGCACGAAAAGCGGCATCGTCGACCGGCATATTTTCGGGATAGAGGAATATTGAAAGGGTCGGAGAGCGGTAGCCCTCCTTCGCAAGGATCCTGAATCCTATCGCCGACATCGCTTCCGCTATCAGGCGCGCATGCTCCCTGTGACGCCGGTATCTCTCTTCAAGCCCTTCCTCAAGCATGATCCTGACCGACTCTTTGAGAGCCGAGATGTTGTTGACGGCGGGTGTCCCCCAATACTTACGAGTATCTGTCATCACGGGGATCCAGCGCGCATAGTCGATATAGGACTCCCTTATCGACCCCATTTCCTCGCGTTTTTTCAGCGCCCTGCTTCCGGTCCAGGTCACCGACATCCCGGGGACACAGCAGAAAGCCTTCTGTGTGCAGGTAAAGTAAACATCGATCCCCCAGGACATGTCCACCTCGACCCCGCCGCCTGCGGCGACTCCGTCTACGACAAAGAGCACCTCCGGATGCTTCTCTTTCATCATGGCAGCCATCTCTTTAAGAGGAAGTTCAACTCCCGTGGATGTCTCGACATGGGTGACGACTGCGACGGTGTATTTTCCCTCAGAGAGCTTCCTGTCCACTTCCTCCGGAGTGACAGACATGCCCCACTCTGCCTCAAGGGTCGTCATGTCAAGTCCTCTGTTTTTGCATATAGAAATGTAGCGGTCTCCGAAATGCCCGTTTGAACAGACGAGTACCTTGTCCTTCTCATTTGCGATATTCGCGATCGCCATTTCCATAGCCATAGTTCCGGAACCTGCGACAAGGAAGGCGATCCCGTCGCAGTTCATTATCGATCTCAGCTCTGCCAGAAGCTGCTGGAACTCCGCAATAAACTCCGGGTCCGTATGCGCCTTGACCTCGCTTCCCAGTTTGCTCAGCACGCTTTGCGATACAGGTACCGGGCCCGGGATCATTACCAGTCTCTTTGTCGGAATCACTACTATGACCTCCTGTCAGAATTCCTTGATCCTCAATATCAAGAATTATTAGAGTATTATATGATATCCGTACGATGATTGCATAATGACGTATACTCACAATGACAGTTATTGTTTTTTTTTCTGTTAAATACTCCTGCCTTGAAGACCTTCGTTAGTAAGAGGAAAGGGCGTAGAAAAAATGAGGATCAACAGTGAAGAGTTAAAGGGGGGGGTCCTTGTCGTCGCCGCAGGGATGTGCTGGGGAATGACGGGGACGATACAGGCCTTTGCGCCTGAAAAGGCCACATCTCTCACCATCGGCTCCGCAAGGGTGTTCGGAGCCGGGCTGCTGCTGCTGATATGGATCCTCTTCCGCCGCAGGGATATACTCAAGCATAAAAAGTGGGACCGGACCGGTCTCTTTGTCGCAGCATTCGGGCTGACAGCATATCAGTTTGCCTTCTTTTCCGCTGTAAGGCTAACCGGCGTCGCGATCGGAACGATGGTGGCCATCGGATCGGCTCCTGTGCTTGCAGGATCACTGGGCAGGCTCTTTTTCAAAGAATGCCTCTCTTCCAGATGGTTTATATCCACCCTGTTGGCGGTCACCGGATGTTCCCTCCTTGTAGCTGCGGGAAACAGCGATTTCAGCTCCGTGAGCATCCCGGGCGCCCTGCTCGCCCTCGGAGCCGCATTATCCTACGCGCTCGAGGGCGCGGGACTCAGGCTGATCGGAACGAGGGACCCCGTCGAGACCGTCTCCCTCATCTCGATATTAAGCGCCCTTATGGCGCTGCCATGGCTGATGATCGGAGACATATCGTGGATATTCAGCCTTCGCGGGATAGTCTGCGTGTTCTTCCTCTCAGTACTTACAACGATACTGCCTTTCTCGCTTTTCGCAAAAGGCATAGGGAAGATCACACTGGGAAAAGCCTATACTCTCTCCCTTTCGGAACCAATGACCGCATGGATGCTCTCCACCTTTCTTCTCGGGGAAAAGCTCTCCATTCTGGGATCTGCCGGAGTCCTCCTTCTTTTCAGCGGGATAATCGCTCTTGCCTGTGACAAAAACAAATAAACGGACCTTATTTTTTAAACTTTCATATTATATGACCCTGTAGACACGATAAATTATATATATGTCAATATATAATTTCTTTGATTTCTTTTGATATTTCAGAAAATCGCTTGACTTCTCTGACCTCTCGGTTATCATATTCGGTGCGCAAAGAGTCCCTGTTTGGGTGAATATTCAGAATTTTTTACCCTTACAGTCCCCGAAACGCAAGGAGGTCATCATGCGAAAGATATGGAAAATGCGGAAGATCTTTTTTCCGCAGGCCGCGGCGCTGCTGGCAGTACTCACTGTAGTGGCACTCTCTCCAAATGCGGGAGTATGCAGCGTCCAGGCTAACAAAATACTAAGCAACACCTCTGCTGAAGGAACGATCATCACCACGGTCTATGAAACAAAGGATGAAGAGGGAAAGCTCGTAGTAAGGACCACCTCTCCGGTAAAAAAGAAAGTGACCGACCATCCCCGTGCCGCCTCAGCCAAAGATCCCCGCTCCGAAATATTCCATGGAGAACTGGATACATCGGTCATAAGCGCTCTGAACAGAATGGGCCTTACGCGGGAACACATCGACAAATGGATCGACAGCCATCCGAACTCAACTTTGAAAGAACTGGCAAAAATGAGCGCCGGCAAACAGCGCAAGGTCGCAAACATCGCTACCTTCATCAGGTCGATCAACAATAAGATATCTCCCATGATAGCATGGAGAGAGGCATCGGCCCTTGTTTACTACAGCTCGAAATACAACGTACCGACCGACCTGTCGGTAGGCATAGCCAAGACGGAGAGCCGTTTTAACCCGAGTGCCGTGAGCAGCAAAGGAGCCATAGGAGTAATGCAGGTGATGTGGAAAGTGCACCACGGAATGCTCAGTGCGAAAGGGATAGCGACAACGAGGGACCATATGTTCGACCCGGAACGCGGAGTAGAGGCAGGAGTCCTTCTTCTCTCACGCTACATCAACGCATACGGGACGGTCCAGAAGGCACTCAATAGGTATTACGGAGGCATATCGGTATCTTACCTGAAAAAGGTCAACAACAATATGGCGATGCTCCAGCGCCATTCTGAAAAAACGGGGTTCTGATACGGATAATATCCAACTTTTAATGCGCAGACCGGAGGCCGTACCCAGCAGGTACGGCCTCCGGTCTTTTGAGACAGTTCATTTCATCTAAAATTTAGATCTCAAAGGAACCCACGACCGCGGTGTGGTCCGAGGGGCGCTCCATAGCTCTCAGCGATCTTTCGACCCAGACCTTTCTGCTTGCTTCGGCCATAAGCTGCGTTCCGATTATGTGATCTATCCTCCAGCCTATATTCCGTGAAAGCGAATCCTTTATCCTGTAATCCCAGAAAGAGTATTCTCCCTCTCCCGGAAGGTGTTTCCTGAAGATGTCGACGAAGCCCCATGACATGACATCCGTAAATGCCTTTTTAACATCGCTGTGGAAACAGACGTGGTTCGTCTTGTTTTTTGGATTTGCCACATCAAGATCTGTCGGTGCCACGTTCAGGTCTCCTAGCCACAAAAGTTTGTCCTTCGGTGTAAATTTCCTTTCAAAAAGGCCCCTCACCCTTTGGAAAAATTTGAGCTTATAGGCGTAGTCCGGGTTGTCGATCTCTTTTCCCTGGGGGATATACGTGTTTAAGATATTCAGTTCCCCGAATCGTACAAGGACCACCCTGCACTGCTCCGATTCCTCCCTTTCAGGCTCCGCCTGGCCGTCGCCGAGGCCGAATGAAGCCTCATCGGGTTCGATCTTCGAGATCACCGCAACGCCGTTGTACGATTTCATGCCCCTGAAAAGGCAGTAGTAACCAAGATTTTCAAAAAATTCCCTGGGAAATTCCTCGTCGCGGCATTTGGTTTCCTGGAGACAGAGGATATCGGGAGCCCTTTCCGAGGTGAGAAAACTTTCCAGGACAGGAAGACGTGTTTTTACAGAATTAACATTGAAAGTGCCTATTTTGACCAGAGACATTCCAAGACCTCCCTGCAAATTCTTATCAGATAACGATGTATTAAGTATACATGCAATTTGCAGAGCAGATATCGGACAGCAGGGATCCGGATCTGTTATTTCTGCTATTTTTTCTCCCCTATCCGCATAAGCCGCTGTCCAAAATGAGCCGTTTCACATCGTTTCCCTGCGCAGCACTTCAGTTTCATAGTTTGATCAAAAAATTCATAATATATTGCTTTTATATTCTATCGCTGTTAGAATATCTGCCATGACGAAAAATACGGCTTCCCGCTTTACTGTATGTTGCTGTTGTATGGAAGGTTCCGGAGACTGATCCGCGATGCCTCAGTCCGGCTGTTGCGGTCATAGGCCAAGCAGCAGGCGAAATAATTCTTCAAAAAAACAAAAGACCTGCTGCGGCAGGTCTTTTTTATTAGAGGAAGCATCGGACAAATTGATTTGAAAAGGGTGATCTGGATGTCGGCTTGGGAATACATCAAAAGTGATTTTGAAGCAGCTATGCGCAACGACCCTGCGATACCGAAGGGAATAAGGGGGATCCTTGAAGTCGTCTTCTGTACTCCGGGATTTCTTGCGATAACGTTCCACAGGTTGTTCCACTTCATGCATTCGACCCTCCATATTCCCGTGCTGCCGCGTTTCCTCTCACTGATAGTGAGATGGTGGACGGGGATAGAGATCCACCCCGGGGCAAAGATCGGGAAAGGTTTCTTTATCGACCACGGAGCGGGGGTAGTCATCGGGGAGACGGCAGAGGTCGGGGACAACGTGACCCTTTACCAGGGAGTGACGCTTGGCGGGACCGGAAATGAAAAAGGCGCAAAGAGACATCCCACACTCGAATCGAACGTCTTCGTGGGGAGCGGCGCAAAAATTTTAGGACCGATAACTATCGGGGCAAACTCCCGGATCGGCGCAAACAGCGCAGTGCTCAAAGATGTCCCCAAAAACGCGACGGTCACAGGAATGAGAGCCAGAATCATCAAGATCGACGGCAAAAGGGTGAGCGAATGCTCGGCCTGCATGAACCCGGAAGAACTATGGGCAAAACTTCTTAGGATGGAAGAAGAGATGGCTCTGCTGAAGAAGGAGATCAAACATCTGAAAGGGGAAAAGGAAAAACAACCCTCTCCTTCGCATGTGGAGGTCGAGATACTGCACAAAGGCAAAGAATGAACGGTCAGTTATGTTCCGGATCCTTACCGGGGTCCGGGACACTTTTTTGGGAGAGATAGACCCCAAGCAGTATGAGCAGTCCGCCCGCCGCGGCAAACAGAGTGATCCTTTCGTGAAGGACGACGGCGGCAGAGAGCATGGCTATCGGAGGGGTAAGGTATATAAGGTTGTTTGCCTTTACGGCGCCAAGCTCCCATATGACCCTGTTCCAGAGAAGAAAGCAAAGCGCGGAAGCAAATACCCCTAGAAAGATAAGGTTCCCAAAAACCTCTTTTTCGAGAAGCACTCCGGGATCCCAACTGAAAAGGGGGGTAAAAAGCAGCGGGATAAGAGTCATGATCGAATAAAAAAAGGTCTTCCTCGTTATCACTGCCGCAGAATATACGGCTCTGTCCAGATCCCTGATAATTATCGAATAGAAGGCAAAAGAGAGCGCGGCCATTATTGCGAGCATGTCGCCGGCCGGATTGAGCTTAAGTACGAAATGGCCGTTGAAAACGATAAGAAAGACCCCTGCCAGCCCGAAGACACACCCGTAGATAAAGTTGACTGTTATCCTCTCGCTTTTTGTCATAAAATGCGATACCAGGCCTGTCATCATCGGAGCGGTCGCGACAAGCAGAGATACGTTTGATGCGGTACTGAAGGAAAGGGCAAAATTTTCACATAGAAAATAGAGCGTAACACCGGTAAGGCCCGCAAAGGCAAATTTTGCCTCGTCGCGCAGGCTCAGAGGCCACATGATCCTGGGATTTGCCGCAAAGAAAAGGATATATGCTGTCACGTACCGGTAGAAAAGGATCTCCGTAGGTGACAGATGATCAAGAAGTATTTTTGTCGAGACGAAAGTCACGCTCCATATAAAGATAACGATCAGGGCCAGAGAGTAACTCATTATTATATTTTTTCGCATAAGCCAGAAATCCCTTTTCCTATTAAAATACAGTGTGGGCATTGTTTTTCATCTAAACCGGACCGACAGTTGATATTGTATACCGTTTTGTATCCGGCGTCTTGATATTTTGCATTTTCATTATCAAATTGTTAGAATCAACAGGTCATGGGAGACATTCAAAACGGGGGCAGAGAGATGGAAGATAAAAAACACCCGCTTGTAAAGATGAATAATATCGATAAGATCTTCTACGGCTCGTACGCAAACAGAAATGTCGACTTCGAGCTCCTGAGCGGAGAGGTCCACAGCATCCTCGGCGAAAACGGTGCGGGAAAGACGACTCTGATGAACTGTCTCGCTGGCATCTACCTGCCTGACGCAGGGACCATTGAGATCGAGGGCCGTCAGGTGGTACTCACCAACCCGCGCCTGGCGATAGAGAACGGCATAGGTATGGTCCACCAGCATTTTATGCTGGTACCGGTCTTCACTGTATGGGAGAACATGGTGCTCGGTCTGAAAGACGAACCTCTGAACCTGAACAAGAACAGGATCATAGAAAAGATCCGAAAACTCTCAGATGAATACGGACTTAAAGTGGATCCGGAAGCCAAGGTGTGGCAGCTTTCCATCGGCGAACAGCAGCGGGTCGAAATACTTAAGATGCTTTACAGGGGAACAAAGGTCCTCATACTGGACGAACCCACCTCGGTCCTAACTCCCCAGGAGACGAGAGAGCTTTTCCGTACAGTCAAAAACATGGTCCGCAACGGCCATGGGATCGTCCTCATCTCACATAAGATCGAAGAGATAATGGAGGTATCGGACAGGCTCACGATCCTCAGAAAAGGTACAAAGGTCGCGACAGTCCCCGCAAAAGGGATCTCAAAAGAGGAGATCGCAGAAATGATGGTGGGTCACCAGCTTGAAGGGATAGTCATCCCCGAGGACAGGCCCGAGCCCGGAGAGACCGTACTTGAATGCAGGGGAGTATGCGTGAAAAATGACCGCAACGTACAGGCCCTGACGGATCTGACTCTTTCACTGAGAGCCGGCGAGGTCCTCGGAGTCGCCGGCGTTGACGGCAACGGTCAGGAAGAGCTCTGCGAGGTGCTCGCCGGACTAAGGAGTCCCGAAAACGGTGTGATAGTCATAAGAGGCAGAGACATCACGGGGGCCTGCGCAAGGGAATTCATAAACTCGGGCGTGAGCTACATCCCTGCCGACAGGAAGGGAGTGGGGCTCATCCCCAACATGAACCTCGAGGAGAACATGCCCCTCAAACATTACTGGGAGCCTCCCATCGAGACCAAAAAATATTTTATGGACTGGAAGTACATCTCCAAATTTGCATCTGAAAGGATCAAAAAATATGACGTGCTTGCCCCGTCTATGCGCGCGCCGGTAAGGGTCCTGTCGGGCGGAAATCTCCAGAAACTTATGCTTTCCAGGGAGATCTCAGACGAGACAAGGGTGATAATCGCGATGCAGCCGACCTGGGGACTTGATGTGGGAGCAGCCGAGTTCGTGCATCAGAGGCTGATGGAGGCAAGGGACAAAGGAGTCGCGATACTGCTCATCTCCAAAGACCTTCAGGAACTAATGTCCATATCCGACAGGCTGGCCGTCATATACAACGGTTCGATAGTCGGGATAATAGACGACCCGCGCAGTACCGACGCGGAGACCCTCGGACTGATGATGGCGGGCGTGAGGCAGGGATCTCAAAAGGATCAGCAGGGATCTCCCATTTAGATGTATAATTCCACGTGCAGCCTAAAAATAAGGCTGTAAACTGAACGGATTTTCTGCTTTTGTGCGACTGCTGCTTGTGGATCCGCTATTTTTCAGCTGAGTCTTTTATTTTTTCATTTAAATGATAGAATCTAACCTGGCGCCTTTTCGTGGCGCTATTGGTGTTTTGTACCCCGTTTTTTTCTTAACGTACAAGAGGAGGAAAGCAAGATATGAAACTTCCGTCATTCTGGGGAGGCATACATCCGCCTCAGAAGAAAGATGCTACAGCAGACAAAAAGATAGAACGATATCTGCCCAAAGGCGAGCTGGTATTTCCGATGGCCCAGAACCTGGGCGTCCCGTGCCAGCCTGTGGTAAAAAAGGGCGACCGTGTGCTCATGGGCCAGAAACTGGGGGACAGCGAAGCTTTCGTTTCGGCTCCCGTCCTCTCGAGCGTCTCGGGAACCGTTAAAGATATCGCACTTAGGATGACATCCGCGGGGATATACGAGGACTGCGTCATCGTCGAGAATGACAACTTATACGAGAAGGACCCTTCATGGGCTCCGATAGAAAATTATGCCGAAGCTGATCCGAAGGAATACCTTAAGAGGATCAGAGAGGCCGGGATAGTAGGTTTCGGGGGAGCGACATTCCCTACCGCAGTAAAACTTTCCCCGCCGCCTGACAGGGTGATAAGGTGGCTGATAGTCAACGGTGTCGAATGTGAACCCTACATCAACTGCGACAACCGCCTGATGCTTGAAGAACCCGAAAAGATCGCGGAAGGCCTGAGCCTCCTGCTGAGGCTCTTCCCGGAGGCACAGGGAGTTATAGGGATCGAAAACAACAAACCGTACGCGATAAAGACGATGCAGTCTGTGATCGCAGAGCGCGGCGACAGCGGGATCTCCGTCGTTCCCCTTGAGGTGAAGTACCCCCAGGGAGCGGAAAAGATGCTGATCGAGGCCGTCACTAAACAGGAATATATCGTAACGGCCCTTCCTGCAGATGTCGGATGCATCATCCTGAATGTAAGGACCGTACATCAGATAAGGGAGGCCATTGCGGCCGGAGAACCTGCCCTGACAAGGATAATAACCGTCACCGGCGAAGCAGTGGCAGAGCCCAAAAACCTCCTTGTCCCCCTCGGCACCTCGATGCGCGAAATGATCGAATTCTGTGGCGGTTTTAAGGAACAGCCCGTCAAGATCATCTCAGGAGGCCCGATGATGGGAGTCTCCCTCCGTTCGATCGACATCCCCGTGGTCAAGAGCACATCCGGGATACTTGCCCTTACAGCCTCGGTGGCACACCTGGCCCCCGAATCGGCATGCATCAGGTGCGGACGCTGCATAGAAGGATGTCCGATGGGGCTGATGCCCAGCGTACTGAATCCGCTGGTACTTATGAGAGACTACAAAGGTTTTGAAGAGACCGGAGGCATGAACTGCATCGAATGCGGATCATGCTCCTATGTCTGCCCGGCAAACAGGCATCTTACCCAGTCGTTCAGAGACGGAAAATCAACGGTCATGGCAATGCGCAGAAAGGCGGCGGTCAAATAATGGAAAGGCTGCTTGCGGTATCAAGCTCACCTCATATACACGCCCCGCAGGATACAAGGACCATAATGGCATGGGTCCTTGCAGCTCTCGCTCCGGCAGGACTGGCGGGGATATATTTCTTCGGATTCAGGGCCGCGGCTGTCATGGCTGTCTGCATAGCAAGCTGCAAGATCTCCGAGTATGTCTGGCAAAAGCTGGCAAAGCAGGCCATAACCGTCGGAGACCTCTCTGCCGCGGTGACGGGGCTGCTCCTCGCATACAACCTTCCGCCCACGATCCCTTTCTGGATGGCGGCAGTCGGAAGCGTCTTCGCGATAATCGTCGTTAAACAGTTCTTCGGAGGGATCGGATGCAACATCGTCAATCCCGCTCTCGCGGGAAGGGCTTTCATGATATCAAGCTGGCCCGTGCCGATGACATTGTGGACCCTCGACGGCGTCTCGGGAGCCACGCCCCTTGCCATGATCAAAGCGGGTTCCATGGATAACCTCCCCGGACTGTATGACCTGTTTATCGGGCATGTTGGGGGCTGCATCGGCGAAACTTCGGCGGCTGCCCTTCTTCTGGGATTCGCAATACTGCTCTACAAGGGCATTATAAGCTGGCATATCCCGACAGTGTATATTGCGACCGTAGCGGTCCTGACCGCCATAATGGGAAGACCCGCGGGACCTCTCTACGAGATAATGGCGGGAGGGCTCTTCCTCGGAGCCATCTTTATGGCAACGGACTACACCACCTCACCGATGACAAAAAAGGGACAGGTGATATTCGCATTGGGATGCGGGATCCTCACATCTTTGATCAGGACCTTCGGAGGCTACCCCGAGGGAGTCTCCTATTCGATACTCATAATGAACCTTACGGTACCGCTTATAGACAAATTTACAAAGCCCCGCATTTTCGGGGAGGTGAAGAAGCATGGCTAAAATATTGAAGCTCGGCGCCGTACTCTTTGTGATAACAGCCGTAACAGGCCTTGTCCTGGGTGGAGTGTATACAATGACACTGGAGCCTATAAATATCGCGAAAGAAAAAGAAAAAGCGGAGACGCTTGCCCAGACTCTCCCGGAAGCCTCTGAATTTGAGGGCATTGAGATCCAGCAGGGCCAGGGTGTGATAAAGGAAGTAAACAGGGGCCTGGCAAACGGTGAGACTGTCGGATACAACATAACAGTCACTCCCAAGGGGTACAGCGGCCTGATAGAGATGGTCGTGGGGATCAGCAAAGAGGGCAAGCTGGCCAACATCAAGATCCTGAGCCACACGGAGACTCCCGGACTCGGCGCGAAGGCTGCGGAGCCGGCTTTCTCCGGGCAGTTCAGGGATAAAAAAACAGATGAACTGACTGTCACGAAAACATCCCCGGGCAAAGACAGCGAGATCCAGGCTATCTCAGGCGCAACTATCACATCAAGGGCGGTAACAAGCGGAGTAAACACCGCGCTTAAATATTGGAAAGCAAATTACAAGGATGGCGGCGCCGCAGCGCAGACCGACCCTGCAACAGCAGAGCCGGAAGCTGTAAGTTCCGCATCTAAAAAAACAACGGGTGGCGGAAACTGATGATGAATCCTCTCAGACTTCTTAAAAACGGCATACTTACAGAGAACCCGACGTTCGTTCTCGTTCTGGGTCTTTGCCCTACACTGGCCGTGACCTCCAGCGCCTCGAACGGTTTCGGCATGGGGCTGGCGGCGACCGCGGTCCTGATGGGTTCGAACGTGATAATATCCATGATAAGGAAGTTCATCCCCGACGAGATACGCATTCCGGCCTTTATCGTAGTCATTGCCGGATTCGTAACGATAATCCAGCTTCTGATTTCAGCGTATGCGCCTGCTCTCGACAAGTCGCTCGGGATATTCATACCTCTGATAGTGGTCAACTGCATAATACTTGCGCGAGCTGAGGCCTTCGCATTCAAAAACGGGGTAATAGAGTCTCTCTTCGACGGTATCGGTATGGGGCTCGGATTCACATTCGCCCTGACATTTATAGGGAGCATAAGAGAACTTCTGGGAAACGGCACAGTATTCAACTTCAGCCTGACCCCCTCGTTCTACCAGCCCGCGCTTCTGGTCATACTCGCTCCCGGCGGCTTTATCACGCTGGGCATACTGATAGCGCTTTTCAGGAACCTACAACTCAGGAAAGAGGAAGTATCCACAGGCTTTAAAGCCGATTTCGACGGCTGGGAAAAACTTGACGCCTGCGACGGCTGCGCCCTTAAGAAATATTGCGGGGGCGGCGGACTGAGCGTTCCCTGTGCAAAACAAGATAAGGAGGGTGACGCGTAATGTCCATGCTTGCGCTCTTCTTTGGAGCCATCTTTGTAAACAACATCCTTCTCGCCAGATTCCTCGGCTGCTGCCCCTTCTTGGGGGTATCCAGCAAACTTGAGACAGCGAAGGGCATGGGGATCGCCGTCATCTTCGTGACCGTGCTCGCTGCCACGATGACATGGCTCGCCTATACTTTCATCCTGGTGCCGCTTGGGCTCCAGTACCTTTACACTCTCTCGTTCATACTGATCATTGCGGCATTGGTCCAGTTTGTCGAGATAGTGCTGAAAAAAGTACAGCCCGGGCTTTATAAGTCACTGGGCATCTTCCTGCCTCTTATAACCACCAACTGCGCGGTGCTTGGCGTGGCAGTCATCAATATGAACGAGAAATATACCTTCATTGAATCTGTCGTACATGCGTTGGGCGCCTCTGCCGGGTTCCTTCTCGCGATCGTCCTGATGGCCGGAATAAGGGAGAGGATAGAGATGAGCCAGAACATGCCCAGGTGTCTGAAGGGACTTCCCATCGCGCTTGTGACCGCCGGGCTTATGTCGATAGCCTTCATGGGCTTCAGCGGGCTTATCAAATAGGGGGAAAACGATATGACTGGAATGATATATCCGGCAATAATAATGGGAGGCCTCGGGCTGATATTCGGAGCCCTTCTCGCTTTCGCCTCAAAAAAATTCTACGTTGAGACAGACCCCCGCCAGGCCGATATACGCGCGATACTCCCTGGAGCGAACTGCGGCGGATGCGGCTATCCCGGCTGTGACGGATTTGCCGAGGCACTGGTGAACGGCACGGCAAAGATCACGGGATGCGCTGCGGGAGGTTCCGCACTTGCAGAGCGCATTGCGGCGATCCTTGGAGTCGATGCTGTGACCGAGGAACCTAAAATTGCCTTCCTGAAATGCGGCGGGGCGAGTGACAAAACAGTGAAGAACTGCGTCTATTACGGAGAGTATGACTGCAGGGCAGCATCCGTCATACCCGGCAAAGGACCTTCATCGTGCGCCTATGGGTGTATGGGACTTGGGACATGTGTCAGCGTATGCGCGTTTAACGCGATGACGATCAAAAACGGCCTTGCCGTGGTCGATCCCGAAAAATGCGTCGGATGCGGAGCATGTGTGAAGAACTGTCCCAGAAATGTCCTGGTCCTGGCACCCAGAAAATCAAAGGTAAACGTATCGTGCAACTCCCCGCTTAAGGGGCCCGACGTCAAGAAAGTCTGCTCTGTTGGATGCATAGGATGCACACTGTGCGTCAAGAGCTGTCCCGTCCAGGCAATAGAGATGAAGGGCGCCCTAGCGGAAATCGATCCCGCCAAGTGCATCAACTGCGGCGTCTGCGCTACAAAATGTCCCACGAAAATTATCACCGACAGAAGGACTGCCCAGGAGAGAGCCTCAGCAGAAACAGCCTCTGTATAGAAATTTCAGAAAGAAATATTGAGAGGGCCCGGCCAATTTCGGACCCCCTCTTTTTTTACTAAGGTCACCTTAGAATTATTTTTTGTACTCTTCAGCAAGCTTTTCAAATGCGGGCAGGGATGCCTCTATCTGATCCGTCCTGACACAGTATGAGATGCGGACATACCCCGGACATCCGAAACCGTCCCCGGGAACAAGAAGGAGCTCATGTTTCTTTGCCCTGTCGCAAAACGCTTCGGCATCAGGTTCAAGCGCTTTTACAAACAGATAGAATGCCCCGTCCGGTTTGGCGCATTCGTAACCCATGCCTGTAAGACCGCTGTAAAGTATATCCCTGTTCTTTTTATATATTGAAATATCCGCAGTTCGGCCAATGCATCTTGCTATGAGATGCTGAAAGAGGCTCGGCGCGCACACATATCCCAGTGCCCTTCCCGCTCCGCAGACAGCTGCGTAAACATCTTCCCCGTCTTCCATCCTGTTGGAGACGAGTACATAACCTATCCTCTCCCCCGGCAGAGAGAGCGACTTGCTGTATGAATAGCAGACAAAGGTGTTGTCGTAATGGCTGAGGAGGAAGGGAACCTCAACATCCCCGTACACCAGCTCCCTGTATGGTTCGTCCGATATCAGGTATATGGGATGTCCGTACAGCTTTGATCTCTCTTCCATTATCAGACACATCTTTCTGATCGTCTCGAGCGAATAGACGACCCCGGAGGGATTATTAGGGGAATTGATGATGACTGCCTTGGTCTTCTCGTTTATCGCTTGCGCGAACTTTTCCATGTCGATCTGAAAGTTGGCAGTATCGGCCGGTATTACCGAAAGCGCTCCTCCTGCAGACTCGACATATATTTTGTATTCCGGAAAATATGGGGCAAAGGTCAAAAATTCGTCGCCCGGCAGTGCCAGTGCCTTGCAGCATATCGAAAGTGACGCTGCAGCTCCCGCGGTCAGATAAAAATGATCAGCCGTGATCTCTGTCCCATATTTGCTGTTTATGTGGTCTGCCAGAATCTTTCTTACACCGAAGTCTCCCTGTGCGGATGTGTATCCGTGGATCTTGACAGGGTCTTCGTTGTTTACAAGATCAGTTATCGTCTCTCTGATGAAGGCGGGAGCGGGAACATTGGGATTCCCTATGCTGAAGTCGAATACTTTGTCCGCTCCGATCTCACCTGCCCTTTTCCTCCCGTATTCAAATATTTCACGGATCTGCGAACGTTTCTTGCCCAGTTTAAGCATCTTTTCTGAAATCATTTAAAAATCACTTTCCTCTCGTCTCAAAAGACAAATATTTTTTAAATATATTAAGCATCTCGGAAGCATTTTCCGGCAAGGATCGTTGTCGGCAGGTCTGATAAAATTATATTCTATACTGCCGTAAAAACAAAATATTTATGTCTCACCAATATTTTTCATCTTTCGGCATCATCGACCAATTCAAACATATCTGCAAAATAGTTGATTTATGTAAAGGAATTCCATGGCAAAAAAATAATTGTTATGATATTCTTACAATGCAGCTGAGAGGTAAAGAGACTGGGCATAAATTATCAAATCTCTGATGTCGGAGATCAAATCAAGGGGAGGATCTTTCAATATGAAAAAACACGGTATTATTGCATTTTTACTTGTTCTTTGCTTTGCTGCGGCAGCATTCGCAGCTTTGGGACCCATCAAGATAAGCGACCAGAAACCGACCTTTGTCTATGTAGGACCTGTGGGCGACGGCGGATACAACTTCATGCACGACCAAGGCCGCAAAATGATGGAAAAGCTTAACCCCGGTATCAAAAGCTCGATAGTGGAATCCGTGCCCGAAGGCCCCGATGCAGAAAGAGTCATGGAGACGGCTGTACGCAACGGATCTAAGGTCATTTTTGCAAACTCGTTCGGCTATATGGACCACGTCATCAACGTAGCCAAGAAATATCCCGACGTCTATTTCATGCACTGCTCGGGCTACAAAGTGGCCCCGAACGTGAGCACATACTTCGGCCGCATGTATCAGCCCCGTTACCTTTCAGGACTGGTTGCCGGCAAAGCAACGAAATCCAACCTTATCGGTTATGTCGCAGCCTATCCGATCCCCGAAGTAATCCGCGGCATAAATGCATTCACCCTTGGAGTCCGCAAGGCCAACCCCAATGCAAAGGTAAAAGTCGTCTGGATATTCTCATGGCATGATCCGGCAAAGGAAAAAGAGGCAACAAAGGCTCTCTTCGATGCAAAATGCGACACAATAGCGATGCACGCCGACACCGGCGGTGCGCCTCAAGCTGCTGAAGAGCTCGGCATGTGGGTCATCGGATACAACAACCCGATGGATAAGTATGCTCCCACACGCCACCTCGTGACGCCTATCTGGAACTGGGGCAAGTACTACGACTACGCAGTCAAGAACATTGAGAAGGGCACCTGGAAATCCGAGCAGATCTGGTGGAGCATGAAGGACGGAATGGTCGACCTTTCTGCGTACGGAAAGGCTGTTTCCGAAGATACAAAGAAACTTGTCGCTGCCGAAAAGAAGAAGATCCTTGACGGCAAGTGGGATGTCTTCCACGGACCGATCAAAGGCCAGGACGGCAAGATAGTTGTCCAGCAGGGCAAAAAGCTCACCGACGGCGAGATGCTCAGCATGAGCTGGTTCGTTGAGGGCGTTGAGGGGACTATCCCCAAATAAAGATAGGGAAGATCTGACCGGGGAGGAAGGGCTTCGTGTGAAGCTCTTCCTCCTTTTCTGTTGTAATGGCATATATCAAGTGTTTTTTGGCATCAATTTCATGATATACTCTATCTAACCGATAAAAAGCACACAATTATTACAGTTTTATGAGTATATTGTATTGATAAGTTTTTAATTTCAATGGACACGACAGCCTGTTCCGGTAACTCGATCCATTGTTGTTTTTGTGGTCATAGTTTTATCTGCAATAATATTTTGATCGATCCGGCGACTGCATCAGGGTGAGTTTATGGGAGAAAGACCGCGAACAAAAAGAGAGCCTTATTTGGGCAGTGTCCGCTTTTTCAGGCATGTCATATACCTGTGTCTTTTTTTTATCGTAGCAGGCCCTTATTTTTGCATGGCCGCGCTCTACTGTCAGAACAGGGAACTCCATGCCGAGATCAGGGAACTCACGCTCAAAGTTCTGGACACAGAGGACTCGGAAAAGGCTCCTTCCCGTTCTGAAAGCAGAAAGATATCCTCGAGCCTGGGTTATCAGGATAAATATCCCGACCTTTACTGCAGTCCCCAGACTGCTTTCGTAAAAAAGGAGAAGACTGTATACCTGACATTTGACGATGGCCCCTCCAGATTCACCGAGAGTTATTTAAACATTCTTGCAAAACATAATGTGAAAGCGACTTTTTTTGTGGTAGGCAGAAACGATCCCAAAAGCCGGGAGATAATGAAGCGGATAGTGGACGACGGGCATACCCTCGCCCCTCATACATATAGTCATGTATACAGCACCGTATATGCATCCGTGGAGGCTTTTCTTGATGATTTCAGCAAGATACACGGCTTAATCTATGAAACTACCGGAGTCAAACCGACGATCTTCAGATTTCCCGGAGGGACGGTCAACGTACACAACAGGAGGATATTCAGGGAGTTGTCGGCTGAAATGCTCCGGCGCGGATATACTTTCTTCGATTGGGACGTTTCGGCCGCAGATGCTACAAAAAATGCGACCATGGCGTCTGTCCTTGACAGCATAATAAACGGAGTACACGAGAACGGAAGGAACATCGTGCTGATGCACGACACCTCGGAAGTGACCCTGAAGGCCCTGGAAAAGGCGATCATTTATCTCAAAAACAAAGGCTACGCCTTCGACAGGCTGACAAATGAGGTTGCCCCCGTAACGTTCTATTATAATTATCTGAAAGAGGGAGGAGTATAAAAATGGGATATATGGATAACTTTAAAACTTCTTTGAATCAGGTCTTTCGGCTTCCATCCAATGAAGAGGCCGATTATGAAGAAATGGTCGATGATAATGACGGGTCTCCTGAAGAAGCAGAAGTCTCCGAAGGAATAGCGACTGCCAAAGACGGCGTCAGGCAGAAATATTTCTCCAAAGCTCAGGGCAGCCGGTATGAAGACAAAGCCTCGACGTTTGCGGGAGACGGTAATTCCGTCATCTCGGCAGACACCCGGATCGTCGGAAAGATAATCTCAAACGGCAACGTGCTTGTCGGCGGAGACGTCGAAGGCGACATCGTGGCAAAGGGTGATGTCCGGGTAAAGGGAAAGGTCAGAGGAAACATCTCGGCGAACAGGATCGAACTGAGTGAATGCTCGGTGCTCGGAAATATCCGTGCCGAAGCCTCCCTGGCAGTCGATGCCGCTTCAGAGGTCATCGGCGACATAGAATCCGGGGACACCACAATAGACGGCAAGATAAAAGGCAACGTAACGTCAACAGGTGATGTAGTGTGCAAGAAAAATTCTTTTATCCTTGGAAATGTCTCCTCCGACAGCATTTCCATTGAGAAGGGCTCTGTGGTCTGCGGCGAGATCCAGATAAAGTGCACGGAAAACGCGGACGAGGTCTTTTCAAAATACTTCAGTGCCGGAAAACAAGAATAGTAAAGGGTATCAAATTTTCAGATTCATCGCGGGCATTTACTGAACGGTCAGACTGCCCGCATTTTTATTTATCCCAATGATCACGGATGGCCGATTTTATGGACCAAAAGCCGCCGGTCTGATCTGTTTGCCGGAGGGACACACCGGATAACATAACGGATAATCTGAATGATCCATCGCAATTGAGGATCCAGGAGGTCTGCCAATTGAGAAGATCTGTCACGATAACACTTTCCCTGGTCTCATTGTTGTTTTTTACATGGCATGGAACGGCCTTCGCTGAAGAGCGGCGCTACGATGTCGCGGTGATAGGCGCGGGCTCAGGCGGATGCTCGGCGGCAATACAGGCGGCCAGGATGGGGATGTCTGTCGCCCTTGTAGAGGAATCCGACTGGACAGGCGGACAGATGACGGGAGCCGCCGTCTCGACGATGGACGACAAGACAAAGACCCGTACCGGAATATACCTTGAGTTCATAACAAAGGTCCGTGAATATTACTCCGCACGAAATACAAATTACAATATCTGCTACTGGGGAAGCGACACCATCGCATTTGAGCCATGGGTCGGCCAGATGATCTTAAAGGATATGCTCGGACAGGCCGGACCTATCGACATCATACTGAAAGCCAAGCTTCTCTCTGCAAAAGTGGCGGATAACACGATCCGCTCCGTCAATGTACAGGTCGACGGGAAAAATATCAACGTTTCAGCCAGGGTCTTTATCGACGCTACGGAATGCGGGGATCTCATCGCCCTTTCCGGCGCCATGTACCGGGCAGGAAACTCCGTGTCCCCCAATATAGATAAGAACGCGATCATTCAGGACATCACATACCCCGCAGTGATCAAACGTTACAGAGAGGGGCTGCCTCCAGAGCTTAAGGTACAGGGTCCTCCTCCGCGATATACGGACTACCTTTTCGAATTCAGGATGACCATCAGGAAAAACGGAAACACGTGGCCGGGGCAATATCCTTTCAGCCCGGTCGTACACAATGCCTACCGTGCGATACCAGACCCTTCGAACAGCGCCTTCATTGACGGAGGAAAGCCCGAAACGTGGCCAAAGATCTCAAAAACTGCGATCAACTGGGCAAACGACTACCCTGGAAAGAGCGGAAGCATCCCGGGCCTTTCTGTGGAATTCCTTGAAAGCCCGAACTTCAGGGCCCTTGCCACCAAAGAGGCGATGCTCAAGACTCTCGCATTCCTGTACTACCTCCAGACGGAGCTGGGCCTGTCCGACTGGTCCGTCGACAACAGGCAGGGATACGGAGGCTGGTTCAGCACCGATTGGGCAAACTGGGCGGAGATCCCGGAAAGATATCACCCTATCCTCTCCCATTTCCCCCCCTTTCCGTATTTGAGGGAAAGCAGAAGGATCGTGGGGATAAAGACTATGACAGTTGACGACATAATAAGAGATGAGAAGCTCGGCAGGACCCTCGTCTCAAAACCGCACAGCCTTGCCCTCGGAGAATATCCGATAGATATACACGGAAACAACGACAGCATCTACCTGGAGACAGACCTGGGCGAAACCAGGGAGAAGATCCCGAACGACTGGGAGGGAGAGGGAGGGCTCTTCCAGATACCGTTTGAGATCTTCGTGCCGGAAAAAATGGACGGGCTTGTCGCTGCAGAGAAAAATATATCCGTTTCAAGAGTCGTTAACGGCTCGACAAGGCTTCAGCCCGTAACGATGCTGACGGGACAGGCCGCCGGAGCCATCGCCGCCCTCGCTGTAACGGAAAAAGTCCAGCCCAGAAGGCTCCGGCCGATCGCTGTCCAATCCGAGCTTTGGAGGGCGAAGTGCCGTCTCTCCCTCTTTGACTTTGAGGACGTCCCTAATTACTCTCCGTCATGGGCCGGGGTCGAGGCTGCGATGCTCTACGGCTTTATGGACCCGCTTTCGGAAAGGTTCTTCGGCGTATATGATGAAATGCACTGGGTCGAGGTGAGGGACGTCTTCAGAAAGGCTTTCGGGATCGAAAAGTTTCCAAGAAAAGAGCTTCAGGGAGCGGTCACTCAGGAGGATCTGTCCGTATGGATAGGAGAACTTTTCGAAAAAGATATTGCAAGATACCGCGGAATCATAGACGGCCTGGTGGGAGACAAGCCGCTCACTAAAGGAAAGCTCGCTGCTACGGTGCTTGCACTGATGAAAGCCGCTCCCGAACAAGGCGACAAAAAGAAATAAATTATTTGATACTCAGGCAGCCTTGCTTATGACAAATATGCGGCCGCCTTTTTTGATCTTTGCGCCCGATGATTTGTATTGAACTCAGTTTTCTGCCTGATGTATGATTGACGGAAACACAGGATCGAGATGAAAGGTCCTGCAGCCGGAAGAGGGAGGCCGATCGCTGTATGAAAAGATCCATAAAGATCGCTTTGATCTCCCAAGCCCTCCTGATATGTATTATGGCAGCCTCTTCAGAAGCCCTTTCCATATCCATACTCTCTCCCTCTCCGGAAGAGCAGGTCCTTGAATCAGGAAGGGACTTTTACGTCATAGGCAGGATCGACCGGGAAGGCCTCGCTCCCGGTGAGCTGCCCTTCGATATAAGGGTCGATGTTGCGGAAACAGGGCTTGTCCGGGACGGGAAGATCATTCCCGTCAGGACCGTGCGAAGCAGTGTCGACCCCCTGACCGGGCTGACGCCTGAAAGGAATATCTGTTACCGCTACGAAGGAAAGGCTCCGTGGGTGGCAATCGACCGCGAAACATTATCAAAATTTCCTCCCCCCGACATCATTTACAGGCACGGAGATCCTGAGAGCTTCTATGATCCGTCATTAAAGGCCGCCGTGACGGAAGATCGGTTCGCAGTTCTTATACAGGGCGGTGTGACAAAAGATCAAGACACCGGATATTCATACCCGGAAGATCTGGGATGGAAGCTCTACAGGATAATAGTCACCGCAGAGGCGGGCGGAAAGATCCTTGCAGCTGCTGAGGCGGACGTAATGTTCGGGACTGTGCAGGAAAAGGTCCTTGCCAGGTTTTCGCCCGATGAACACATGAGGGAAGTCGTCTCTTTCGCCGAAGAAAAGGGGCTCCGTCTATACAGGGACCTCTTCCCGGGATACTGGAAATGCGACGACGGTTCAGTCTACGAGATCCCGCGCCGATGGAGGGCCAACGATGCCCTTGAGTATGTCGCTGGAAAGGTACACGCCGTGATCTACAATATCAGCGAGAAGAGGTGCGCGACCCAGGAGGTCGAGATCGGGCGGATGGCCTTCGAGGGGTGGCTCGACTCAGAGGATGTCGTCTACTATCACTATGACACCGGAGAACCGGCCCTGAGGTTCGGCACATGGTACGGTACAGAGACGAAGAAAGGGAAGCTTGTCCCGTTTGAAAGCGGGGACAGGCTGGAGATCGTACGTGTAGAGAAGGGCGATATCAGGGACCGGTATTATCCGGAGGACACTGTAGAAGACGTTGACTGGAATATCGACGATTCGGTATCCGCAGATCCGGGCATGACGATCGCGGTCTGCGGGACCGTCACACCCATCCAGCCGATGCTGTCTGAGGTAATCCCGAACGATGACGGCACCTATGAAGTGGGAAACCGCATAAGCAATATCAGATACAGGTTTGTCGACATGATCGAAGGCATCCTGTACGAACAGTCAAAAGAGGTCTTCCTGCAGAGGAATTACAGAAGATCCCGGGGAGAACAGTCCCTTGATTCGATATTTGAATTCCGCCACACCATAGATCTCCCTGAGATCCTCAACGGAAGGATAGTGACCGTTTTCGTCGACGCCTTCGATAAGAAGGGCGATAAGGTCGAAGGGAGTTCGGAGGCCTTCTATCTTCGGGTAAGGTAGTCCCGGTATCAAATATCCATTTGTCCCTTTTGTTGTATAATGTCCCGGTCCATCTTTGATGTACGAAAGGATTGGTTTGCTATCACCAGACCGGCGGATACGGGAAACAGACAGATGCAGATAGATCAGGAGAAGATACCGAAGCTCCTGATCCATTTTGCGTTGCCTGCCATGATCGGAATGATAGCCGGAGCTGTCTACAACATCGTCGACCGCATCTTCGTTGGGAGATACGTAGGAACAGACGGACTTGCAGCCACCACCCTCTCCTTTCCGGTCATGCTGCTCATGTTCTCTTTCTCTCTCCTTATAGGTGTAGGCGGATCGTCAAGGGTGGCCATATTGAGGGGAGCAAGGAAACAGCGCCCCGCCGAACAGGCCCTCGCACACACGCTGACGCTTCTTGCGGCAGTAGGCTTTGCCGGGATGGCACTCAGCATATTCGGTGTCGACTCTCTCCTGCGGCTTTCGGGCGCCGGTGAAGAGATACTGCCCCTGGCAAGGAATTATCTTCGCATCATCCTTATCGGAGGCCCTTTGGCGCTTATGGGACACGGCATAAACTCCCTCATCAGGGCATGCGGGGCCCCGCGATATGCGATGGGGACACAGATACTCGGCGCAATTGCGAACATCCTGCTTGATGCGCTTTTCATAGCAAAAATGGGAATGGGCGTAGAGGGTGCGGCTTTGGGTACCGTACTCGCACAGGGAGCCTCGGCAGCATGCGGACTGTGGTTCTTCTACTCCGGTTCAAGCCCTCTCAGGATAAGGCTCCGCTTCCTTGTCAGGCTGAAGATGAAGGTAATAAGAAAAATCTGTGCCGTCGGCAGCTCTCCGTTCGTTACAGAGCTCTCCTTCGTTTTCTATATGACGCTGATGAACAACATGGTGAAAAAATACGGCGGAGACATCGGGCTCTCTGCAATGGGCGTATTCCTGAGCCTTGACTCTATACTCTTCCTTCCCGCACTTGCCATCGGAGAGGCCGTACAGCCGGTCATAGGGTACAACTACGGTGCGGGAAAGCCGGACAGGGTCATCGGCGCCATAAAATATGCAATTTACTTGGTCTCTTCTCTGTATCTTCTGAGCTTCGCCGTTGCCGAGACCTTTGCCCGGGAGATGATCTTGCTCTTCAATAACGATCCGGAGCTGCTGGCGATCGGAGTCCCGGGGATGAGGATCGGCTATATCGGTATCGTGTTCATGGGTGTGACGATAGTTACCAATTCGGCCCTTCTGGGCCTTGGAAAGGCAAGAGAGGCAATAACTCTGTCCGTATTCCGGCATGCGGTCTTCCTCTTCCTTCCCCTTATCGTCCTGCCCAGATATTTCGGCCTTTGGGGCGTTTGGATGTCTTTTCCCGTAGGCGACATCTGCGGTTGCTTCGTCGCATCGTTCTTTCTGAAAAGGCTGTTCAAATGGCTTGAGGGAGACTCAGCTCTCTTTATCGAATAAGGTTTTCGGCCTGCCTTTCTCCTGCGCCTTCTTGAGTGTAAGGGGGGATATCCCCGTAGCGATGAACGATACCCTCTCCGCAAGGTTCAGCACGTGATCGGAGATACGGGAGAGGTGCCTCAATATCAGTATAACGGCGCAGAAAAGTTTCATCCTGTCGCTTCCGCAGACCTTTTCGGAGGCAATGATCCCGTCAAGCATCGAAACAGCGTCGTTCCTGGTCTTCTTTATCAGCTTCCTTCTCTCCCGTGTGGCACATATGACCGTTTCGTCCTCTGCTTCAAAGGCCTGCATGACCTCCTCGATCATTTTTATATTCTCTTCTGCCATTTTTTCAACGAAAGGCATCATCTCACCGGGAAAAGTCAGACCCTCGGGAAGGTCCCTCACTCCCATCGCGATGTTGACCGCCTGGTCCCCTATCCTTTCAAGGTCCACTATGATCTTCATGACAGAATAGACGAAACGAAGATCCTCGCGCATAGGCTGCCTCGTTGCGATCGAATAGAGGCACTCCTGATCGATCTGCTCTTCTTTTTCATCTATCAGGTCGTCTTCCCCGATAACTTTTTCAGCAAGTACTGCATCTCCCGATCTGAGCGCGCGGACCGCTTTTTCGATTGAGGCTGCCGTTATCTGTGACATCTCTTCAAGAAGAGTCCGAAGTCTCTCCTTATCCGCGGCGTACAGATATCTCTGGAGGCTGTTCTGCTTTTTATCTTCTCCGTTGTTATCCGACATTCCTACCATCCCCTCCATAAACGTTCTCTCAGCAGGGACCCTCGTTTCCGGGCATCTTATGCAGCTCTTCGTCCTCCGCCAGGATCTTTGACATTCCAATAAGACCCTGCATCAGAGATATCACCCTTATTGCTCTGGAAATGTTTCTTCCGTAAGAATAATCGCCGGTGAGCGCGTTTCTTATCTCCCGGCACAGATCACCGTATTCTTTTTCCAGTTTACCTGTATCCTCAATAAGTCCCCTCTCTCCTATCACGAACGCTCTCAGGCTTGTACGCATTATCTTTCCCGAGAGATCGGTCCATTCGTTCCAAAGCTTTTCTCCGGACCTCTCCCTCAGCGTCAGGTATGCGTCTTCATCCAGAAGTATTTCGCTGATCTCGCCGCAGAGGATCTTGGACATCGAACGAAGTATGGACATCGTTCTGCTCACCGACGCAAATTTTTCCTGAAGCTTCATATCCTCTCCGCCGGCCCTGATCCTGTAGGAGTAGTCCTGGCATGTTCTGCTGAGTTCTTCTATCGCGATCGGCAGCTTATAAAAGAGTTCACTGTCCCTCTCCGCCGGCATCATCAGCATATGCATATAGGCTTCGATGCAGTTCGAAAGCCTGGTCATCTCTTTCGACAGCAGCAGTACAGCGACCGTAGGGACCGAAAGCAGCTCTTCCTCTATATACATGGGCTGCTCCAATTCTCCCGAGGCCGTGACAAGCCGTGCTGACAGCGCGCTGAGCGATGAAGAGAAGGGCAGTACGATCGCTATGTTGAACAGGGCGATCAATATCTGGCCGCATACGAGCTCCTGGACTGTATCGAGGCCCGCCCCGCTCAACAGCCTGTGGACGAAAGGGATCAAAAGGGCAAATGCGGCCGTGCCGGTCAAATAGTACACAGAAGAACAGAAACCCAGCCTTCTTGCGCTCAGCCTTCCCCCAAATGCCGAGGCGATCGCGAAGAGGGATGACCCGAGATGGGCTCCGAGTGCGACCGGCAGCGCCGATGCCGCCGGAAGCGCGCCGGAAATGGCCATTGCTATCCCAAGTCCGATTATCGCAGACCTGCTTTGGAAGGCGGCCGCAAAAACAAAGGCAGCGGTCCCGATGACCGGAGGGGAAGATGACCAGGACAGTACGGTATCCTTGAACATCGCATCCTCAAAAAGTGATACCGCTCCCATCTTCAGAAACATCATGCCTAAGAAAATGATGGTGATGCTCTCCATGATCCCTCCAAAGAGGCGGACCTTCCTGTTCCGCATTTTACTGAGAAAAAAGGCCCCTGCAAAAAGGGCCGGTGCATAGCCGAATATATTGAGGCTGAGAAAGACCGAGACCAGCGTTCCTCCGAGACTTGCCCCCATGACCATCAAAAGCGAGCCGGCAAGAGTGAGTATCCCGGCGTCGACGAAACCGACCCCGAAAGAAATCGCGATGGCGCTGCTTTGCGTCACAGCGGCAAGGAAGGCACCGAGCAGGAAGGAACCGACTCCGCTCCCGCTCATCCTCTCTATGTTCTCTCTCAGGCTTCCGCTTATGTCATGTCTGAAAAAACGGGTACTTTCCTGCGCTCCGTAGAGAAAGAGCGCAAGTCCGCCTATTATGCTCACGATACTGCCGCCGATCTCCGTCTCACTCACCTCCCGCCGTCAGATCTGTTTTTTTTACATGTTCAGCAAAACACCGTGCCTGAGGCCCCTGTCGCTGACGACCGCCTCGCTGCACCCGCAAGACTTCATCGCATATCTTATGATGCATGCTCCGGCAAGGATAATGTCGGCTCTTTCCGGATCGAGGCCTGTCATCTTTCTTCTTTCACCGCGGCTCGCGGCCGAATATTCACCTATCTGCCTGTCTATCTCTTCCTCCGACAGTATAGTGCCGTGCGCTTCTGTCGGATCATACTTCTCCATCCTTTTGAACACCGAAGCCATCGCCGTCGCGTTTCCCCCGATGGCTACTGCCGTCTCCGCCCTGAACGGCGCCCTTGCTTCGGCAAAAAGAGCTTTTAACTCATTATCGGCATTGACCAGGTCCTCCCGTGACACTACATCTTTTGAGAAATATTTTTCTGTGAGCGTAAGCGCTCCGATCTTCAGGCTCGAACGGCATACGATCTCTCCTTCGCGTGCAAAGACCAGTTCGGTGCTTCCGCCTCCTGTGTCGATCATACAGCAGTTTTTGACCTTCCACTGATCGAAGCCCGACAGGGCGCCCAAAAACGAAAGGACCGCCTCATCCTCACCGGAAAGCACCTCTGCCTCGATCCCGGTGCGCTCCCTGATCCTGCGTAAAAAATCCTCTGCGTTCAAGGCCGTACGCAGCGCCATAGTTCCGACTATCCGTATCTCTGCGGCACCGCTCGTTTTCGCGTCCAGAACGAATCCCTCTGCCGTTTCCGCACTCCTCAGAAGTGCCTGCGGGCTTATCCGGCCCGTCTTGCCGAGTCCTTCACCCAGTCTCGTTATCTTCACCCAGTCTTTGTGCACCGCGGATATATCCCCGCAGCATACGTCCGCAAGCAGGTACTTGATCGAGTTTGTTCCGATATCTATGACCACCTTGATCATTTTATTTCCCCTTCTTGAATTTCACTTTGGCAATACACTAAATTGATTATAACCTCACGTAAATAGGGCTGCAATAAAGCTGTGGATTATGCCATTTTGTCATCAATGCTGTAGAATTATGTGCGGATCTGCCATATCGGAGGGACGGGACATGCAGTCAGAAAAGGTATTGAGGATAATCAGCCACACAGATCTCGACGGAGTCGTCTCTGCAGCCCTTGCGTGGCATGTGGGCAGATCGTCCGGACGACCGGTCAATGTCTCGCTTATGGGCTACGGTGAGGTCGACAATGCGATCCTTGAGTCGATCGGTTCGGGACAGGATCTGATAGTCTTGGATCTTTTCTGTCAAAGGGACCGCACGGTAGACGATATCGACAGGTTTTTCTCCGAGGAAGACCCTCCTTTTGTATTCGACCATCACAAAAGCACTTATGACAGGTACAGCAACAGAAAATGGGCCGTAGTGGACACAGGGTGCTGTGCAGCTATGGTCTACAGGAACTGGCTGCTTGAGCAGAAGCTTGATCCAAAGACCAGAAGGATCATAGATGACATGGGACCCATCGTGGAGATTACGAATGATCGGGATCTGTGGCTTGGCGGGATACCCGAAAGCCGTCTCTGGCACGGGCTCGTTACGATCTGCGGACCATGGGGAGTACTGATGAGGCTAGTTTCTGACCCCTCTGCCAAACTTACGGGAAGCGAGCGGAACTCCGCACAGGATTTTGTGGACCGCCAGGAAGCAAGGTTTGAAATGGCAAAAACAAAAATATCAAGGACAGGGGACGATCTTTCCTTTATCGGTGACGGGATCCTCGAATTCGGCGACGTTTCCGACTTCTGCGGATCGATACTGGACAGAGAACCTAACCCCACAAAAATCGCTGCTGTTTTGGCAAAGAGGATGGGAGGCGACTGGGCTCTCTCTCTTAGAAGCCGTGACGGCCTTGCGGGCAAGATCGTCGCCTTGCTCAAAGACGGCGCGAAGATACGCGGTGGCGGTCACGAAGACGCAGCCGCACTCTACTTCCCCTCAAGTTACAGCGAGGTTCAGATACGCGAAACGGTGCTCGCTGCCATCAGGCAGGAGAGAGAAAGATCTGAGGCCACGAATGTCACTCTGGGCGATCTGTTCAAAGGACTGGACAAAATTTGAGATCGATCGCGTTCCTCTACGCTTCTGAAGGGACCGGACACAAAGCCGCTGCCGAAAATCTGAGAGAGTGGCATCTTGAGCGTGGGCGCGAAAATACTGCGCTATGCCTGGATGTACTTGAAGTGCTGCCTTCTTTGCTGCGAGGTACCGTATCTATGGGATACCTTCTCGTCGCACGGCACGCTCCGTCGATCTGGGGCAGGTTTTACTGGGGATCGGACAAGCCCTCCTTCCAGGCATCGATTTTCGACCATATACATTCGATTTTATGCAAAATATACCTCCCGGGCATCGAAGAGATTGTATCTTCCTCCGGAGCTGAGGCTGTTGTCTTCACTCATTACTTCGGAGCCTCGGTTTTTGCGGCAAGAAACCGCCTCAGGATCCCGGTCTACTACGTAAATACCGACTTTGTTACCCATCGTTTCCAAAGGAGCGGCCTCTTTTCTGCCTCATTCGTTGCCAGCGATGCAGCGATAGAGCAGTATCGTACAGATGGGATACACAATGTTTTCAACACGGGAATACCGGTCTCACGGAAATATTGCTCTCCCATGTCAAAAATCGCTGCGAGGGACCGGCTTGGACTCGACCGATCGAAAAAAACCGTCCTGGTAACCGGAGGGGGGATCGGAGCGGGACCAGTCGTCGATGTAACAAGATCGCTTGCCAAAGAAAAAGAGATCCAGACCCTCGTAATATGCGGCAACAATCTGCGTCTTTACAGTAAACTCTCTTCAATGTACGGCAAAAGTCAGAACGTCAGGGTCGTCTCCTTTGTGGACAACATGCCCGAATACTACCGGGCTTCGGACCTTGCCGTGATGAAGCCGGGGGGCCTGTCGCTTTCCGAGGCTCTTTCCGCAAAGCTCCCGCTACTTTTGATGGAGCCGATCCCGGGGCAGGAGCAGCTCAACATGGACCTGCTCTGTGCAAATAATGCGGCGAGGCGCCTGAAAGACTGTCGTAGGGCTGCGGAAGAGGCTCTGGAAATGCTGGAAAACAAAAGTATCATGGAAGGTCTGGCCGGCGGGACGGATAAATTTTGCAGGCCCCGGGCCGCGGAGGAGATACTTGATATAATAACGGAC
>DBRW01000046.1 GCA_002306075.1 Synergistaceae bacterium UBA1358
TCTGGTGGGCCCATCAGGAATCGAACCTGAAACCATCCGGTTATGAGCCGGGAGCTCTAACCAATTGAGCTATGGGCCCTCCTTGTCAGCGGTCTACTGATATTGCTGATACGGGGCAGCTGTCCGCGGCCTCCCTGGCACAGTCGTTGACTTCCTGAGAAATAACCATGCCTTTTCCTTCGTCTTCGTCAAGCTTGAAAACTTCCGGGCATAGATGGACACATACACCGCAACCTATGCACTCATCAAGGTTGATCCTGATACCCATGACATGGTCACCTCCCTTCCGGCGTAAGATTCTACGCTAAGAATGGGATTACGTCAAATGGTATTTTGATTTATTTTTCCGGAGTCACTAAAAGCTTTGCCTGACCATCGCTGTGCGAAAGGGTCAGAAGTGACTTGAATTCAGGCACAGCCTTTATTTCCGGTTCTTCTGAGGCAATAAAGATGCCGACTCCGACGACCTCTGCATCGAACTGTTTTGCCATCAGCAGCATGCCGGCCGCGGTGCTCCCGCCCCTCATAAAGTCATCTACTATCAGCACGCGGCATCCCCTCCTGAGCTGCCTTGTGCCGATGTACATCGTTTTGACGTCGCCGCTTGCCGTCGGATAGTGAACTCCAACAGCGGAACCGTCACTGGGCCTGTTCCTGAACCTGCAGACCGCGAGCGGGACTCCCATTGCATAGGCCGCGAACATCGCGATGGGGATACCCTTGACCTCGGATGTCATCACGACATCGGGACGCGAATTCGGGAAGAGCGAGGACATCGCATATCCAAGCGAGAGGGCTATCTCAGGATTGAATATCAGGTCGCTGTAATAGATGAGCCCTCCGGGCAGATACCTGTCTTTGTCTGCCAGCATTTCCGCTATGTTCTGCAGTATTTTTTTTCTGTATTCCGCGGTGCACAGGGGGACGAACCGCGCCCCTCCGCTGCGGCCCCTGTCCACCTGCATCTGACCGAAGCCCTCGGCCGTCATCGCGGAGTTGATCACTTCCACATCATCGCTGATCACGGTCTTTGAAACATTGAATTTGCCTGCCAGATCAGTCAGCGATACAAGCTTGGAGGGAGTAAGCATAAATCTGGCCGCAAGTCTTACAAGTCTTTCCGTTCTCTGCCCTCTCATTGAGCATCACTCCAATTCCGTCGTTTTTATTACCCAATCTTCCCGTTCCAGCAAAGAGACCGTCCTTCTGCTCATTTCCGCGTCGTTGAATACCATGAAAAAAGCGCTTCCGCTCCCCGAGAGCCCCCATGCAAGCGCCCCGGATCTCTCTGCCGCCTCAAACGCCCTGAAGTACTCAGGCCTGCCTTTTGAGACAACTTCGAGAAAATCGTTCGGCATGAGGCCCGCGGTCTCACCGTTCCGCAGTCTGCGGAGTATCCCGGTTGCTTCCGTCCTGCACTGATCCTCCGGAAGCAGCGGGAGCTTCCCCGCTTCGCGAAGATCATCGATCCCCCTGTACGCGGCGGATGTGTCGGATCTCCAGTACGGGAACCCGATGACCCACCTCAGGCCTTTCAGAGGGACCTGCGGCCGGATCTTCTCTCCCAGCCCTTCTACCAGGGCAAGATCGGCATCTCCGGCAAGGAACGGGACGTCGGCTCCGACCGAAGAGAGAGAGTCATTTTCGATCTCAAGGCCGCAGTGCGCCTTCAGGTACATCATAAGCGCCGCTGCGTTGCCGCTGCCTGCCCCTATGCCGCTGCCTGCCAGAAATTCCTTCGTCAGACACATCCTCAGGGGGGGAATCAAGGAACGGTCCCTCGCCCATCTCAATGCTTTGAAAAGGATATTTTCCCCGTTGACCTTCATACCGCTGACATCAAGAACGTCACCTATATTTTCATTGTCATGGGGCTGAATTGTCAACCCCTCTATGCCTTTTTTCTTCCAAAACAGAGAGATAATTTCATGGTAGCCGTCGGGCCTCCTTGAAAGCACCCTCAATGTCAGGTTGATCTTGACCGGGCTGATGTATGTCGCGTCCATTGCCGCACCTCCGGATGGATCGTTACCCCATAAAAAACATGCCCTGGCAGAAGCCAGGGCATGTTCGATCCCAATTCATCAGAATAGATTTTCCCCGCTTGACTCGAGCTGCACCTCAACCTCTCTTGTGAGGAGATCTGCGTAGCTGAAGGACACGGTGCTCTGCTGAGATTCGATATAGACGGTAAAAAGGCTCGGATATGTCTCCTGGATGATCCCGTTGCGCTCTTCGACTTTTCTGCGTCCGTTCGTAGCTCTGTAATAGATCCGGTCCCCTTTGTGCAGACGCACAAGTTCTCTAATGGTTTCCAAAGAATGCGCCATACACTTCACCTCCGACCCATAGTCGGACTATTGTACATCAATTTCAGATAAATATCAAGTTTTGAACAATATTTACTAATTGAAACAATCAGGACGGCATCGGCACAGAGATCCGTTCACCGAAACAGGGCTCATTTTTTCAGCAGCAGTCTTTTGTCACCTACCCTGCGCGTGATCCCCTTGCTGTCAAAATATTCCAGGATCGGCAGTATATATTTTCTGCTGCTGCCGGTCAGGTCTCGGATCCCGGCAAGTGTTATCTCACCCTCGATCCCGGCAAGTTTTTTTCTCAGATCTTCCTCGATGTCGGACAGGAGCAGATAGCCGTCCCCGATCAGGGCCAGATCTTTTTTTTCTTTCAGGTACGTTATGATCCTGCTCATTTCCCTGTCAGAAATACCGAGGGCGGCTCTGGACTCTTCGATCGAAGGCGTGGAGTATCCGGCTGAGAGGACGAACTCCCTGAGCCTGGAGACACCCGAGAAGAATCTGGCTTCGTCGAACGGTTCGAAATCTGAAAGCCTGTACCTGTCACCGTCAAGGACGAGCCACTTGTCCCTTATAAAGATCTTCAGGAGTTCTTTTAGGAAACGGGGATCGCCCACGGAGAGACACTTTCCCGCCTCATCGGCTTCCATGCCCCTGCGTTCGGGGTGTTCGGAGTGGAATTTCCTGAGCTCCGACATGAGCAGATCTTTAAAACGGCTGACCCTGCCCGAAGATACGTAAAACGTATCGCCGGTCTTTATCACATATATCCTGCCCTTTGCATCCAGGCTCGAGACTGCGCTTTCAAGGGCATTTTTCTCGACCCCAAGCAGCATAAGCGCCTCGCCTGAACTCAGTATGCCTTTGTAGTCGATGAGGGCCGCAAAACGGTCTCTGTCGCTATCCGCTGATGAGATCTCGTTGAGGAACGAGATAAGGGACTCTTTTGACGACTTGCTTTTGGGGCGCTCGCCCAGAGGAAGGAGCACCGTGCCTCCCGCTATGGTCCGCAGCGGGCTGTAGGTCCTGAGTATGAAGCGGGCCCCGCTGTTCACCGTTATCTCTTCTTCGGGCAGCAGCTGTGCCTGCGCGCTCTCGCCGGGCAATATCCTCTCCCTGTCGAGGAGGGAGAGCCTCGCGACTGTGTCAGACGTTCCCACATGGAGCCTGAGCCTCTGCCAGTGTTCCACGGGATCGGTGAAGGAGGCAGGCACTCTTACTGTTACATCGATGCATCCGGTCGCGGGGAACATGTCCGGCGCCGCCAGCACGTCCCCTCTGCCCACCTCGTCGAGGGATGTCCCGGATACGTTCACCGCCACCCTCTGCCCCGCATACGCAGTTGTTACGTTCTCGCCGTGCACCTGGACGGATCTAACCCTCGAGAGGATACGGGCGGGCATTATCTCTACCTCGTCACCCTCCGAGACGGACCCTTTTATCGCGGTCCCTGTGAGGACCGTCCCGAAGCCGGAAATGTGGAATGCCCTGTCTATGGGCATGAAGAAGGCCCCGTTCCTCTCCTTCTGCTTTGTCGACAGCACCATCTTTTCTATCTCTGTCAGAAGTTCGGCTATGCCGTCCCCTCTCAGGGCCGAGACGGGGATCATCGGCTTGCCTTCAAGGAAGGTACCCGCGGTCAGCGAGTAAATGTCGTCCTTTGCGAGTTCGAGCATTTCCTCGTCCACAAGGTCGATCTTATTGATAACTGTGATGCCGTTCTTTATGCCAAGAAGCGTCAGTATCTCAAGATGCTCTTTCGTCTGGGGCATGACGCCGTCGTCCGCCGCCACGACGAGCATTACGGCATCGATGCCCGCCGCCCCGGCTACCATCTGTCTTATGAATTTCTCGTGGCCGGGAACGTCGATGATGCTGATGGTCCTTCCGGAAGGCAGGTCGAGCGGGGCAAATCCGAGCTCGATCGTCATTCCTCTCTTCTTTTCCTCGGCAAGACGGTCACAGTCGACGCCCGACAGCGCCTTCACGACCGCGGTCTTTCCGTGGTCTATGTGTCCGGCTGTGCCTATTACGAAGGGGTATTCTCTCTCTGCCACTTTACAGCTTCTCCCTGTCCAGCGAAAACATCTCTTTGAATCCGTCCAGTATCCGCTTTTCGTCTTTTTCCGACAGGGTGCGCACGTGGAACAGCACCCTGTCTTCGGCGGCTCCCGTGATGACCGGGACGGTCAGCTGCCTCAGCTTCTCTGAAAGCTTCCCCGCGCTGCCGAGTTCAGGAAGCTTCAGCGAAACGGCATAGCCGGGGAGCCGGGACTCCGGGAAAGCCCCGCCTCCGACCGTATCGGAAACCGGGACCACATCGATGGAGACCGAGCGGAGCCTGGTCTTCGCAAGGAGGGCCGACAGCCTTCGCTTAAGCCTCGCCGCCTGTTTTTTCATATCTTCGGGATCCCTGTTTATCATCCTCAGCGTCGGGATCGACTCGGTGTCGCCCTTGAGGTAGAGCCTGAGCGTCGCTTCGAACGCCGCCAGGGTCATCTTGTCGACCCTCAGCGCCCTCAGGAGCTGGTAATTCCTCAATCTATCGACCAATTCAGCGCGTCCGGCAATGACTCCGATCTGCGGCCCTCCGAGAAGCTTGTCCCCCGAAAAAGTCACGAGGTCGACGCCGGATGCGATGCACTCACTGACAGTGGGATCGCCGGACAGGGCAGGATCTCCCGTCTTAACGAGCATCCCGCTTCCCAGATCTTCCATGAAGACGATGCCGTTCGCATGCGCCAGGGCGGCAAGCTCTTCCCTGGGTACAGAGTACGTAAAGCCACGGACCTCAAAATTTGAAGTGTGTACTTTAAGGATCATGGCGGTCTGCTCTGTTATGGCTTTTTCATAATCCTTCAGGTGTGTCTTGTTCGTGGTCCCTATCTCGACCATCCTGGTTCCGGAAAGCGCCATTATCTCCGGGATACGGAAAGAACCGCCTATTTCTACTAGCTCACCGCGCGAGATTATCGCTTCCCTGTCCTTGGAAAGAGCTCCGAGGGAGAGGATGACCGCAGCCGCGTTGTTGTTCACCACTATCGCGGCTTCCGCGCCCGTGAGTCGGCAGATCAGCCACTCAACGTGGTCGTTCCTGTGGCCCCTCGATCCGGTCTCTGGGGAATATTCCAGCGTGCTGTAGTTCTCCGCGACTTCGGTAACTGCTTCGACGGCCTCTTTTGCAAGACGGGCCCTGCCGAGGTTGGTATAGAGGACGACCCCCGTGGCGTTGACTGCGGTGCGAAGACTTTTGCATGCGCGCCGCTTCAGCCTTTTCTCGGCTTCCGCCGATATCTTTTCTATATCGAATGCCGTGTCCGGATCTTTGAGGATCTTCGCCCTCTGATCGTCAAGGACCCCTGAAATTACGGATTTAACGGATCCTCTGCCTATTTCGGCCTCGTACCTGCCGATCCATGGCATAGAAAGCATCTTGTCCATCGACGGAATGTTGCGCATGGCGTTCTGGATCTTATCTTTCAAGGGGAACCCCTCCCGGCGGTCAGTTAAATATGGGATCATCAGATCGTATTAAAACGGATGTCTGCTTGAAACATTATAATGTACAGCCGCCCGGAATCAAACCAGTTCGGACCAGATCCTGTTGGCGACTCTCATTCCCTTTGGCGTGAGGCATATCCTGTCTGTCCCGACAGAGTAAAGGTCACCCGGGAAAGCCTCCAGTATTTTTATCACACGCGACTCTTCGTCGGGGCCGTATTTTCGGGCAAAGGCCTCCCTCTCTATCCCCTGTTTCATCCTGAGAGCAAGAACGGCCGCTTCCGAAGCCCGGCGGCTTCCAGTGAGCCTCTCTCCCGAGGCTATGGCGCTCTTTCCGCTTTTCAGGGAATCCGAATACCCGCCCAGCCCGGAGATGTTCTTGTAGCGCCAGCCCCTGATCTGGCCGGAAGCTCCGGGGCCTATGCCAAGGCAGTCCCCTTCCTTCCAGTAATTTATATTGTGCCTGCTTTCATGGCCGCGCTTCGCGAAATTCGCAATCTCGTACTGCCCGAATCCCTTTGACGGCAGATACCACTGGGCCCACCTGTAAGGCAGATAGCCGTCCGAAAGTTCTTCCTCCGGCATCGACTCCCACGCCGTACCCGGCTCGATCGTGAGCTGGTAGAGGGAGATGTGCGCTATGCCGGAGCCGGCGGCCTGCGAGAGGGTCCTTGCCCAGTTCCTGAAAGTCTGTCCCGGAAGTCCGAACATAAAGTCAGCGTTTACCGAAAACCCCGAGGCAAGCGAGGCTGATATGGCCTCCCAGGCCCGGGCTGCGGAGTGGAGCCTTCCGAGCTGGATCAGTTCGGCATCGTCGAAGCTCTGCGCCCCTATGCTGACCCTTGTGGTGCGCCAATCTCTCCAGAAGAGCAGGTGCTCCGCCCTGAGGGAATTTGGATTTGCCTCGACCGTCACCTCGGCACCGGCATCGAACGTGAAGTGACGTTCCAGCATCTCTGCCAGCCTGATCCATTCGGGACCGCTCAGGACCGTCGGGGTGCCCCCTCCTATGTAGCATGTCAAAAGCAATGGTCTTCCGATACGTGACTCCCACCAAAGAAGCTCCCTTTCGACCGTTTGGAGCCAAAGCTCCTTCTCGCCTTCGGACGGGACCTTGCTCTCAAAGGCGCAGTAGGGGCACTTCCTTTCGCAGAAGGGCACATGCAGATAAAGAGAAAGCCCCCCTGCGGGAGGCTCAAAAGGGTTCATGTTTTCCGGCATTATTTATCCTCTGACTTAGTGACATCCATGAAGGCAAGGAAGGCTTCCTGGGGTATAGAGACCCTTCCGACCTGCTTCATGCGCTTCTTTCCCTCTTTCTGCTTCTCAAGCAGCTTGCGCTTTCTGGTAACGTCCCCACCGTAGCACTTGGCGAGAACGTCTTTCCTTACCGCCTTTATGTTCATCCTTACGATCACCTTTTTCCCTACCGCGGCCTGCACCGGTATCTCAAAAAGCTGTCTCGGTATAAGTTCCTTGAGCTTGCCGACGACGGCATGGCCTCTGTGGTATGCCTGGTCCGCGTGACAGATGAATGAGAATGCGTCCACAGGTTCATCCTGCAGAAGGAGGTCCACCTTGACCAGGTTGGCCGCCCGAAAACCTATATGGTCGTAGTCCAGGGAGGCATAGCCTCTTGTGCACGATTTGAGCCTGTCGTGGAAGTCGAGTATGAATTCCGCAAGCGGCATGTCGTAGGTGAGCCTCACCCTTTCAGGCGTTATGTAGTCCATTCCCACATAGGTGCCCCTCTTGTCCTGGCATAGCTGCATGGCGGCTCCGACATACTGTTCGGGGATAAATATCGTCAGTTTAATGTAGGGTTCCCTTATCTCCTCTATCCTGCCCTGATCGGGGAAATCCGAGGGCTTGTGCGCTTCGATGACATCCTGGTTGGTGAGGACTATCTGGTACACGACGTTGGGGGCAGTCGCGACCAGGTCGACGCCGAACTCCCGGCTGAGCCTCTCCTTCGCTATCTCCATGTGGAGCAGGCCGAGAAAGCCGCAGCGGAACCCGAAGCCCAGCGCCGCGGAGTTCTCCGGCTCGAAGCTGATCGCCGAATCGTTGATCTGCAGCTTTTCAAGGGCTTCCCGCAGCTGGTTTATGTCCTCCCTTTCCACGGGATAGAATCCGCAGAAAACGACGGGCTTGACCTTTCTGTACCCGGGCAGAGGCACCGCTGCAGGACGTTTTGCCTCCGTGACGGTATCGCCGACCCTGGCCTCCTCTATGGACTTGACGCTCGCGGCAATATATCCGACCTCGCCGGGACCAAGCTCCGAGACCTTGACCATGTCCGGCCTGAATATACCGACCTCGTCGAGCTCGTATTCACGGCCGGTCGCCATAAATTTTATGTTCTTTCCGGGACGGAGGGTACCGTTGACGACCCTTACATAGCAGATGACGCCCTTGTAGTTGTCGTACACCGAGTCAAAGATAAGGGCCTGGAGCGGCGCGTCGGGGTCTCCCGACGGCGCGGGGACGTCACGTACTATCCGCTCAAGGAGCTCCGCTATCCCCTCCCCTGTCTTTGCGCTCACACTGACCGCGTCATCCGCGTTTATCCCGATGATCTCCTCCAGCTCCCTTTTCACCCTGTCGGGCTGTGCCGAAGGGAGGTCTATCTTGTTGAGGACGGGGATAAGCTCGAGGTTGAGGTCTATAGCGAGATAGCTGTTCGCTACGGTCTGGGCCTCTACGCCCTGGGCCGCGTCGACGACCAGGATCGCTCCCTCGCATGCCGCCAGAGAACGCGACACTTCGTATGTAAAATCGACGTGACCGGGAGTGTCGATAAGGTTGAGGATGTATTCCCGTCCGTCCGAGGCAGTGTAGTTCATCCTTACGGGGACGAGCTTTATGGTTATTCCGCGCTCCCGCTCAAGTTCAAGCATATCGAGCAGCTGGGCCTTCATGTTCCTGCCGTCGACCGTGCCTGTCTCCTCAAGCAGACGGTCTGCGAGCGTCGACTTGCCGTGGTTGACGTGGGCGATTATACTGAAATTTCGGATCTTATCGAGGATCATATCTGTCACTCCTTCAGTCAGCAGTATATTGTAGCCGAAAAAGCATCCCCTTATCAATCATTAATCATCCTTTTTTACGATGGTAAGATCCGCAGCAGAGGTTATCCTGTAAATATCGATACCGAGAGGGGCAATATAAATTGGATCGCAGTAAACTGAACGTCACGATATGTCTTCTGCTTCTGACACTCGCGCTGCAGCTTCCGGCTTCGGCGCAGGACTGGCCGATGTTCCGCGCAAACATCCGCAGGACGGGCAACACAGCCGACACCGCCTCCGGCGCAGAGTTCACCGGCAGGAAGGACTGGACGGTAAAGATCCCGGATGCAGTCAGATCTTCACCCGCGATCTACGGCAGCTCGATAATATTCGGATCCAACAACGGCAACATCTACTCGCTGGACCTTTATTCCGGAAAGATCAAATGGACCTTCCCCACCGGGAACTGGGTCGTGTCCTCCCCCGCCGTGGCTGACGGCAAGGTCTTCGCCGGAAGCTACGACAGCAGGATGTACTGTCTGGACGCGGTGACGGGGAAGCTGATTTGGAAATTCACGACCCACAACAGCATACATTCCTCCCCGGCCGTGGCTGGCGGTGTCGTCTACTTCGGCTCAAACGACGGTTTCATCTACGCTGTCGACATCAAGACAGGCTGGCAGAAGTGGAGGTACAAGACGGAGCGTGCCGTGCAGGGATCCCCTGTCGTATCCGACGGCGTGGTCTACATAGGCAACGATGAGGGCAAGCTTTTTGCCCTGGATGCCTCATCCGGGACGCTCAAATGGCGTGCCGTGGTCGGAGGACCGATAGTATCTGCGCCTGCCGTAAGGGACGGCCACCTCTATTTCACGAGCCAGGACGGCAGGATCTACTGCGCGAGGATCAAACACCAGGCGGTCATATGGAACTACGACTCAAAGTCGCAGATAGAGACCTCCCCACTCGTCGAGGAGGGAAAGGTGGTATTCGGCAACATAATGGGGTGGGTCACATCGCTTGACGCTCTTACCGGCTCTCTGGTATGGAAATACAAGGCCAATGAGTCCGTCTTCTCATCCCCGGCCGCGTTTTCGGGGAAGATATTCTTCGGCACCAACAGCGACGTCCTCGTATGCCTCGACGGTAAGACAGGCAGCGTGGTCTGGAGGGCCCCGTTCAACGCCGACGTGCTGACATCCCCGGCGATAGCCGGGGACAGGATCGTGGTGGCGGGGGCGGATGGCAAGGTTTGCACCCTACAATAGAGCAATTGGGATTTATAGCGGCGCTNNATCCCAATTGCGATACTAATGACTATCGTAATAATTCCCTTCTACGCCTTCGCGAGGGTCCACTGCATGTTGCGTCGTCATCATCCACGATCTGCCCCAATTGCGATATTGGTAATATCGTAAAACCATAAATCAAAACGCCAGCTTAGCAACTGCTGAGCGATCGCTCAGCAGTTGTAGTATCTAAAAACCTTAACCCCCAAGCCGCTGGATTCCCGTTCAAAAGCGTCCGGGAACGACGGTTCTTATGATTCTCACGATTGTTTGACTACTGTTTGACGATTGTTTGACCGCCCTTACAATTGCTCAGCGACCGCTCAGCCATTGCTCAGCCGCCCCACTACAGGCCGTTCAGCNNCCCATCGCGTTTTCGTCGAAGTCGAAATGGTCGTTGTGGTGGCCTGCCTTTGTATCTGCCCCGATGCCTATGTAGGTGGCTTTGCCGCCCCTCTCCTGTACCCTTTTCATCAGCCAGCAGGCGTCGTCGCTTCCGGCCATCGGCTGTATCAGTTCTCTCCTGTTTACTCCCCTTACTTTGGCTGCGGCTTCCATTACGGTCCGGGCCAGATCGGGGTCGCTGCTTGCGCTTATGGCCTCACCGCACTTCCGGGTGGTCAGTTTTACATCGTACATCTCGGCAGCGCCGTTCAGGATCCTCATGACTGCCCGGTATATGTAGAGAGCGGCATCTTCAGTCGCGCCCCTTGTCTCTATCTTCATGTGAGCGTTCGGGGGGACGACGTTCCTGCCGCCGCCTGCGTTGAGAACACCGACGTTGGTCCTGACAAGGCCGTCGGAAGACGGAGGAATGCCGTGGATGCTGAGCGCGGCGGAGGCGGCGGCCAGAAGGGCATTCCTTCCTTTCTGCGGTTCGGCGCCTGCATGGGCACCGACACCTTTGTAGTCAGCATCGATCTTTGTCGAGTACAGAAACCCGTCAGTCCCTCCGAAGACTGTCCCGGTCGGATTGCCGAGTCCGAGGTGCAGCGTCAGGAAATAGTCGGCGTCATCGACTGACCCGGCCTTCAGGAATGCGTATCCGCCCCTCGCGCCCTCCTCCGCAGGCTGGAAGATGAAGCGTATTTTTCCTCTGAGAGAGTCTCTTTCGGCTGAAATGACCTCTGCCAGGGTCATCCCTACAGCGGCATGGCCGTCATGCGCACAGGCATGCATGCTGCCGTTGTTCACCGACCTGAAACCGCAGATGACCGGCAAATGCTCCGGATCCTCCGTCTCAGTTGTATCCACGCTGTCGATGTCAAAACGCAGCGCCGTCAACGGCCCTGGACATCCCGTATCCACCTCGGCCACAAGGCCGGTCAGCCCCCTCATCTTTTTTATGATCTCCGGTGATGCGCCCTGCCTGATGGCCCTCTCCTCCTGGGCCTCGTTATCAGTTCCGCGTCCCATCACGCTTGTCGGGTCTATGAGATCGCCTGTGAAGCGGATGTCCATCCCGGCAGCGGCAAGCGCTTCGGCTATCTTCGATGTGGTCCTGTATTCAGCCCAGCCCGTTTCGGGGTATCTGTGGAGGTCCCGTCTCCTCTCCACCATTCTGGCCAATGTCATTTCTTCTGAGTACATGGTGTGCCTCCCCTGTCACTGATGTTCGGCGAACGGTCAGAAGTTCGCCATGAGGCTTTCGAGCGTATCCGCCTTACGGATGAGCCTCTCGGACCCGTCCTCTGAAATAAGGACCTCTGCCGGGCGGAGCCTGCAGTTGTAGTTCGACGCCATTGAATAGCCGTATGCCCCGGCGTTCTTCACAGCGATGATGTCGCCTTCGGAAACGGGACCGATCTCCCTGTCGGAGGCCAGGATGTCACCGCTCTCGCATATGTTCCCCACTATCGTGGCCTCTGTCATGCCGTTCTCCGGTCTGTCGGAGGAGAGCACTTCTATCTCGTGGTACGAGCCGTAGAGCACAGGCCTCATCAGCACGTTGAAGCCTATGTCGGTGCCGACGTAGCATTTGCCGTAATTCGTCTTGACGGCATGTACGGTCCCGAGCAGGACTCCGCATTCGGCCGATATGTACCTGCCGGGTTCGCATTTGAAGCGTACCTCTTTATTGTCGTATTTCTGAAGGAAGGAGTCGATCTTCTCAAACATCATGCGGGCCAGCTCAGCGAGGTCAAGTCTCTTTTCTCCGGACCTGTACGGAACGCCGAAACCTCCCCCGAAATCGATGAATTCAAGGCCCGGGAAGTGCTCGGCTGCCATATCAAGGAGCGACTCCGCTGCATCGACATAGGGGGCCGGCTCAAGGAAAAGGGAGCCTATGTGCTGGTTTATGCCAGCCAGTTTAAGGCTGTATCTTTCAAGTATCTTTTTTACCTCCGGGCAGAATTCCCGCTGTACGCCGAATTTTGTATTATGGCCGGCCGTGATGACCTTGTCGCAGTGTCCGGCCCCGGTCCCGGGGTTGAACCTTACAGCGACTCTGCTCCCGGGAGATATCATGCCGAACTGTTCAAGCTGGGAGAGCGAATCTACGCTGACGAGTATCCCTCTCTCGATACAGCAGCTCATCTCTTCACGTGAGACGTTGTTTCCTATGTAGAAGATCTCTTTGGCGCCGAATCCGGATCTTTCCAGGACAAATATTTCACCGGGCGACATCGCATCGGCACTCAGCCCCTCCCCGCGAATGATCTTCAAAAGCGACGGGTTCGTGTTGGCCTTGACGGAATAACTGGGTGTGATCCTTCCGCGGAATGCAGTGAGCAGATCACGGCACCTCTCCCGCAGGATCTTTTCGCTGTAGACGTAAAGGGGGCTGCCGTACTTCTCCAGCAGGCTGACCGCTCTTTCGTGATCGATAAACACGTCTGTCGCCCCCTTATCTGCCTTTGCCCGCAGCGCCTGTCCTACGGGCCGCCTCCGCAACTGCCTTCGCCACGGCGGGCACGACCCTCGGATCGAGCGGTGACGGGATAATGTAACTCGATGAAAGCTCTTCGTCGCCGACAAGTGAAGCGAGCGCACCCGAGGCCGCGAGCTTCATCTCTTCGTTTATCTTTTTTGCCCTCACGTCGAGAGCTCCCCTGAATATTCCCGGGAAACCCAGACAGTTGTTCACCTGGTTCGGGAAATCGCTCCTGCCTGTCGCCACGACGGCCGCGCCCGCATCAAGGGCCTCTGCAGGGAATATCTCGGGGGTCGGGTTCGCCATCGCGAATATTATCGGGTCCTTCGCCATGCTTCTGACCATCTCGCCTGTCAGCAGACCGGGCCTTGAGACGCCGAGAAATGCGTCTGCCCCTTTTATGACCTCTGAAAGCGTGCCCTTTGCCTTCGAAGGGTTCGTGATCGAGGCAAGTTCCTCCTGCGCCTTTGTCATGCCCTCAGTGTGGCCGGGACAGAGCGCGCCGTTTATGTCGCAGACTATTATGTCTTTTGCTCCCGCGGAGAGGAAGTAACGGGCAATGGAGCTTCCCGCGGCCCCTGCGCCGTTTATGACGAGCCTGGCGCCCTCTATCGTGCGGCCCGTGAGTTTGAGCGCGTTCATGTAGGCAGCGAGAGCTATGACAGCCGTGCCGTGCTGGTCATCGTGGAATACGGGTATATCGAGCCTCTCCTGGAGCTTCCTCTCAATTTCAAAACAGCGGGGAGCAGAGATGTCCTCCAGGTTTATCCCGCCGAAGGAGACGGATATCTTTGCCACCGTATCGACAAAATCATCGACATCTTTGGTGCTGACGGCTATCGGTATCGAATCTATCCCGGCAAATTTTTTGAAGAGACAGCTCTTGCCCTCCATTACGGGCATCGAAGCCGCGGGACCTATGTCGCCCAGACCGAGGACTGCGCTGCCGTCTGTTATGACTGCCACGAGATTGTTCTTTATCGTAAGGTCCCAGAGCGCTTCGGGGGCCCTCTCTATCTCCCTGCACGGTTCCGCCACCCCTGGCGTGTACACCAGAGCGAGGTCTTCCATGGAATCTATCTCCCTGCGGCATTCAACGCTGAGCTTTCCCTTCAGCATCTTATGCATTTCAAGCGATCTACCGAATATATCTTCTGCCAATTTCAGCACTCCTCACCTTTTCGTCTTTCATCGTAACTTCCGCGGTCCGTGAGAACACAGAGCCATTTTTTAATATTACTACTTCCGCAGGCAAGATGCTATCATTGAAAGAGATATCAAAAGAGGCAGGTGACGGTCATGGACAAGAGATCGATGCTCGAAAAAGCCTCCCTGTTCCACGGACACACATGCGAAGGTCTTCTGATAGGGGTATCGGCGGCCAGCTACGCGATGGAGCTTATGGAGATAGAAGGGCCTTCAGCGGATGAGGAGATCGTGTGCGTTGCGGAAAACGATTCGTGCAGCGTTGACGCGATCCAGTCCATCCTGGGCTGCAGCATAGGCAAGGGGAACCTGATACTTCGGATGAGAGGCAAACAGGCTTTCTCATTTTTCAACAGGAATACGGGAAAAAGTTTCCGGCTGGTGCTGAAGGAACTGACATTCGACGATCAGGCTCAGAAAAGGGAATTCATGCTCAGCGCACCGGGCCCGGAGATCTTTGATGTGAAAGATGTGCCTTTTGCTCCTCCTCCGAAGGCAAAAATATACCGGTCGCAAAAATGTCCGGTCTGCGGGGAGATCACGGCCGAACCGTGGCTGAGGGTAGGAGACGGAAAGGTGATATGCGCAGACTGCCTGCAGAAGGACGATCCGATTCAGCCATAAAAAACAGGAGGCCCGTCCGTCCGGGGAAGGAGCCTCCCATTTTATATTTAAAAATCTCAGTTTATAGAAGTTCGGCTATCTGGACGGCATTGAGAGCGGCACCTTTGCGCAGGTTGTCGGAGACGACCCACATGGAGAGCGCGTTATCGAGCCCCGTGTCCCTCCTGATCCTTCCCACATATACCGCATCCTTCCCGGCCCCGTTTATGGGCATTGGATAGATAGCCTTCCTGGGATCGTCCTCAACTGTAATTCCCTGGGCACTGCGGAGGATCTCCCCGGCACGCTCCGGAGAAAGATCCTTTTCGAACTGAGCGGTGACGCTCTCCCCGTGGCAGCGGAATATCGGGACCCTTACCGTTGTACCGCTGACTTTGAGTCCGGGCAGGTGCATTATCTTGCGCGATTCGTTGACCATCTTCCACTCTTCTTCCGATATTCCCTCGTCGTCAAACGCGCCTATGTGGGGAAGGAGGTTGAAGGCTATCTGATGGGGATAGACTTCGTCGTCACGTACGGCCTCGCCGCGAAGAACGGTCTCGGCCTGCTCCTTTAAGGTCTTTACGGCCTTCATGCCCGTGCCCGCGACTGACTGGTAGGTGCTGATATTCACATATCTGAGGCCTGCCTCCACATGGAGAGGCCACAGTGCTGCCACCGCCTGTATCGTAGAACAGTTGGGGTTGGCTATTATTCCCTTGTGCCTAGGTATATCCTCAGGGTTTACCTCAGGTACCACGAGCGGGACATCCGGATCCATCCTCCAGGCGGAGCTGTTGTCTATGACCACTGAACCTGAATCGGCCGCCACTGGAGCCCACTTCCTCGAGGTCGATCCGCCCGCGGAAAAGAGCGCTATATCGATATTTTTGAAAGAATCTTCAGAGACTGCCTCGACGGTTATCTCTTCTCCCCTGAAGACTGCCTTCGTGCCTGCAGACCTCGGCGATGCCAGCGGAAGGAGCCTCGAAACGGGATAATCCCTCTCTTCGAGGATCTTTATCATTTCCCTGCCAACAAGCCCCGTTGCCCCGAGGACCGCAACGGATCTCATCTTCTCCATCTCAGAACGACGCTCCCTCGATGAAGTTTTCATGAAGGGCCCCGACAGCTTCCTTCGCCCTGTCCGAGCCCACTATGCACGTGAGCGCCAGAGCCGTGGATGCGATCATCTCTATGTTGATGCCCTTCTCCGCAAGGATCGTGAACATTTTCGAAGGGATCTCGGGATGGTTGGCTATCCCCGCGCCGACTATCGTGACCCTCGCGATCTCGGTGTCAAAGGAGACACCCTGCGCTTCGATCTCCCTGCATATTTCACGCGATACCCTGATGGCGGTCTCCAGGTTCGCCTTTTTTACGAGAAAACCGATGTCGTTCACGCCGCCCCTCATGTTGTTCTGGATTATCATCTCAGCGCCCACGCCGTTCTGGGCGAGGCTGGTGAAAAGACGCGCTGCCACGCCCGGGACGTCCGGGACTCCCAGCAGGACCACCTTTGCCACCTCTGAATCGTGCACCACAGCTTTTATGATAAGGCCTTCCGTTACGGGATTGCTCATTACCCAGGTCCCCTCCTCTTCTTCTGAAAAACTTGAACCCACATAAAGCGGGATGTTGTAACGGGCCGCCAGTTCAACGCTCCGGGCCTGAAGGACGTTCGCGCCCTGGACAGCCATCTCCATGCACTCCTCAAAACCTATCCTGTCGATCTTGCGCGGCTTTTTGACCACCCTGGGATCTCCGGTCATAATGCCTTTGACGTCCTTGAGCAGACGGCAGGATTCGGCACCGAGAGCTCCGGCTATCGCCACTGCTGACAGGTCAGAGCCCCCCCTTCCGAGGGTTATGACGTCCCCGCTGTCTGTAATGGCCTGAAAACCGGTGATCACTGCCACAACGCCTTCGTTGAGGACTTTTTCGACGTTCCGGGGCTCGATGCTGTATATCCGGCCCTCCATCGGGAATCCTTTGGCTTTTATGCCCGCCTGGAGCGCGGTGAACGACTGCGCGGCGAGCCCATACTTCTGCAGTGCGAGGGCAAGCAGGGCCACGCTCTGCTGTTCTCCTGTGGCCAGCAGCTGGTCCATCTCGCGCCCGTTCTCCGTGTTAGCGACATCTTTTGCCAGAGCCAGCAGGTCGTCGGTCATGTTGCCCATTGCGGATACGACTACGGCTACCCTGTAACCGCTGTCACGGACTTTTTTCACGAGTCGGGCGACATGCCTCATCCTTTCTGGGCCCGCTACGGATGTCCCGCCGAATTTAAGTACCGTCAGAGGGAGTTCCGCATAATCCATCATCTGCACCTCCATGCTTCATCGAGTACATCCTTAAGTCCCGTGTCGACTGACACATGAGCGCCGTTCGCGCTGCCGTCGAGCACGAAGAACTGGGACCTTACCCCGTGCTCCGTGAAGGTCTTGCACATCGCCTCGGCTACCCTCTGCGTCGGGCCGTTGACCAACGCGATCACGGACGGGCCGGAACCGCTTATCGCCACACTCAGGCACTCCGGCAGGTCGCGGACCCGCGAGAAGATGACCTCTCCGCCTTTGAACAGCTTGCTCCTGTACTGCTGGTGGAGTCTGTCGTCCATTCCCCATTTCAGGTATTCCCATTTGCCGGTCGCCCACGCAGCGGTAAGCAGGGCCGCCCTTCCGAGGTTGAATACGGCGTCCTCGAACGGGACCTGCCCGGGGAGGGCCTTTCTTGCATCTGACGTCTTCACCCTCTCGTTGGGGACCGCGACGACGCAGAGGACTTCGGGGGGAAGGGCGGGGAGCCTGACATATCTCAGTTCCTCTCCGTCCCAGCAGCTCACGACCATGCCCCCGAGGAAACACGGAGCGACATTGTCCGGATGTCCCTCTATCATCGTCATGATCCTGAGGAGCTCTTCCTCGTCCGCATCGCGGCACGTCAGGTGCTTTGCTATGAGGACCCCGGCGACTACAGCACCGGCAGAGCTCCCGAGCCCCCTGCAGAGGGGGATTATGTTATGGCACCAGAGCGAGAGTCCCGGGCCCTTCACGCCCCATCTCCTGCAGGCCTCTTCGTAAGCCCTGACCACAAGGTTGGCCGAAGGGTCGGAGAGTTCCCTGGCTCCCTCGCCGTGAGCCTCGATCCTGTACTCATGTTCGGGCAGCAGTTCCATTACCTTGAATATGTTGTAGAGGGAGACCGCCATGCCGATAGTGTCGAAACCGGATCCCAGATTTGCGCTCGTGGCGGGTACCCTGATAGTGATAAGCGGGTTCAACCTTTCATCACCTCCATGAGTTCATCGAGAGAATCTCCTATCTCTATGGGCCTCCCGACCTGTGACATCGCCGTGTCGGGATCTTTGAGCCCGTTGCCCGTAAGGACCATTACGATCTTTATTCCCTTAGGCAGACGACCCTGCCTCTTCAGCCTGAGGATACCGGCGAGCGGCGCGCACGATGCGGGTTCCGCGAAGATGCCGCCTTTGGACGAAAGATAGTACTGGGCAGAGAGAATTTCCTCGTCCGTTACCGAGTTGAACTCCCCTCCCGATTCCCTTGCCGCATCCTTGGCAAGGTGCGCGCTCACAGGGTTCCCTATCCTGATAGCCGTGGCCACCGTTTCGGGCATGGGACAGGGCTCTCCCGTGACCAGGGGAGCTGCGCCCGCAGCCTGGAACCCCATCATGCGCGGCAGTGCCTTTATTTTTCCCATCTCCGCGTATTGTTTGTAGCCTGCCCAGTAGGCACTGATATTTCCCGCGTTGCCGACCGGGATGGCGTGCCAGTCAGGAGCGGACCCGAGAACGTCGCAGACCTCCCACGCTCCGCTCCTCTGTCCCCACAGTCTGTATGGATTGACTGAATTCACTATGGCGAACCCTTTTGCATCTGCGGCTTGCCTGGCCATCTCAAGCGCCCTGTCAAAGTTCCCCTTCACGGCTATAACTTTTGCTCCGTACATCAGCGCCTGCGCAAGCTTGCCGAGGGCGACCTTGCCCGCAGGCAGGAGGACGTAGCACGGGATCTGCGCAGCCGCGGCATAGGCGGCGGCGGAAGCGGACGTGTTGCCCGTGGATGCGCATACGAGAGCTTTGGCGCCTGACTCAAGGGCCTTTGCCACAGCCATCACCATCCCCCTGTCCTTAAAGGATCCTGACGGGTTGCAGCCTTCAAGCTTGCCCCAAAGCTCTGTCTCCGTCTCTTTGCTTATCCTCTCCAGATATACAAGAGGCGTATTGCCCTCCCCCAGCGTTATCCGAGGGGTCTTGTCCGTTACCGGAAGAAGTCCTGCATATTTCTCGATAACTCCCATGTCTATACCTCCTTAAAAAAATACCGCCCCTGTACTTCTACAGGAGGCGGTATGATCCGCGGTTCCACTCCGATTCAGCCTTCCCGATCCGGGAAGACCCTCATTCGCGCTGTTCAGGGCGCACCCTGATGCCTTATCTGTTTCAGCTTCGGCACCGGCTCAAGGGTGGTCTTCGGGGGAAGAACATCAGGGATCTTTCAGCACCGGTCAACCCGGGATCCCCTCTCTGTTATGCTGCTTGTCCCTTACTATCCCTCTCATCGCCTTACAAAAATAAGGATGATTGTGAGCGTTTATACATCTACTTGCCGGCATTGTCAAGCAGGGATCGCAATATCCATGGCTGATATCAGATTATACATTATTTGACTAATAAATAGGCAAGATCTAAAATTATGTCCGGCATGGAGGTGTCCGAGTTCTTATCCGGTTGGGGTCTGCATCGCATCATATACGAGGCTTGAGCAGATACAAAGGAGTGAGCACTATGGCATTTAACATGAAGCAGTACGTAGAAAAAATGGGCGTTAAGGCCGCCCTCTCTTACCTTGACAGCGATCCCGAAAAAAATATACCCCAAGCGGTAAACTGGGTAAAACTGTTCGACAGAAAAGGTGTTTATTCGGCAGCCTATCCTGAACTGGAAAAAATTGCCTCCGACCCGGAGAACGTCTGGTTCAAATTCATCAAAAGCCTCTATTCGGACATAGACCCCGATGTAAGGAAGAAGCTCTTCACAAATTTTATATTGAACTCTGCGATAACAGGTTTCAACATGCGTGCGGAAAACGAGGCAAAGTACGACTGCAACGTGCCGTGGGCGATACTTATGGATCCGACCAGCGCCTGCAACCTCCACTGCAAAGGATGCTGGGCGGCGGATTACGGAAACTCCATGCATCTTGAGAGGGAGACCCTTGACAGGATAATCACAGAAGGCAAAGAGCTCGGCACATATACCTACCTTTTCAGCGGAGGAGAGCCTCTTACAAGAAAAGAAGACATCCTCTACCTATGCGGAAAACATGATGACTGTCTCTTCCTGGCGTTCACGAACGCCACACTCATCGACAGGCCTTTCGCTGAAGAAATGCTTAAGGTAAAGAACTTCGTCCCCGCACTGAGCGTCGAAGGTTTCGAAGAGGAGACCGACTTCCGCAGGGGATCCGGCACATACAGGGCCGTTGAAAATGCCATGAAGATCCTTAGGGAGAAAAAACTTCCGTTCGGCATATCATGCTGTTATACGAGCAAGAACGTCTACTCGATAGGCAGCGAAGAGTTCTTCGACCACATGATAGAGATGGGAGCAAAGTTCGCCTGGCTCTTCACCTATATACCTATAGGCGAGAAAGCCGTGAAGGATCTTATGGTAAGCGCAGAACAGCGTGAATTCATGTACAGGCAGATACGGTCTTTCAGAAGGACCAAGCCTATCTTTACGATAGATTTCTGGAACGACGGCGAATACGTCAAAGGCTGCATCGCCGGAGGAAGAAGGTATCTCCATATAAACGCGAACGGAGACATCGAGCCGTGCGCGTTCATACACTATTCCGACTCCAACATCAAAAGCAAGAGCCTGCTTGACGCTTACAGATCCCCGCTCTTCATGCAGTACAGGAGCAGGCAGCCTTTCTGTGACAACTTCCTGCGTCCCTGTCCGCTGCTGGACCAGCCGGACAGTCTGGTCTCGATGGTCGACAAGTCGGGCGCACGCTCAACATATATCGAAAAACCCGAAGATGTAAGAAAACTCACTTCCAAGTGCAGGGAACGCTCCGAAGAATGGGCCCCCGTCGCGGACAGACTGTGGTCGGAAAGGTCGTGGACCAGGGGCGCAGCGGTCGGACAGAGGTAGACTCTCCGGGAACAGCAGGGCTGAAGGGTCCGGATCCTTATCGCAGACTTCCCGTCTGTACATCGGCGGGGAGTCTGCTTGTTGGTACGACCCGTCAGAAGATGTATAGCTGAGAAAGTTCATGAGATGATCCGCTGATCCCGGGTCAGTTTTTTCGTACAATATAATATTATTTGATATTTCTAACTCTTTCTGTTAGAATGCTTTCCGCACGGGAGTATTTCGACTTAGGTGGTGTTTAGTCACATGGCAGCAGCAAAAGCACATGACGACAGAGTAATAATGACACGCGAGGGATATGACAAGCTGAAAGCGGAACTTATCGCACTGCGCGGCGACGGCAGAGCGGAGATAGCCGCCAAGCTTCAGGAAGCGAGAGGGTTCGGCGACCTGAGCGAGAACGCGGAGTATCACGCGGCAAAGGAAGAGCAGGAAAAGCTTGAAAACAGGGTCCTCTGGCTCGATTACCAGCTCAGCAAAGCCAAGATCGTAGACGCAGAGGACGTCGACACAAGTTCTGTCAGCCTTGGCACAACAGTAACGCTCAAGGACCTCGATCTTAAAAAGACCTTCGTCTATACCCTTGTGGGCACAGAGGAAGCCGACATCAAGGAAAACAGGATCTCGGCGGCCAGCCCGGTAGGAATGGCCATAACGGGCAAGAAAGTCAACGACGAAGTGATGGTCAGGACCCCGAGGGGAATAAGACATCTTAAAATAATGAAGATCAGGCTTAAATAAGCCTGATCTTTTTTTCTTTTCTAATATCGGTCCTTTCGCACGGACCGGCGGATCCGATGATCAGAACCTTCTCTTAATGCCGAAAGAGACCCTGGCGATGCTCTCAAGGAACTCACCGAACCCGAGGCCGCAGGCCCTTGCCGACTTGGGGACAAGGCTTGTCGCGGTCATCCCGGGCGCGGTGTTGACCTCGAGCACATATGGCTTCCCGTCTTCAGTGACCCTGAGGTCGACTCTGCTGTATGACCTGCAGCCAAGGCTCCTGTGGGCGATCACCGCAAGCTCCCCTATCTTCTGCGAGAGTTCCTCCGGAAACTGCGCCGGGCAGATGTACTCGGTGCAGCCGCTGGTATATTTGTTTCTGTAATCATAAAAACCGACTTTGGGCCTGATGTCTATCGCAGGGAGCGCGATGACCTCTCCGGATTCCCTCTCCCATACAGGGACGGTGATCTCCCTGCCGGGGATGTACTCTTCCACCAGAGCTTTGTCCTCGGATCTATAAGCTTCCCAGCACGCATCTATCCCTTTTCTTAGTTCCTCGGGTGTCTCTGCTTTAGTTACACCTACGGTGCTTCCGCCGCTGTTCGGCTTGACTATCAGGGCGCCGTACTTTGACAGCATCTCTTCCTCACGCGGGCCCGGATACTCCCCTTTGTGTATGACGGTCCCGTCAGCCAGCGGGATGCCATATGTGGAAAAGAGCAGCTTCGCTACTGTCTTGTCCATCGCAAACATGCATGCCTCAGGGCCCGAACCGGTGTAAGGGATGCCGTACGCGTCAAGACAGGTCTGGAAACGGCCGTCCTCACCCCAGTCTCCGTGAAGGGCTATAAAGACACCGTCAGCGCCGAAGGTGTGCCATTTTTCCACGAATTCCCTCGGTGAGCGGACATCTTCCAATATGACGGAATGTCCTCTCTCCGCGAGGGCCTCGCAGACCGCCTTGCCGGAGTTAAGTGACACTTCACGCTCGGGACTTGTCCCGCCGNNATGCTACAACAATTTTCATATCGATCAAATCCTCTTTAGAAACTCTTTTTGGTGGCCTCTGAATTGGTTTCTGATTGTATTCCAATTTTTATATCAGGGTAAGCGTTAATATAGAAAAATAACCCGGCTTTTATCTCGTCGCCTGCTTTGTTGTCACTTATCCAGAGATGCCACGTTGTGCAGTGTTTGTTGTAATTCACAGAATAATACATGGAGGCTATCTCCTGCGAGATATTGTCATAGGCTGCAGTTACAGAGAAGGTCCACTTTTCCCAGGAAGCCCCGAACGGAAGGGGGAAGGAGACTGTCTGGTAAAAGTTTTCGTTGTCTGCATACCTGTCCCATGCAAGGGGTGATGATCCGTCGGCCCACCTCCTGAAGTACATTGAACTGAAGCTGAAATCACCGATTTTCCAGCTCACGCCCAGCCATCCGTCGATAAGATCCTGGGTTTGATCTCCTCCCTCGTACGTGTGGTAGACATATCTGGCTCCGTAGAAGGGCTTGAAGAAGAAGTCCCCCACATCGGGAGAGCCTGTCATCTCAGCCCCGAAAAGTATCCTCTCCCTCCACGGCTGTACGGTAGCAAGGTTGTCCTGATAACGCCCGTAGATCCCGAAGAACCTTATCCTCCCCCAATCTGAAGCATCACCGTACCAGGGAGAATATATGCCGAATTCAGGGTCGGTCCAGACGTTGAANNCTCATTTCAGTCTCTATCAGTTCCCTCTGGGCCTGGTAGAGTACGGCCCTCCATCCGTTCGGGGCGTTGTACTCAAGCCCCCACTTCGGGCGCCACATGATCTCCTCAGAATCAGAGTCATAGAGACGGTCAGACTCTAAAAATACAGAAAGTCCCTCTAAGAGTATCTCTCTGCTGTAACGCAGCCTTGCCTCCCACATGTTGTCCGACCAGTATATCGCATTGACCTTCAGTTCTCCGACGGTCCCGAGATCCACATATCCCTTGAGC
>DBRW01000005.1:0-19995 GCA_002306075.1 Synergistaceae bacterium UBA1358
GCAGCTAAGTTCTACAAAGAGAAGGGACTTATTAAGTAAAATCCTTTCGTACGCAGTTTTAACAGCAAGGGCCCCGTCCATGCGGGGTCCTTTTTTATTCCCTATTTGCATAATGCTGCATATCGGGCATCTGCTATACTTGCTAAAATACTTTATCTACGGAGAAGAGTGCATGTTGAGCCGTATCTACAGCATGAAGGCTTTTATGGCTCTCAGTGCCATAAACTTTCGAATTTTTATATTTGGTCAGTCCGTCTCTCTTATCGGCACATGGATGCAGAGACTTGCGATGAGCTGGCTGGTGCTCAGGCTTACCGGTTCTGCCGCAGGGCTTGGGCTGGTAGAGCTTTCGAACCAGGCACCGATACTCGTGACCGGTTTTTTTGCCGGTTCGATCCTTGACCGGTACGACATGAAAAAGATCCTGATAATCACGCAGATCCTCTGTATGCTGCAGGCCCTTTCATTGGCATTTCTCGATTTCACGGGAATAATAAGATACGGACAGGTACTCTTTCTCAGCTTCATGCTCGGNNCTGGTATCTTCGATAGATCTCCCCGCACGTCAGGCAAGCGTCGTAAGGATGCTTGACAGGCCCGATCAGCTGAACAGCGCTTTAACGATAAATTCCACTGTTTTTAATCTTGCACGGCTTGTAGGGCCTGCTTTTGCCGGCTTTGCAATACAGGCAGTGGGAGAAACCATGTGTTTTTTTCTGAACGGCGTAGCATACCTTGCGGTAATATTTTCACTTACACGCCTGGAGATCAAAAAAGTTGATATGACTCTTCCTAAGAGCGGCTGGCATGGTTTCAGGGAAGGTCTTGAATATACGTTGGGGTTCAAGGCATTGAAAAGAATGATCCTCACATCCGCAGCCTTTTTCTTCCTTTGCTATCCATACGCGACCCTCCTGCCTTTTTTTGCAAGAAACGTTTTTCAGAGCGACGCGTCAACGCTTGGTTTTTTTCTTGGTTCTGTCGGACTCGGGGCGATAATAGGTGTGATCTACCAGGCCAGCCTGGTGCCGCTCAGCAAGCTCCACATAAGGGCAATTTACAGCGTAGGACTATTTGGGGCCGGACTTACCGGATTCTCGCTCTCGAGGTCTGTTGAGCTCTCCTGCGCCGCCCTTACGGTACTTGGTTTCGGGATGTCTACCGGATCGGTATGCTTCAACACTCTGATCCAGAGCATAATCGAGGACGACAAGAGGGGGCGCGTGATGAGCCTTTATACTGTGGGCAGCGTTGGAGTCGGTCCTGTGGGATCCCTTACAGCCGGGATCGTCGCAGACATATTCGGCGGTACGTTTTCCGGACTTGTTTTCGGCCTCGGTGCGATATTCCTCGCCATACACATGAGACGGAAGCTGAAGCTGATCGAGCCTCCCCTTCTGATGAAACTTAGGGAGAAGGGGCTTATGGATGTAGTATAATTCAACGGTGTAATAAATTTTGCCTGTCGCACAGAAAGGCCTGACATGATTTTTTCATTGCTGCTTACGATCGTTTCGGGGATCTCTTTGATGCTCCTGGTCCTGACTTTGTCACTGCTCCTCATAGGTGCGGAAAACGTGCTCTACGGCATACAGGGAACGGACACGTCACTGTTTGCACCTTACAGAAGGTTCCTTGCCGGAAAGTGTTCTGACAGATGTCCTCCGCCGTTGCTCTATTCTTCATGTTTTTGCCTTCTCGTGATCTTTCTCTTTATACCGATGGGTTCTTTTCCGCAGTTCGCAGAGACTGAGGGCGACTTCATAGTTGTCGTTTTTCTTCTGCTGGTATCCCAGGGACTCTATATCCGTGGGATGAAGGCCTTTTCAGGTGAGATATACCAATCTTTCGACGCAAAAGAACTCTTCGTCCTCTCAAAATTTGCAGTCACTTTGATAGCTGTGGGAGGGACGCTCTCCTGGTATGCCCTGAACAGAGGGATGCCGGGGAACATCTTCAGCCTTGAGACCTTTACGGCGACACCGATCTGGACCGTGACGGGGATGTGGGGGAAGATGGGTTCGGCGGCCTTTTTGCTGCTTCTTGTCGCGGTATCTCCGTCCAGAGGTGTGACAAAGACAAGGATATTGGACAACGTACAGATACCTGAGATCTTTGATGCGATAAGATCGACCATCGCTCCGGCAATGATAGTGTCCCTCTTTTTCCCGATGCGCCTGGGGATTTACTTTGGGCTTATCGGTTTCAGGATGTACCTTGTGGACTTTGTTTCATTCTGGCTGAGGGTAATGATAGTACAGGTCGTTCTTATACCTTTGGCGGCAAGGGCGTTCAACAAATCAAGAGACAAGCTGCCGGAAAGGCCCGTACACTTGCCAGAAATGATCATCGGCGCCGCTGGGATCGTCTTTTTTATGCTGGATCTTTACTTGTGATCACCTGGAGCCGCCCTCGATCGGCGGCACGCCCATCGGGGCATTTTCCAGTATATCCGCCCTGTAGAATCTGGCTGATATTAGGGGCATTTTTTGGATACGGACGATCAGACGCTCACCCGCGAACAGTTCAAAGAAGTTCCTTCTGCCGAAGGGTTCAAGCATGACCTGGTTCCTGCCGATCCTATTGTTGCCTATCCTGTAGTAATACTCCTTCCATGACATCCTTCCGCCCTGGAAGATCATCCATTCTCCCGTATCTATGAACCTGCCGTATCTTGGCTTGTCGAAAGGAAGCCCGGCATTGGTCGATCTGACCCTCTCTTCCCATGTCCACAGAAGGCCTCCCGCAACTTTGTACTCGTCCTCCACCGGTGTCAGTTCGACAGAGTGTATATATCGCGTCGTGAATCTGTGTCCGACGGAGACAGGAGACTGGAATATGAGTTTTCCTCCCGGCCCTTCCAGCTGGAAGACATCCACCCGCCATCCCGCGGCAGCGGCAAGAAAGAGTATCGGCAGTGACAGCATAAGAAATAAGCATTGCGACAAATTTTTCATGGTTTGCCTCCGTGGACTGAACGGAACCAAGGTAAAGTTCCGTTGAAATATGTCATCCCAAGGTAATATTATTGTAATTTTTTTATACAATTGGATATATCATTAACTATGTAGTATTATATATGCAAAATAATTTTAGGAGGAAGTTTATGCGAGAACTTTTCATTCCTGAAACAAAGAACCCGCCGGCAAAGGTAAAGGATGCAGGACTGATCGCCCTTGTGATGGAAGGCGGAGGCGCCTACAACTCAAAAAGCGGTGAACTTATACTGCTCCCGATTGGCAGGAGCACCCTCAACAGCATCGCGGAAGACCTCGGAGAAGCACTTCTTGAGACGAACGGGATCCAGCAAATAGACTGCAGCGATTCTGACGAGTCAGTCAGCTCGCTTGCCGAACGTTACGTGAGGGATCACGGCGAAAAAGCCCTTTCCTGGATGCTTGTCTCGGGGAGGAAGCTTAAGCTGTGGGGATGGGCGAAGGACGAAGAGGACGCCAAAATGAGGGCTTCCTCGGCAGCCGATACCATACGTTCGATCATGGAACGCTATATACCGGATTTTGATTACCTTCTGGAGGTAAGCCCGGGGACTGTCAATAGAATGGTCGGTGTCTGCAGGACGGGCAAGGGATCTCTCCACGAAATGGAAGGGTTGATGTGTCCCGGATGTGAAACTTACTTCCATCGCGATTCCGCTTATGTTTACGAGACGGAGCCCGTAAATTCAGGATGTGGGATGGAAGATGTCAGGGATGTCCATACCCCCGGAGCTCACACGATCCCGCTTCTCTGTGAACAGCTTGGGATAGATCCTTCACAGACGCTTAAGGCGATGCTCTACACGGTGATATCTCCCGGCGGGAAAAAATCTCTCCTCTTTGCGATGATCAGGGGTGACAAAAATATCAGCATAAACAAGCTTGCGGCCTATATAGATTCAAAATTCAGGGGAGCCGTCTTCAGGAAGGCTGAGAGCGAAGAGATAGTGTCATCGTTCGGCGAAGTGGCCGGCTTCTGCGGTCCGATAGGAGTCCCCGAAGGGGTCCATATGGTGGCCGACAGATCACTGGTCGGCGGGAAAAACTTTGTGGTCGGAGGCAACCGTCCCGATTACCACAGGACAGGCTGCTGCTGGGGCAGGGATTTTGAGCCTGATACTGCGGACCTTCTGCTCTTTGAGGAGTCGATGCCGTGTCCCGAATGCGGGACGCCCATGGTGCCGGTACAGCTGAGAAAGATATGCACCATTGAGTGTTACGGTTCGGAGATGAGGGGGGAGTCTGTCCTGTCGTGCAGGGACAAGGACGGCGAGCGCCGCTGGCCTTACAGATGGAAAGCCGAAGTGTCTTTGGAAGCTCTTATATTATCCTTCTACGAAAAAAAGGAAAAAAGATTGAGGAACGAGATCTTCAAAGACGATTAGAACAAGCTTCAGATCGTTTCAGCGGGAACATGGAGCACAGGGGAGCAGACCCTGTGCTCCTTTTTTTGCCGTAATTATCGTATCTTGTCATCGGATCCTCCTTGTTTATTGCGGACCTGCACCCGTCAGGCTATACTCTTACAGATAAGGAGTGTTGTCTTTGGCTGAGGGTATAAACAAAGTACTTGAAAAACTGACTGAAGATTACGGTCTCTCAATACTGGAAGATCCTGACAGGCTCTCTCAGTTTCTTGAAGCGAGGAACCCTTCGGAAAGCGCTGCAAATTTCAGGCTGACATTTGCGCTGCGTTACATGATCAAATCCGGATGGACGCTAGATTCAAGATTCAACGCCAAGGACGAGGTCTATTTCAGGACTAAGCTGTGTGAAAATCTCGGATTTTCGCAGGAGGATGCCGAAGGCGTTCTCAGGACGCTGAGGCGGGTCATAGGAAAAGAGAGAGCCGAAGACAAGGGTGAAGATCATCAGAAGACTGAGGATCTGGTAGCAAGGCCCGGAAACCTGAAAAGGATCTCGGGCGGGATCTCGAACAAGCCGAGGACGATGTGGATAAGGAAGAAGTCTTTCTACAACGGCATAGTCCTCATTGCGGCACTGCTTGCCATCGTGGTGCTCTTTTTTCAGATCGGCAGTCAGAGGAACCCGGTAGGCGATGAATTCAGGATAGCTTTTTTTGCACCTATGAAAGGAAGCGTAGCCCAGTCGAGCCATAACCAGCTCAGGGCGGCTCAGCTCGCCGTTGAACAGATAAACAAACAGGGGGGCATAAAGGGATACAAGATCAAGATAGTCGGATATGACCTCCCGCTGAAGGCTGCCGAAGCCGAGGAGAGCGTCAGAAAAGTAATGAAGGACAAGAGCATCCTTGTAATGATGACGCCGGCATCTGTGGAAAGGTCCGGACTGCTCCCGGAAATAGCCGACGAGATAAGCGTTCCCCTTGTGATCACGGCCTCCGATATCACATACGAAGCCGTTATGAAGGGGGACAAACCATATCTTTACTCATTCCGCATCGCAAATGACACGGATGCCAGGGCAAAAATGCTTGCCTATTTTGCTGTACAGGGCCTTTCGATAAAAGATACGGCATTTCTGTACGACTCGGGCGACGAAACATCTCTGAGGCTCCACGAGTCGGCCCTTAAGTGGGTAAAGGTCTTTGGGGGGAGGGTGACAGCCGACATCGGCATGCCGATGAAAGAGGACTCAGACCATCGTGCCGCGATGGAGGCGATAGCAAAAAGCGGGGCAGAGGTGCTGATAGTCCCCGGAAAAAAGATCGACATCAGGCCGGTCTTCAGGTCTGCCAGGGAGGCAGGCTACAGCAAAACTATCCTGTCTGAGGGCTATACCGAAAACATGTCTTTCGGAAACGACAGGACCTTCGCCGGCAGCTGGTGGATAAATGAGATCTCAGACCTTGACCCCCAGATACGGTCCGTGATGAAGGACTACAGGACTCTCTACAACGAAAACCTCCCTCCCGCCGATGTTGAAGAGGCGATCCTGGCTTACGACGGGGTCAGATGGATCGCAAATGCGCTCTACAACGCATCGGGGTACAGAGGAGAGGCTATAAGGCATGCATTGCTTTCGACCAGGAATTTCCCGGCGGCTCATGCCACGATCACCGTTGACCCGAGGACCCACGGTCCGCTGAACAAAGCCATGGCAGTGATCTACTGTCCGAACGAGAAAGGTATATTCCAAAAAAGGGTGAGGACAAAAAATATTGACCAGTAACTTTTTGCTCAGACATAAAAATAACGGCAGAAAGCCTGGGAAAGTCTTATAATATATAGTCCTTTCTATATTCAGAAGTACATGTGGGGTGGCATTTATGATATCCGGATCAAAGCAAGAAAGACTTGAAATGAGGTTCGTCTCAGTCTGGAAAGGGGGAGAGAACACCGACTGCCTCTGGTGGAACGGAAGCTGGTGGTCATGGGAGAGGCTGAACGCCCTTGCGATAGACTGCGAGAACAAGCTGAGAGACGCGGGCTTTGAAAAGGGACAGAGGATAGCTCTGATAATGCCGAACTCCCCGATGGTCCTGGCGATCTCAATCGCATGCTGGAGGCTCGGAGGTGCGGTGGCCCCGATTAATTCAAGGACTGTGGCAGGCAATCTCAAAAGTACCCTTAAAATGCTGGATCCCGCGGTGGTCTTCGTTGCCCCGGAGGCCGAACCTGCAGAGTATGAAGCAGGCTGCGGCGGCCCGGGAGTTTTCAAAGCTTTTCCCGATGAGCCCCTTCAGCCTTTCAGATGCATAAAAGGAATACCGGAGAGCGAGGATCACGCAGTCATATTTTCAACGTCGGGCACGTCTGGCTCACCGAAGGCTGTGCCGTGTACCCATATGAACATACTCTCAAATATCGATCCGGTAAAAAAACATGTCCCCGGACTTCTTGACAGCGATTCGATCATCCTCAATGTCCTTCCCAATTTTCATGCCTTCGGCTTCAGTATGGCAGGTATGCTTGCCCTTATGAGCGGAGTGCGCCAGACGGTGCTCCCCGGTTTTGTCCCGGTCGAACGCACGATAGCATCGATCAGGGAGTCGGGAGCCAACTGCATAATCGGTGTTCCTACGATAATGGTCTTCCTTCTCGGAGCCCTTGCGAAGATGGGAGAACGGCTTGAGGGCATCAAATTCGTGATCTCCGGCGGAGACAGGCTGAACGTCCAGATAAACGCCAGATGCAAGGAGTATATGGGTACCGGCATACTTGAAGGGTATGGGCTCACCGAATGTTCCCCGGTCGTCGCTGTCGGACACAGCGCTGATGAATGCAGGCTCGGGACAGTGGGCCATTTCTTCGACACCTACGAAGTCCAGATAAGGGACACGGAAGGAAATGTCCTGGGCATGGACCAGGAGGGAGTCCTGTGGGTAAAGGGACCGTCCGTGGTTTCGGGATATTTCAGGGACGAAGAAAATACGAAGGAAAGATTCCTGGACGGATGGTTCAACACGGGAGATGTGGTACGCATTGACAGGGACGGTTATGTGACCATAGTCGACAGGGCAACGGACATAATAATCGTGAGCGGTTTCAACGTATATCCCCAGGAGGTCGAGAATTTGCTCTGCCAGCATCACGCGGTACAGGCCGCAGCCGCTGTAGGAGAGAAAAATAATCTCGCGGGCGAGATAGTCAAGGCCTTTGTCATCCTGAAAGAGGGAAAGGAAGCTTCAGAAAAGGAGCTCATAGACTACTGCAAGAAAAACCTTGCCCATTACAAAGTACCGCGCAGGATAGGATTCCTGAAGGAATTCCCCATATCGGCGGCGGGCAAGATTCTTCGCAGAGAGTTAAGGAAGATGGACACGGAAAGATAAAGATCGGGAGGCCGCTTCGGCCTCCCGATCTTTATTGATCCCACTCGACCATCTTCCCCGGATTGAGGATATTGTCCGGATCAAAGGCAAGCTTCACCCTTTTGATCAGTTCGATCTGTTTCCTGTCGAGAAATAGCTTCATGTCGCTCTTTCTTTTGAACCCTATGCCGTGTTCCCCCGAAAGGGTCCCGCCCATCTCTATGACTGCCGAATATATCTTTTCCTGCACTCCGCGCAGGACCTCGTGCCAGTTGTCGGCAGGCGGCCCGATGACCGTGCAGTGCATGTTGCCGTCTCCAGCATGTCCGTATGTCACCCACTCAAGGTTTGCCGCGGAGCAGATGTCTCTTATCTTTCCCAGAAGATCGGGGACCCTGTCTGTCGGGACCACGAGATCTTCCTTGGTGTATCTGCTGTAAAAGAAGGAGGTCGCTTCCGGTATCGCCTTTCGTACCTGCCAAATGCGTTCTTTTGTGGTCCTGGTATCCGCCACGTATACTTCATAAGCGCCGTTTTCTTTTGAAAGATTTCCGATCTTCTCATACTCCTTCTCAAGGATCTCTGGATCGTTTCCCTCAAGCTGGATTATCAGCGCAGCTCCCGCCTCGCCGGCCGGGACAGGGTAGTTGAGGTACTTCTCTGCAAGAGAGAGCGCTTTCTGGTCCATAAACTCTATCGAAGCCGGTACTATACCCCCCTTTTTTATGATCTGGGGAACGAAAGCTATCGCGGTCTCGGGGTCCGGAAAGGCTGCCAGCAGGTCTGCCGAATGTCTGGGAAGAGGAAGGAGCTTCAGTACGGCCTTTGTGATTATTGCAAGCGTACCCTCGGACCCCGCCATCAGATGTGTAAAATCCAGTCCTGTGACGTCTTTGCGTCTCTTTCCCCCGAACCATGTAATGGTCCCGTCCGCAAGCACCACTTCAAGAGCCAGCACCTGTGCGCCTGTGGCACCATATTTGACCACCTTGTTTCCTCCGGCGTTTTCCGCGATGTTCCCTCCTATGAAAGAGGCATCTCCGCTGCACGGATCTCCCGCGTAAAGAAGGTCGTGGGCTGCCGCCATCTTGCTGATCTCGGAAGTGACCACTCCCGGTTCGACCGTTATAGTCAGGTTTTTTTCATCAAGCTCTATTATCCTGTTCATCTTTTCAAAGGACATCACAATGCCGCCGAATGCCGGAAGCGCGCCGCCGGAAAGCCCTGTTCCTGCACCTCTTGGCGTTACGGGTATCCTTTTTGCCGAAGCTATCTTCATTATCTCCGAGACATGGCCGGCGGTTTCGGGAAATACCAGCAGCTCCGCCATGTGGGTCCCTTCGTAAGCGGATGAGGGGACCTCGTCATGCGAATACGAGAGCAGCTTTTCCTCGTCCGAAGATACGTTGTTCTTCCCGATCGCCGATTTAAGCAGTGAGACTGTCTCCTGATCCACCCTGTTGTATGAAAATGACAGACCCATCGATATACCTCCGAATCTCTTTGTGGACTCGGCAAACATACTTGCCTTATCGGCTATAATAGCATTATTACAGGCAGGCAGGTGAGTCCGATGAAAAAAGAGACGGAAAACGGTGTCATCAATGGAGTGAGCCTTGCCGGAGAGACCGACATCTATCTTTTCCGTGAGGGAAGCCACTCCAGGCTTTACAATTTTCTCGGCGCGCACAGGATGGTCCATGAGGGGGCGGAGGGAGTCCTTTTTGCCGTTTGGGCCCCCAATGCCCGTGAGGTCTCCGTAATGGGAGACTTCAACGCATGGAACAGGGACAGCCACAAACTTTCACCGAGGTGGGATTCATCGGGGATATGGGAAGGATTTATCCCCGGAGTAAAGGACTGGTCCTCCTATAAATACTCGATCACGACTCAGGCGGGAGACCGGCTAGACAAAGGCGATCCGTTCGCATTTTACTGGGAGACGCCCCCCGGCACCGCATCAAAGGTATGCCCCGAAACAGCCTTTGAATGGAACGACGGAACATGGATGTCATCGAGAAAGGAAAAGAATTCTTTTTCCGCTCCCCAGTCCATATATGAGATCCATGCGGGCTCATGGAGAAGGACCGAGGAGGACGGATATCTTTCATGGCTTGGCCTGGCCGAAGAACTGCCGCCTTACCTTGTTGAGAACGGATTTACCCATGTAGAGTTCCTGCCCGTTATGGAACATCCCTTTTACGGTTCCTGGGGATATCAGACAACGGGATACTTTGCCCCCACATCAAGGTACGGCTCCCCTCAAGACTTTATGGTCCTCATAGATTCTCTGCACAGGGCAGGGATAGGGGTAATACTTGACTGGGTCCCGTCGCATTTTCCGACAGACGCTTTCGGACTGGCCAGGTTTGACGGGACCGCCCTCTACGAGCACGAGGACCCGCGAAAGGGATTCCATCCCGACTGGAAGAGCTGCATATTCAATTACGGAAGGAACGAGGTGAGAAGTTTCCTCCTCTCATCAGCCCATTTCTGGCTGGACAGATACCACGTAGACGGCCTTCGTGTAGATGCGGTGGCTTCCATGCTTTACCTTGACTATTCCAGAAAAGAGGGGGAGTGGATCCCAAACCCCTACGGAGGAAGAGAGAACATAGAGGCGATCGATTTTCTGAAGAAACTGAACGAGACTATATTCATGGAATTTCCGGATGTTCAGGTCACAGCCGAGGAATCAACGTCATGGCCGATGGTATCGAGGCCGACGTGGATCGGAGGGCTGGGGTTCGGCTTCAAGTGGAACATGGGCTGGATGAACGATATACTCCAGTATATGTCCAAAGACCCCATCTTCAGACAGTACCACCACAACAAGCTTACATTCGGTATGTGGTACGCATACTCCGAAAACTTTGTCCTGCCGCTCTCTCATGACGAGGTGGTCTACGGGAAAGGATCTCTCTGGGGCAAAATGCCCGGAGATGACTGGCAGAAGGCCGCAAACCTCAGGCTGCTCTTCGGGTGGATGATGGGGCACCCCGGCAAAAAGCTCCTCTTCATGGGCGGGGAGTTCGGACAGGAACGGGAATGGAACCACGACACGAGCCTTGACTGGCATATCCTGAAAGAGGAGATCCACAGCGGGATCTTACGATGGTTCAGGGACATAAACACTTTTTACAAAAATACTCCGCAGCTGTGGGAACAGGACAACGACCCGGCGGGCTTTGAATGGATAGACTGCGGTGATTCATCGTCAAGCGTGGTATCATTCCTGCGCAGGTCCAAAGACGGCAGGGAAGTTATATTTATCGGCAACTTCACCCCCGTTGTAAGGACCGGATACAGGATCGGAGTCCCGAGGAACACAGTCTGGCGCGAGGTGCTCAACAGTGATTCTTCCCACTACGGAGGCTCGAACACAGGAAATATGGGTAAGGTCAAAACTGAAAAGATACCATTCCACGGACGACAATACTCGATAGAACTTACCCTGCCGCCGCTTGCCTGCCTGGTGTTTCTGCCGGAAGAGACAGACTGACATATAAAGGAGACCGGAGGTAAGCTTTTTGGACAGAAAGAGCGGCATATTGATGCATTTGTCCTCTCTGTCCGGACCGTTCGGGACGGGAGGGCTCGGAAGCAGCGCGGAGATCTTTGCGGATTTTCTTTATGACTCGGGATTCAGGCTTTGGCAGATACTGCCTGTGACACCGACAGAGGGTGCCCCGTTTTTCTCGCCATATAGCAGCCGGTCATCTTTTGCAGGGAACCGAATTTTTATCAGCCCCGAAAAACTCGCAGAAGAGGGTATGCTGGATCCGGATGTCCTTGCTGAATGTCACTTCACCGGACCGGAGATCTCGGCAGACTGCGGATACACGGACAGCCTGATAGGTAAATTGATCCGAATGGCATGGCAGCGGTTCAAAAACGACCGTGAAAGATACTCATCCCTTGCAGACGATCACGATGCTTTTGTCAGGAGGGAATATCTGTGGCTCACGGATTATGCCCTGTTCACCCTCCTTAAGGACGAGTTCGGAGGTCTGCCATGGAACAGGTGGCCCGAGCCATTTGCCTTGAGAGACCGGGAGGCTGTCGCAGATTTCATCGCTGAAAAAAGGAATGAAGAGGAAGCAGAGCTGATCTTCTTTGAACAGTTCATCTTCGACAGGCAGTGGAGGAAATTCCGCAGTTACTGTCGTGACAGGGGGATAAGCCTGATGGGCGACGTCCCCATGTTTGTCGCCTACGACAGTGCGGATGTGTGGGCGAACCGGGAACTCTTCGACCTTGACCCTCAGGGGTCGCCCAATAAGGTGGCGGGGGTGCCCCCGGATTACTTCAGCACCACAGGACAGAGATGGGGAAATCCGCTTTATAACTGGGAGACCATGCGGAAGGATGGTTTCGCGTGGTGGAAAGCCAGAATAAAGAAAGCCCTGAAAAACTTTGACCTTGTAAGGATAGATCATTTCAGGGGCTTCTCCGCATGCTGGGCTGTACCTGCGGATCAGGAGACGGCTGAGAACGGAGAATGGAGGATCTCACCGGGGAGGGAACTCCTCGGTGCGATATTCGGGATGATCCGTGAGGAGGGGCTGAAGCCATCGGGACTGGTGGCTGAAGATCTGGGCATCATTACCGATGACGTAAAGGAACTTATGGAAGAATTCTCCCTTCCGGGCATGAAGATCCTGCTCTTCGCCTTTGACGGGGAGATAGGCCGAAACCCGTATGCTCCCCATAACCACAAGCCTGATTCTGTGGTATATACTGGGACACATGACAACAATACTGTCCGCGGATGGTGGGAGAACGAAGCCGACGTCCATACGAGGTCTCTTGTGTCTGAGTACACTGGCCTTGAGATAAGCGCACACAATGTCTCGGAAGTTTTTGTGAATATGGCGCTGTCATCGACATCCGCACTTGCGGTAATACCTGTGCAGGATATACTTTCTCTGGGAGAGGAAGCGCGGATGAATGTGCCAGGAGTTGCCGCGGGCAATTGGCTGTGGCGCATGAGCACGGATCAGCTTCGGACATTGACCGCGGACGATTCGGGGATCAAGGCCCGATTAAAAAGATCGAACCGGTTATACGGAAGATAGCAGAGGGGTATTTAGGATATGGGTCTGTATAGTGACAGTTATTTTGCCGGAAGATTCAGGGACAGAAGAGAGCCGGTATTTTTTATCCTTTTGTTCGCTGTTCTTTTCGTTAAATTTTATTTTCTGGAATATTCCGTTTCACGACATGCCACGAGATATCTGGCTTCTGCGGCTTCATCAGCGGGCGTGATCCTGATACTCACTGTCACGTTCTCCCTCCTCTGGAGAAAGATCAGGGGATGTGCGGCCCTTGTGCTTGATTTTCTTATGACGCTCCTGGTGCTGACAGATCTGCTCCACCTCCGTTATTACTCCGACATGTTCACATTCATGAACATTGGACTTTCCACGCAGGTTGGGGAGATAGCGGATTCTGTCGCAGCGCTGATACGACCGGCCGATTTCCTGTACTTTGCAGACATACCGCTTTTTATTTTTTTTATTTACCTCTCGCGTAATTTCACTTCGTCACCATTTTTTAAAAAAATAACGGCAAGGCGTCTAATCTTTTCGATCGTGATGCTTATTGCCGGTGTGCTGGCAGTATGGTACAGGTTCGATTCCTATCAGAAAAAAGTTCCGGGTGTACTGAGCTCTATGTGGGATCGTCCTGCAGTGTGCAATAACGTCGGTGCGCTCACGTATCATCTGGCCGACGCCAGAAATGCGTTCGTCCATTTCTTTTTCAAGGAGAAACTGCCTGACGAACAACTCTCTGAGATCAGAAAATTCTGCGAGACAAGGAACAACGGCCGGCTTCCGGGCGAATACGCCGGGACAGCCCGGGGCAGGAACCTGATCATCATTCAGGTCGAGTCGCTCCAGCAATTTGTTGTGGATCTGAAGATAAACGGGATCGAAGTTACTCCCAACCTCAACAGGTTTGCCAGAGGGTCAGCATACTTCAGCAATGTTTATAACCAGACGGCCCTCGGCAACAGCTCCGACGCGGAATTCATGGTCAATACAGGCCTTTACCCCTCTGCACGGGGAGTCGCCTATACGAGATTTGCCAGAAACAGGTACGAGGCACTGCCTAGAATAATGGCAGAAAACGGATATACATCCCTGGCTTTACACGGGGACAGGCCGGGCTTCTGGAACAGAAACAGGATGTATCCTGCGATGGGGTTTGACAAATTTATCAGCAAAAATGATTTTACGGTCGACGAAAACATAGGAATGGGGCTCAGCGATGCCAGTTTTTTCAGGCAGTCGCTGGATATCCTCGATAAAACAGAGAAACCCTTCTATGCCTTTATGATAACTCTGACAAGCCATTATCCTTACAGTTTTGAGGGGATCTCGAAAGCTGTGAGCCTCGATACCGGCCCATTCGAAGGAAATTTTATGGGAAACTACCTCAAGTCCATGAAGTATTTTGACGACCAGTTCGGAAAGTTTATAGATGGGCTCAGAGAGAGGGGACTGCTGGATTCATCCGTCATAGCGGTGTACGGAGACCATACAGCCATTCCAAACTGGGACAGGGCGAGCCTTGAAAAGCTGTTGAGCGGGAGTTTGAAAAGTGACTGGGAATGGAAGAAGATGCAGAAGATACCCGTAATGATCAGGATCCCCGGAGGAGCGATACCTCCCGGTGAGATCACCGAACCCGCGGGATTGATCGATCTGCCGGAGACGCTGGCGGATCTTTTGGGTCTCAGGTCCGGTATCGGTTTTGGCCGTGATCTTTTTGGAAAATATAACGGTGAACCGGTAATATTCAGGAATGGTTCATTTATAATAGGCGATGTGTTTGTCGAACCTTCATCAGGGAGGGCAACTGACATGTCCGCAGGAAAGGCGGAAGATTACAGCAAGTATGCCGCGTTGGCCGAGGAAGTCAAAAAACGCCTGGGATACAGCGATATGATACTTGAACATGACCTGATCCCCGAGTTGACCGGAGCGGATCGATAAATGCGGATCCTGCCTGTAAAAGAAATGAAATGCCGTCAGATAGAGATCAGGATATTGGTCCTGCTGACGCTGATGGTATGGATCAAATTTTTTATCGTGGATTACATGGTGGCGGATGTGCTCAACTGGCCATCATTCGGAAGCCTGGGAGCGCATCCGGTCAGGCATACGCTCCGGGCTCTCGCAGTGGCTGTCCCGTCGCTTGCCGCGATCCTCTCTGTGATCATCCCGGTCTCCCTTGTCTCCGCAAAATACAGGGGCAGAGCTCTGCTCACCATCGACATACTGTTTTCGGTGCTTGTCCTTACAGATGTCCTCTTTATCAGGTATTATTCGGATATATTTATATTCCACGATATACTCCTCCTTCCCCAGACCGGCCTGATCGCCAAATCGATCTGGTCGCTGCTGAAGTTGTGGGATGTCCTTATCTTCGCTGATATTCCGGTCATCGTCTGGATGCTGAAAAAGGAACGCATTGCCTTCTGCTTTGAGAAAATTACCCGCAAAAGGGTCTCTGTCTCCCTTCTCGTACTTTTTCTCGCTGTCGCTGTCCAGCTCTTTGCGGGCTGGAGGCTGAGAGAAGAACGCCCCAACATCATGAGCGCGATGTATGACAGGCTTTCAGTGTGCGCATGGGTCAGCACCGCTTCTTTTCACTGGGGGGACATCATTTCCCTCACTGTCAAGGAGTTTGAACCGGATAACGTCCCTCAGCAGAAGATCGACGAGATACGTGCATGGTTCGACAAAAGAGTAAAGACCAGCAAGAACCCGCCGGCCAAGGGCAAAAATCTGATCATGATACAATGCGAGGCCTTGCAGCAGTTCGTAGTAGGGCTTCGTATCAACGGGACAGAGGTAACTCCGAACCTGAACCGTTTTGCCGAGAACTCCCTCTATTTTCCAAATGCCTGGGATCAAACAGCCGGCGGTCTCAGCTCAGATTCGGAGTTTATGGCCAACACCGGCTTTTTCCCATCAGCTTCAGGCGCCGCATATACTAGATTTGCCAACAACAACTACAACTCACTTGCAAGAGTCCTGAAAAGACAGGGGTACGACGCATTCGTAGTTCAGGGGACATACAGTGCCTTCTGGAACTGCCACAGGATGCATCACAAGCTGTACTTTGACAGGCAGTACAGCCGCAACACATTCCCCGATGATGAAGTCATCGGTCTCGGTCTGAGCGACAGGGCGATATTCACCGAAGCGCTGAATATCTTTAAGAAGACGGACGGTCCCTTTTATGCCTTTATAGTGACGCTGAGCGGACACCATCCCTATAACTTTGAGGGCCTCAACGACGGTTCATTCCCCCTGCCCGTGGAGATGAAAAACACACTTCTGGGAGACTACCTGATGGCAATGAACTATTTTGACAGAGAGCTGGGGAGGTTCCTTGAAGGACTGAGTGCATCCGATCTGGATAAAAAAAGTCTGATCGTACTTTACGGGGACCACCCTGCAGTTCCCATCGCCTACAAGGAAGAGATGGAAAAACTGATCGGCAGGAAGTTAGAAGAGACCATAGAGTGGAAAGAGACGCGAAGAGTTCCGCTCATATTCAGCATCCCCGGGGAAAAGGCGATGAAGGGGACCGTCTATACCGACACCGGGCAGATGGACATACTGCCAACAGCCGCAAGCTTGCTGGGAGTAAAGGTCGAGACCTGTTTTGGCAAGGACCTCTCCCTTGATAACGGACCTGACCCTGTAATATTCCGGAACGGATCTTATATAATCGACGGTGTCTTTGTGGAACCAGCGGTCAAAAGAGCGACCAGGATAGGTACACATGAGCTTATCGATGCATCAGAGTATGACGAGATCACCAAAGAAGTGGACCTCATACTGAGTTATAATGATTTAATTCTGGAAAAAAACCTGATAAGTGATATTCTCAATCGCTAAAGCATTTTTTTCTGATATCTTTAACAGAGACCGTGGCCCGTTGAGGTTTTTGCGCTTTGCCGCAGGAGGAATGAAATTTATGGAAGATTCACAGGAATTGATCTATTGGTTTATATGGTGGGGATGGTGGATACTGCAATTTATTTTGTACTCACTCCTCGCTCTTCTGATGGCCGACGGTATATACCAGATCGTTGTAAGCATAAGAGGATTCTGGAATCAGAAGGAGATGCCGCGTGCAAAGCGTTATCGCAGATTCATAGTGCTGATACCGGCACATAACGAAGCACAGGTGATATCGCCGCTGCTCAGGAGCCTTGCCGAACAGAATTACCCAAAAAACTGCTACACAGTCTATGTCTCGTGCGACAACTGCCAGGACAACACCGCCGATCTTGCCCGCTCCAACGGTGCTGTCGCACTTGAGCGGTTCGACAAGGAGCATAACGGCAAGACCTGGAACGTAAGGTGGGCACTTACACAGCTGCCGATGGAAAAGGCGGATGCCCTTGCGATGTTTGACGCCGACAACCTCGTGGATGTCAACTTTCTTATGAACATGAACAATTACATGGAGCAGCACCCTGAGGCAGAAGCGATACAGGGAGTGCTCGACGTTAAAAACCCTGACGACAACTGGCTTACCAGGTCTTATGCACTGGCTTACTGGTTCTCGAACAGATTCTGGCAGCTTGCCAGGGGACTGTGGGGCCTTTCATGCACTCTGGGCGGGACGGGGCTTGTGATAAGAGCCGCGACACTCGAGAGGATAGGGTGGAACCTTGAAAGCCTGACCGAGGACCTTGAGATGTCAACAAGGCTCATCCTGTCGGGAAGCAGGGTCCACTGGAACGACGCAGCGATTATATATGACGAAAAGCCGCAGAGCATGGCAGTGTCAAAAAGGCAGCGCACGAGATGGATGCAGGGACATTACTGGGTTTTCTGGCACTACGGGATGGATGCGCTCAGGTCTTTCTTCGTCACCAGAAAGCTTCAATACCTGGATCTCTTCCTCTATCTGCTGGCACCTGCCAAATCATGCCTCGGAATAATAATCATGATCGCAGGAATGGCCTACACCCTGATAAACAACATGGTCCTCTTCCCCACGGTGTCCGACAGCACGCCTCAGACAATGGTGGACTGGGTGCTGTTTTTCGGGCTCCCGATATTTTTCATCATCGCCTTCTGCCTGATATGTGTGATAGTGGGTCCGTCGATGCATGAGAAAAAATTCACGCTGAGATATGTAAAGGACACATTTGCCTACTTCTGGTTCGGGCTGACCTGGATACCAATCATTTTTAAGGCGGCGTTCCTTGCAAAGGACCAGGGTACATGGATAAAAACCGAACATACCAGGGGACTCTCGCTTGAGGATGTCGCCAGGAAATAACAGCTCCGATGATCAAAAATATGTAATAAGGGGGGCGCCCGGATAAAGACTCAGTTTGAGCTCTTAACAGTCAGACGGTTCCTGCCGCTTTTTCTTACGCAGTTTTTCGGTGCATTCAACGACAATCTGTTCAAGAATGCACTGGTGATACTTATCACGTTCAGGCTGGCAGAAGAATACGGCCTGAACGCACAGGTGTTGATCACAACTATCGCAGGCCTCTTTATCCTCCCTTTTTTCCTGTTCTCATCCACGGCGGGACAGCTGGCAGACAAGTATGAAAAATCATTCCTCATAAAGATCATCAAATTCGTTGAGATAGTTCTCATGGTGATGACAGCCGTCGCTTTCACATTTTTGAATCTGTGGGGGCTGGTGGCGCTTCTGTTCCTGATGGGAGCGCAGTCGGCATTTTTCGGTCCTCTGAAATTCAGCATACTTCCGCAGCACCTAAGTGAAAATGAACTTGTGGCGGGCAACGGACTGGTGAGTGCGGGCACCTATATCGCGATCCTGACCGGGACTCTCTGCGGCGGACTTCTTATACTTCGTCCCGAGGGAAGGGCACTGATCTCCGCGGGAGTGGTGTGTGTCGCCGCAGCCGGCTTTGCTGCGAGCCTTTTCATCCCGAAGGCCGAACCGTCGGCATCATGCATGAAGATAGACTGGAATCCCCTAAGATCGACAATTGGGATAATATCCCATGTAAGGCCGAATGTGACCGTGTTCAGATCCATTCTGGGCATCAGCTGGTTCTGGTTCCTTGGCTCGGTATTCCTCGCGCAGTTCCCCACATTTTCAAAGGACACCCTTGGAGGGAACGAAGAGGTGTCGACACTGTTCCTTGTCGTCTTCTCTGTTGGGGTAGGGCTCGGCTCGACGTTCTGCAACAAACTCCTGAAGGGGAAGGTCTCGGCAAAGCTGGTCCCGTTCGGATGCATCGGGATGACGGCAGCGACGCTCCTGCTCTATTTTTTCAGCCTGACGGTGCAGAAGACGGTACATCTGGCAGGAGTCACGGAGTTTATCTCAAGACCCGGTTCATGGGGGATCATATTTTCTTTTCTGATGCTTGCCGCATCGGGCGGCATATTCAGCGTGCCGATGTATGCGCTTATGCAGTCAAGAAGCTCCGATGAACACAGGGCCCGGGTCATTGCCTGCCTTAACATAACAGATTCCTTCGGGATGGTCCTTTCTGCGGTGGTTGTCTCTGCTCTGCTGATGCTGAATATTTCCGTAATAAACATTTTCCTTATAATAGGAGTTGTAAACCTGATGATAACTCCTGTTCTGAGCAGGCTTGCGAGGGATGAAAATGGCAAATGAAGCAGATATCCGAAAAGAGATAATAAAAACTGGGATCCTTATACTTGAAAAAGGTCTTGTGCAGGGGACCGGCGGGAATATCAGCCGCCGGACCGAAAAAGGGATCCTTATCACTCCGAGCGGGATGGATTACAGGACCCTGACTTGTGAAGATATAGTGCTGTTGGCCCCGGACGGCAAGGTCCTCGAGGGGACCAGGGTGCCGTCGATAGAGAGATCGCTGCATCTGAGGATATATAGGTCAAGGGCAGACATAAATGCAGTAATACACACGCACTCCGTATACGCCACCGCCATTGCGGCCGCAAGACAACCCCTTTGCCCGATAACCGACAACCAGGTCGCGGTTTTCGGCGGAACTGTTCCTGTCGCAGATTATGCTCCGATAGGGACTGAAGAGCTGGCCGAGAACACATCGCGGGCGCTCGCAGACGGTGCGGGAGTCCTGCTTTCAAACCACGGGGCCCTCTGTGTCGGCAGGGAACTCTCCGAAGCGCTGATGCGCTGTGAGATGCTTGAGGTATTTTCAAAAATATACATCCTTGCCAAGACTGTGGGAGGAGGGGCAGCCCTCACAGACGAACAGGTAAGGTGCGAGACGGAGGACCTGAGGAAGAG
>DBRW01000005.1:20014-21477 GCA_002306075.1 Synergistaceae bacterium UBA1358
GGGGAGCTTGTACGGCAGGCTGAGAGGAAGTTCGACTTCGACCCTGGACCTGATTTGGATAATGCCAACGTAGGGAACGCACTAAATTGCAAAATTTAGCGGGAGACGCGGAGCCGGCGTTTCCCGCTTTTATTTTTGAACGGGAGGAAAGATCATGAGGGATAACGGAGGGGCAACGGTATTTGGAAGCGCGCTGATATGGTTTGGCGCAGCGGTCTCCATTGCGGAGATACTTACAGGGAGTCTGATCGCTCCGCTTGGTTTTTCGAGAGGCGCCGCGGCTGTCGTCATAGGGCATATTATTGGCTGCATACCTCTCTATCTTGCAGGCCGCATAGGTGCAGAAACCGGAAAAAGCGCGATGGAGACCGTAAAGATTTCTTTCGGACAGAGAGGTTCGGTCTTTTTTTCACTGCTGAATGTTACCCAGCTTGTCGGATGGACCGCAGTCATGATAATCGGAGGCGGAAGGGCTGTAGCACTGATAGCAGAAAAATACACAGGGTCATACAGCCCCTCCCTGTGGAGTGTTGTTATCGGCTTTCTGATAATAGTATGGATAGAGATAGGAATAAAAAACCTGGGAAAGATAAACATATTTACTATGGCAGGCCTTTTCTCACTCACCCTTCTTCTCAGCATTATTGTGTTCGGGGGAAACTCTTCTGCTGCGGTCACGGGAGAAATGAATTTTGGGAGTGCGGTTGAGCTGTCTGCAGCGATGCCTCTCTCCTGGCTGCCCCTTATCTCGGATTACACACATAATGCATCGAACCCACGAAAGGCTTCACTGGTAAGCGTTCTGGTCTATTTTGCGGGCAGCACCTGGATGTATATGATAGGATTGGGGGCCTCTGTATACACAGGAGAGAGCGATATTGCAAAGATCATGCTGGGTGCGGGCCTGGGATTGGCGGCGGTATTCATTATTGTCATATCTACTGTGACAACGACCTTCCTCGATGTTTATTCAGCCGGAGTGAGCTTTAGCAGCATAACGGACAGGCCCGGCAGCAAAACAACGGCTGTGATCGCCTGCATAGCCGGTACTGCCCTGGCTGTCCTGACTCCGGTAGAGCAGTATGAAAACTTCCTTTTCCTGATAGGATCTGTCTTCGCACCGATGATATCGATACTGATAACAGATTTTTTCATACTGAAGAAAGATCATTTCAGCGAAAGCATCAGTATTCCCAATTTTGTGATCTGGCTGTCCGGATTTCTTATATACAGGAAGTTTATGGCAATGGAGACCCCCTTGGGAAACACCCTGCCCGTAATGGCTGCCGTTATCGCCCTGGCATTCGCGGCAGATAAAGCGAGAGCGATATTTTTTAAAAGAGAAGGACAGGAGGGGTAAGCATGTTTGCAGGGATATTGGATGAGGTAAGGAGGATATCTCCTCTTGTACACTGCATAACAAACTACGTTACAGTAAATGACTGTGCCAATGTGCTTCTGGC
>DBRW01000051.1 GCA_002306075.1 Synergistaceae bacterium UBA1358
TGCCGGACGCTGAAGGATTTTGACGGGAACGAGAGGATGGTCCTCCCTGAGGAGTTCTTTATGGAAGCCACCCTGCGTGTGGCATTCAAATCACAGCACGGGAGCGGGTGCGGCTGTGCCGACTGTTCTTCCTGCGCCAGCGGATGCGGCGATGAAGAACAAGGGATCCGCCACTGAGGCGGAATCTGCAGGGAGAACGTGATGGCCGACATAAAGATAACGACAAAGGGCGGAGATAAGGGAACGACTTCACTTGGCGACGGCACAAGGATAGCAAAGGACGACGCCAGGGTGGAACTGTACGGGACGCTGGACGAGTGCCAGGCGGCTCTCGGGCTTGCCCGTGCAGCGTGTAAGTCCCCGAAGACCGCCGAGGATATATTCTTCCTCGAAGATTATCTTTTCAGCGCGATGGCATATTTCGCGGAATGTGATTTTCCGGAGCCGGATCCGATGATACTGGAAAACATGTCCTCCAGGGTCGCGGCATCGATAAAAGAAGCCCAGATCTTCGTAAGGCCCGGAGATTCCATGTGCGGCGCGGCGCTGCACCTTGCAAGGACGATAGCGAGAAGGGCTGAGAGAGCTGCAACGCCCCTTCTCAGGGAAAATAAGATCACGGAGAAAAGTTACGCCTTCCTGAACAGGCTTTCGGACGTCATCTATATGATATCCATCAAGGTCGACGAGGAAGAGCGGGAGATGAAAAACTGAACGCAAAGTACGTGCAATAAATGATCGGGCGGCCTAAGGCCGCCTTTTTTGTTTCTGTGACTTTTTCTACTTTTCCTGTTCCTCCGCGGGATCGTCCGCAAACCTCTTCCAGTAGAGCTTGAGCCTCTCCCTGATACGAGCCTCTGCCCCGATCTTTCCGGGATAGTAGAAACGCCTCTGTTCTGGCAGGTATGCCTGGGGGACCCAGTGGCCGGGCGAGTCATGGGGGTATATGTATCCATCGCCGTCATTCCTCAGGTGATACGGGACTTCCATGAGGTCTCCCTCTTCGACCGCTTTCATCGCTGCCCTTATCCCAAGATAAGAGCTGTTGCTCTTTGGCGCAGAGGCAAGATAGACGACCGCTTCGCCCAGTATTATGTCGGCTTCGGGAAGGCCTACCCTGTCTACCGCGGCTGCGGTGTTCTGAGCCACGACAAGCGCCATCGGGTCTGCCAGGCCTACGTCTTCTGACGCGAATATGCAAAGCCTCCTGCAGATGAATCTGAGGTCGTCCCCAGCGGCAAGCATTCTCGCAAGCCAGTAGAGAGCGGCGTCCGGATCGGATCCCCTGAGGCTCTTGATCAGTGCGGATATTACCGCATAGTGGTCGTCCGAGACCCTGTCGTAGCGTTGTGTGGCCATCCCGGTGCTTTCGGCGATCACCTTCAGGGTGATCTCGCTCCCGCCGCTGAGAGCGACAGATGAGGCTGCGGCCTCAAGCCTTGTCAGCGCCTGTCTCGCATCCCCTCCGGAAAGTGCGGCAAGCTTGTTTATGACGGACTTGTCAGCGGTCACTCCGAGCATCCCGAGACCCTTCACCTTATCTGAGAGCGCTCTTTCGAGCAGCAAAACGATATCCTGCTCTCCAAGGGGTTTGAGCGTATAGACGACCATACGCGAGAGGAGCGTCTTGTTTATTTCAAACCATGGGTTTTCTGTCGTGGTACCGACCAGTATTATATCTCCGGTCTCGACCGACGGGAGAAGCACGTTCTGCTGTTTTGTGTTGAAGTGGTAGATCTCGTCCACGAACGCTATCGCCGACCTGCCTGTTATCCTTTTGGAGGCCTTCGCGTTGTCGACCAGGGTACGAAGCGTCTCGACCTTTGCGCTTACCGCGTTTATCTCAAGAAGCTCCCTTCCCGTAGTCCTGGACATTATACGGACGAGGGTGGTCTTTCCCACACCTGGGGGGCCGTAGAGGATGCAGCTTGGGACTTTGCCGCCCTCGAGCATAACTCGCAGGGGTTTTCCGGGGCCCAGGATATGGGCCTGACCGACATAGTTATCCAATGTCTCCGGCCGCATGCGTTCGGCAAGGGGGATCTCATAAAGTACCGCCCTTCCGTCATTTTCCCGGCTGAAAATACTGCCCTCTTCCATCTTAGAAGATCTTTCTTTCGATGAACCTCGTCAGGTCGAGAGAGTTTTTCGGCGCCTTTATCCCCTCTCCGCCTGTGGTCACTTTGACCATGGGATAACGTGACGCAAGATATTTTTGGGCAACGAATGATATCTTATGTCCCATAAAGCATGGCTCAAAAGACTGGCTGGCCTTCCATTCGACAGGACCGAGGACAAAATCGTTGGGGATCGTTATGGTCCCTACGCCCAGGGCGGCTGCCCTGACGAGCCAGCAGTCCAGAGTTGGTGATGTCGTGTCGGGAAGCTCGAGCGTGATCGCGTAGGCGGCATTAAGCCACTTGTCTCCGCGCTTTGAGTGTATCTCCCTGTATTCCCACGGCGTCATCGGCTTGGGGTCGTCAAGATCCGCCACGAGATCCGTCATTTTGGGGTAAACGGCATCCGCCCATTCATCCCACTCAGGTTCGCTCCTCTGCACAAGGACAGCCCTCATGCCGGCCCTTCTGGCTCCCTGCAGGTCGTAAATAAAATCTCCGATCAGGACACAGTCGGAAGGCTCCAGACCCATAGAAGCCGCGGCCTCAATAAGTGCGCGGGGGTGGGGCTTTACTTCTTTCTGTTCATCCCTGCTCCACGTATGTTCCGGAAGTTCAAGGCCGATGGTCCTGGCTGCGAGTTCTATCGACTCACGGCAGTTCCTCGACACTATCGTATAGGGGATGCCTTCTGATCTAAGTCGGTCTATCAGTTCGAATGCCCCGGGTATCGGCTCGGCCCTGCGGGCACCCTCGATCTCAAGGTCGCACAGATCTTTCATGAAGGAGATTTGATCTTCGGGTGAAAGAGTGCAGGCCTCTTCAAGCAGCATAGCTTTTCTTCCCCCGTAATACCGCTCCCGCAGTCCGGAGAAATCAAGCTTGGTATCTGCAATGACACCGTCCCAGTCTATGATGAAACCTTTTGATGCCGATGGGTGCCAGAATGGCGGTTTGATGTTCATAAATTTGCTCCTTCACTTGATTTGACAGAGGCCAAAAATACCCCGCAAGAGCCGTGTACGGAAGGTCTTGACCCGCTCCTTAACAGGATTAGAACCCTACCCGCAAAGCTTGGTCGACCGACGAGGTCTCCGCCGCTGACGGGGAAAAAGTTCAGCCGGGATTTATTGTTGGCTCAAGACACAACCCGTATTCCACGCACTCCGCAGGGTCATTTTGATTCCTGTTCAATTATATCGTTAAGACCAAAAAAAACAAGCGCAACAGTACTTGCGTGCCCTTCCGAACAGTCCGGGACCGTGGCATTTGCCGCTTATCATAGTATAATCATATTGCCGGACCGACCGGCGGAATCTGCGGAGGTGATCGCCAGTTGTTTAATATTGCGGTACATGGACACTTCTACCAGCCGCCGCGAGAGGATCCATGGTCAAACACGGTTTTGAAGGACCCCACAGCATTCCCCGCTCATGACTGGAACCAGAGGATAACCAACGAATGCTACAGACCTAACTGCGCGGCAAAGGTACTTGGACCTGACGGTCGTATAGCATCTGTCGTAAACAACTATTCACATATGAGTTTCAACTTCGGGCCGACCCTGCACAGATGGATCGAAAAGGAAGATCCGGCCCTCGACCAGACAATAAGGGAGTCGGGCACGAAGGCTGTCGCACAGTGCTACAGCCACATGATAATGCCGCTCGCATCGGCAGAGGACAAGAAGACCCAGACGATATGGGGCATCAGGGATTTTGAATACCGTTTCAAAAGAAGCCCCAAAGGCATGTGGCTTCCGGAGACGGCGGTCAACACGGACGTACTCGAGGTCCTCAGCGAAAACGGCATAACCTTTACCATCCTTGCCCCGAGCCAGTGCGAAGCTGTGATCGTAGGCGGAACAAGAATGGAGACACCGGACGGCAAAGGGCTCGATGTCACCATGCCGTACCTTTGCAGGCTTCCCTCCGGAAGGACCATAACGATAGTCTTTTACCACGAAGGACTGACCCATGACATCGCTTTCGGAAAACTTCTGGAGAACGGAGACAGGTTCAGGGACGCACTGGTCGGAGCAGTAAAGACCCGCTCGGAAGACAGGCTCCTTGTCGTTGCCACGGACGGCGAGACCTACGGGCACCACCACAAGTTCGGTGAGATGGCCCTCGCCCGTCTCTTTGAAAGGCTCGATGCGGATCTCGATGTGCGGCTGCCCGACATCGGCACATTTCTTGAGGAACATCCCGCAAAATTTGAGTGCATCATCAAAGAAAATAGTTCATGGTCCTGCGTGCACGGCATTGAACGCTGGCGCAGTGACTGCGGCTGCAGCACAGGCGGAAGATCCGGCTGGAACCAGGCATGGAGGAAACCTCTGAGAGAGGCGTTCGACAGGCTCGCAGTGAGGGTCGACGGGATATTTTCCGAAACCGTTTCGCCCTATTGCGATCCGTGGGAACTGAGGAACCTTTCGATAGAATACTTCCGCTCAGCAAACCGCAACAACAAGGAGGAGTACGAAAAAGGGCTCGAATTCCTTTCAAAACACCTGGGAAACATCGGTGAAAAGGAAGGGGCTTCTATCCTCTCCGCACTTGAGGCTGAACGTATGCGGATGTTCATGTACACCTCATGCGGATGGTTCTTCAACGATATCTCAGGCGTGGAGACAAAACAGGTGGTCTCCTTCGCCGTAAGGGCCGCCGAACTCGCCGGCAGTCTGTCCGGCCGGGACATCATCTCAGACCTGCTGATAAACCTGGAAAAGGCGAAGGGCAACACGAAGGGATACCCCAACGCAAAAGTCATGGCCGAACGTGAAATAATGTATAAGACGCGCTGCAGCGGAAACGGCAGCAACGGAAAGCATGCCAACGGAGGGACCTCCCTGGTCTCCGACCTTGAAAGCACCGGATTTGGAGGAGAAAAAATGACAGACATGAATTACGGCGGCAACCTTGCCCAGTCGATCCTGTCTACGCTGGAAAGGGATCCCGCATTCAGGAACGTAGCCTATTTTTCAATGGAGATAGGCCTTACCCCGGAGATCCCGACCTATTCCGGAGGGCTGGGGATACTGGCCGGCGACATACTCAAGAGCGCGGCCGACCTTGGCGTTCCGATGGTGGGGATCACCCTCCTCTATAAAAAGGGATATTTTGCGCAGAAGATAAACGAAGAGGGAAGACAGATCGAGAGGCCCGTGGACTGGGACCCCTCAAAACTGCTGACTTTCCTGCCCAACCGCGTGAGCATCACGATGAACCACAGGGAGGTAAAGGTAGGGGTATGGACCTATACCATAATCGGGAATTCCGGGCACCCCGTCCCGATACTCTTTCTCGATACGGACCTCCCCGAGAACGCCCCCGAGGACAGGGCGCTGACGGACGAACTGTACGGAGGCGACAACAGATACCGCCTGTGCCAGGAACTTATACTGGGCATAGGCGGACTCAGGATACTCCGCGACCTTGGTTACAGGAACGTGAAGACCTTCCATCTGAACGAGGGACATGCGGGCTTCATAACGCTTGAACTCCTGAGGGAACAGGGTTACTCCGATCTTCAGAAGATCCGCAACCAGGTCGTCTTCACTACCCACACCCCTGTGGAAGCGGGCCATGACTTCTTCTCGTACGACCTCATCAACGAAGTCATAGACAGCACGTTCATAGAAAAACTGAAGAACACCGTCGGAGGCTGCGGACTCTCGATGACTGATCTGGCGCTGAAGTTCAGCAGGTACGTCAACGGGGTCTCAAAGAAACACGCAGAGGTCAGCAGGGCGATGTTCAGCAACGATTCCATCGACTGGGTGACCAACGGAGTGCACTCGACCACATGGACATGCGAATCGTTCGCGGCCCTCTATGACAAGTACATCCCGGGATGGCGGTCGAATACCAGCAGGCTGATGCAGGCCGTACAGATCCCCAATGATGAGATCTGGGAAGCGCACATGACCGCAAAGCTGAAGCTTCTGGACATGGTATTTGAGAAGACCGGAAAAAAGCTGGATCCCGATATCCTTACCATAGGCTTCGCAAGAAGGGCAGCTACATATAAGAGGGCCGACCTCGTATTCACCGACATAAAGAGGCTGCTCGAGATAGGCGCAGGTAGGATCCAGTTCATATTCTCAGGCAAGGCTCACCCCCACGACGAACCGGGCAAGGACATCCTTCAGAAGATACACAAGATATCGAAGGAACTGGGCAAGGAGATGCCTGTCGTGTTCATAGAGAATTACAACATAGAACCGGCGAAGCTGATCACCTCCGGGGTGGACCTGTGGCTCAACACTCCGGTGAGGCCCAGAGAGGCATCGGGCACGAGCGGCATGAAATGCGTCCACAACGGGATAATGAACTTCTCAGTCCTTGACGGCTGGTGGATCGAAGGATGCCTCGAAGGGCACACGGGCTGGGCGATAGGACCGGAACCGAGACCGGATGACATGAAAGGATACGATGAGTCTTTGGACGCGGAAGATCTGTACAGGAAACTGCAGATCAAGATACTGCCGCTCTATTACAACAACAGACCAAGGTGGATAAGGATGATGAAGCTCGCAATTTCGATCAACGCAAGCTACTTCAACACGCACAGGGTCGTCAGGGAGTATTGCGAGAAAGCTTACGGAACAGTTTTCAGAGGTCTTTAGATATGATCGCTTATAAAAATTTTACGCTCAAGGTACTTCATATAGCTCCAGAGTGCTCCCCGCTTGCGAAAAAAGGCGGGCTCGGCGATGTAGTGGGGACCCTTCCAAAGGCACTGAAAAAGCAGAACATAGACGCCAAGGTGCTCTTGCCCGCATGGCCCGGAGTACTTGATAAGGCGGAGAAATCCGGCATGCTGAAAAGGGAGCCGATAGGTGAGATAAGCGTTGCGCTGAACTGGCGCGCATACACTGCATCCGTCCTCGAAGCGGAGGTGAACGGCCTTCATATATATCTGATGGACCAGCCGGAACTTTTTTCCAACCCCTGCATATACCCCGAGAAGCTGGATGCCGTGACCGTACTGCCCTTTATCTTCCTCTCCTTTGCCCCGTTTGAGCTGCTGAGGCTTACCGGATGGAAGCCGCAGTTCCTCCACGCGCATGACTGGACCACCGCCCTGATATCCGCAGCCCTGAAGTGGCACAGGTACTATTCTTACTTCAACGGCGACTATGATACGGTCTTCACGATCCACAACCTCGCATTCCAGGGGATCATATCTCCGTCCGTGCTCGAGGGCTGGGGATTCAGCCCGAGTTCGTTCTCAAACCTGGACACGGACAGCATGGAGTATTTCGGCCAGGTGAACATGATGAAGGGCGCGATCACGACGACAGATGCCTTTACGACTGTAAGTCCCAACTACTCATGGGACATACAGACGCCGAACGGCGGCCTGGGACTTGACGGAGTGATATCCGCCCACAAAAACAAGCTTCGCGGGATAATCAACGGTATAGACTACGACATCTGGAACCCCGGGACTGACTCGTTCCTGCCCGCCAATTACAGCATAGGCGACATGGACGGCAAGAGCGAGTGCCGGAAGGCCCTGCTCAAGGAGTGCGGATGGGAGGACGACGGGAGGCCGATCCTGATCTTTGTCGGGAGACTTACCGAACAGAAAGGGATAGACATAATGCTAGAGGCGGTGGGACCATTGCTGGCGAATAAGGCAAGGTTCGTGATTGTCGGCTCGGGAAACGACCTGTACACCAGAAAGGTCGTTGAATTCGAAAAAGAGCATCCCGACTCGGTGCATGGGATCCTCGAGTTCAACGAAGCCAAGGCGCACCTCACATATGCCGGAGGTGACATACTCCTGATGCCCTCACTGTTCGAACCCTGCGGGCTTTCACAGATGATAGCCTTCGCCTACGGGACCATTCCTGTTGCAAGAGCGACGGGCGGACTTGCTGATACCGTCATCGATGCAGACGGATCGCCGGACGGCACGGGATTCCTTTTCAAGGACTTTGCATCCGGAGAGCTTCATAAGGCGATCGAGAGGGCTCTGGCGGCAAAAGAAGACGGTAAAAGATGGGACGGCATAATCAGAAACGCAATGGGCGCCGATTTTTCATGGGACAATTCCGCAAAGGCCTACGCGGAGCTCTACAGGGACATCCTGACGTCGGACTGATCCGTTTACATTACATTCGAGACATAAACTTACAAAACCACAGGCGAATTAAAATATAAAAAAATGGTTTTGAATTATGCAAAAACTATAGATCAATAACTTTTTAGGCTATAATTGTTTGCAGTATTAGCGGTACGTCTCTGAGTCTTAACACTGCTCCACCTGAAAATGGCTGACTATTGTCAAAAAAAGGAAAGACATCGTCATAAAGCATTTTAAGGAGGGATCAAGATGATCCATGGCAAGTACGGCCGGGTCCTCGGAATGGTGCTGGCGGGAGGCAAGGGAGAACGGCTGATGCCGCTGACAAGATACCGCGCTAAACCTGCGGTCCCTTTCGCAGCAAAGTACAGGATAATAGATTTCGCGCTCTCCAACATGGTCAACAGCGGCCTTTTTTCTATCTACTGTCTTATTCAGTTCAAAAGCCAGTCACTGCATGAACACATAGGCAAAGGGTGGCAGTTCGGCAGCGCACTTCGCGGACGCGACTTTTTCGTGAACGTGGTACCCGCCCAGATGTGGGACGGAGAACGCTGGTACGAAGGCACCGCAGACGCGATCTTCCAGAACCTCCACCTGATCACACTCTTCAACGCCGACAGGATCTGCATATTTGCTGCCGATCACGTCTATAAGATGGATGTCGAGCAGATGCTCCAGTACCATATGGACAACAAGGCTGACGTGACCGTTGCCGCCTATGTCGTCCCATCTTCGGAGGCAAACCAGTTCGGATGCATAGCGACCGACGCGAGCGGCCGGATCATTGATTTCGTGGAAAAACCCTCCGTGCCCCCGGAGATACCGGGAAGGTCCGGTTTCAGCTTCGTCTCGATGGGCAACTACATTTTCGAGAGGGAGATACTTGAGGAATCGGTGCTTGCAGACAACGAAAAGAAGGAAAGCACCCACGACTTCGGAAGGGACATAATCCCGTCACTGTACAAGTCACATAAGGTCATGGCCTACGATTTTTCGACCAACGTGCTTCCCGGCGGAGACAGGCCTTACTGGAAGGACGTCGGAAACATCAAGGCCTATTGGGAGGCCCATATGGACCTTCTCAAACATCCATCGGAACTGAGCCTCTACAACCAGCAGTGGCCGATAAGGACTGTATCGTATTCCGATCCCCCGGGATTCACGTACCCTGCGGCTGACCACTCATGCTCTGTCGACGGCTGTCTTAGGGCCGAGGCCAGCCGCGTGCTGGGCGCGTATGTAAGAAAGAGCGTCCTTTCCCGCAACTGCGTCATAAAACCGGGCGCGGTAGTCGAAGAGTCCATAATAGGGCAGAATGTCGAGGTCGGTGAAAACTGCAGACTGCGCAGGGTCATAGTGGATGCTCACAACATCATCCCGCCCGGAACATCCATAGGCTTCGACCCTGTAGAAGACGCTCAGAAATACCACCTCGACCCGACATCCGGGATCGTTGTTTTGGGCATGCCCAAAATACAGCTTAGGAAAAAACTGATCATCCCCGGCAGCTATGAGCAGCTTTTCCGTTCCCCCGATGAGATCGGCTTCTGAGGATCTCCCTGGGCCCCTCATGCGGGAAGGGGCGGAGGGAGACATACAGGGTGCCCTGGAAAGGGCGCTGCGCGAGGGAAAACGTTATACGAAGACCGGAAAGGTCGCGACATACATTCCCGAACTCTCCAAGGCGAATCCGGAACATATCGGGGCATGTATTAAGACCTTGACCGGCGAAACATATCACTGCGGCGACTGGCAGGAGCCTTTTACGATCCAGAGCATATCAAAGACGATATCTTTGACCCTGGCCCTCCAGACAGCGGGTTATGATATGCTGTTCAGCAAGGTGGGACTCGAACCTACCGGAGATTCGTTCAACTCGATAGTCAAGCTTGAGACGAAAACTCCCCACCCGCTCAACCCTATGATCAACGCGGGAGCCATAGCCACCGCAAGCTGCATCCCCGGAGACGATCCATTCGAGCTCTACATGGAGCTTGCAAAGAGGGTTTGTCTGAACGATGATCTCTCGCTCAACCATGATGTTTATCTGTCCGAAAAACTAGCCGGTATGAGGAACCGCTCCATGGCGTACTGGATGAAGAGCGAAAACATAATCGAAGGAGACCCCGAGGAGGCGCTCGATCTCTATTTCCGCATGTGTTCAGTCAACGTCACTGCGGAGGACCTTGCCAACTGGGGAATGGTCCTGGCAAACGACGGAGTGGATCCGACAAGCGGCACGAGGCTCGTCGAAAGCTGGATCGTCCGGATAGTTAAAACTTTTATGGTCACGTGCGGCATGTACGACGGTTCCGGAGAATTCGCGGTCAAGGTCGGGATACCCTCAAAAAGCGGCGTAGGCGGAGGGATCCTCTCAGCAGTCGAAGGCAGGATGGGCATCGGGGTCTTCAACCCGTCCCTGGACCGCAAAGGAAACAGCATAGGAGGCATGCGGCTTCTCGAGGACCTTTCGAAAAGCCTCCGCCTGCACTACTTCGCAGGAAAACAACAGTAAGTGCCGGCTGAGCAATTGCTGAGCAGTTGCTCAGCCGTAGCTGAGCCATCGTAAAACCTGAGGATCCGGCATAACCGGCATTCACCTCTGCCGTTAATGGGGGATATCTTTTTTTCTTTTTATTTGATAACCAATCCTTCGCAGTTCTTCGCAGCTTGAAAAGCTGTGAATTCCCAGCGATGCGAAGCGAGCAAATTCACCAGCTACCGGGCTTGTCGCGAGTACTCCGCGGCGGTCACGCCGTAATTTCCCGAACCTGCCCCTTACAACGGCTCAGCTATTGCTTAGCGACTGCTCAGCCATATCTTACGCATTTCATGTATTGACAACAGGAAGAAAAAATAGTAATCTTCACTAGCTTGGTAGGGATGGTGAGGATTATGGCGATATCACAAAAATGTCAGTACGCCCTCAGGGCGATATATGAACTCGCACTCCATCAGGACGAAGGTCCGTGCAAGATCGGGGCCATCGCGGAAGCGCAGTCCATACCGGTGCGTTTCCTTGAGAATATTCTCAACAGCCTTAAGGGAGCCGGGTTCGTCGATTCCGTAAGGGGAAAAGACGGCGGGTATTATCTTCTGAGAAAAGCTGATGAGATAACCGTCGGTGAGGTCATCAGATTCGTCCAGGGACCGCTGGGACCGGTCGAATGCACCACGAGAGTTGACGATGACTGCGATTTTTACAACGACTGCGTCTTCAGGCCCTTGTGGGACAAGGCGAGGGCCGCGCTTGAAAGCGTCTATGACGGGACCACGTTCCAGGATCTCGTCGATCAGTCCGCAAATACTTGCAGGATGCCTCAGTGCAGCTGCAACAGAAAAAAAGATAAAATCTAAATCCTATTAAGAGGTGACTTGTTATGACAATGACACCGCGCAAAGTTTATCTGGACAACTCAGCAACAACAAAGGTCGACAGCAAAGTTCTCGAGGCCATGCTCCCCTACTTCTCTGAAGAGTACGGCAACCCCAACAGTCTCCACGCCTGGGGAAGAGAGGCAAGAAAGGGAGTGGACCATGCCAGGGCGCAGGTGGCACAGCTGATCGGAGCGGACCCAAAGGAGATCATTTTCACCGGAGGCGGAAGCGAAGCTGACAACCTGGCAATCAAAGGTGCGGCATGGGCACTTAAAGATAAAGGCAAACACATCATCACAAGCGCGATCGAGCACCATGCTCTTCTGGATACAGTGAAATGGCTTGGCAAGAACGGATATGAGTACACGATCCTCCCCGTGGATGAGACGGGATTGGTGGATCCGAAGGAGCTTGAGGCCGCGATCAGGCCGGATACGATACTGGCGTCGATAATGTTCGCCAACAACGAGATAGGAACGATACAGCCCGTGGCCGAGCTCGGAGAGGTCTGCCGCAGACATGGGGTCCTCTTCCATACCGACGGCGTCCAGGCGACGGGACATGTTAAGATAGATATGAAGGAACTCCCGATCGACATGATGACTATGGCTGCCCACAAGATGTACGGCCCCAAGGGAGTCGGTGCGCTTTACGTCAGAAAAGGCATCAAGCTTATCCCGGTAATACACGGAGGCGGTCAGGAGTTCGGGGTACGCTCCGGCACAGAAAACACTCCGGGACTGATCGGTTTCGGAATGGCCGCCGAGCTTGCGGCGAACCGTCTCGTAAACGGTGAGATCGACAACGAGATACGCCTGCGCGACAAGCTGATCGACGGGCTTATCGAGAGGATCCCAGAGATAACGCTTACCGGACACAGGACAAAGAGGCTTCCTTACCACGCCAGCATCTGCGTAAAGTATGTCGAGGGCGAAGGGATGCTTCTGCTGATGGACGCAGCCGGGATCGGAGTTTCAAGCGGTTCGGCCTGTACATCGGGAAGCCTGGAACCGAGCTACGTCCTGCTGGCGCTTGGACTGGACCACTCGACTGCTCATGGTTCCGTGAGGATGACACTGAGCAAGGACACAAACGACGAGGACATCGACTACGTACTGGAGAAATTCCCGCCGATCGTGGAGAAGCTCCGCTCGATGTCGCCTTTCTATAAGAAAAACCAATAAATATCGAATATTCCCTTAAAGGAGATGACAAGATCATGTACAGTGAAAAAGTAGTGGATTATTTCATGAATCCACGCAACGCAGGAAAACTGGAAGACGCGAACGCGATCGGTGAAGTAGGAAATCCGAAGTGCGGAGACGTCATGAAGATATACCTGAAGATAAACGACAATGAGATAATCGAGGACATCAAGTTCGAGACCTTCGGGTGTGCGGCAGCGATAGCGACAAGCTCGATGATAACGGAAATGGTCAAGGGCAAGACGATATCAGAGGCGCTGAAGATAAACAATAAGGACGTTGCAGAAGCTCTGGGAGGACTTCCCCCGGCAAAACTCCACTGCTCGCTCCTTGCCCAGGAAGGAATAGAGGCAGCGGTGGCAGACTACTTCATCCGCAAGACCGGCAAGGCTCCCGAAGGCTTTAAGTCCCCGCATTCAACATGCTCGGCCTGCGGAGGTTCATGCGGCGGCGGAGCCGCTCCGGTCCACGAAGAGGAAGAAGAAAAATTTGTGAGCGAGGATCACCGTGTTGCAGAATAGAGAAGAAGCCGTGGGAAAAATAATCGCCGTCTGCACTGCGCCCGAAAAGGGCATGATCAAGCATGACGTCGGCGAAGGCCTTCTTATCGAAGGAATCGGTATCAAGGGGGACGCCCACGCAGGCTTCATGCACCGTCAGGTCAGCCTGATCTCGATCGAGGATATCAGGACCATGATGGAGAAGCTTCCCGACCTTGTCCCCGGAAGCTTCGCAGAGAACCTGACGACAGAGGGCTTCGACCTTTCCCAACTGAAGATAGGAGACAGACTGAAGGTCGGCGAAACTGTGCTCGAGGTCTCGCAGATAGGCAAGGAATGCCACACCAAGTGCGAGGTCTTCAAAAAGACAGGCGACTGCATAATGCCGCAGAAGGGCATATTCACGAAAGTTATCAAGGGCGGCAGGGTAAAAACAGGAGATATCATACGGTTCGACGATTAAGTCACTGTATATGAAAATCAGGCAGCAAGGCAAAACTAATGCCTGCTGCCTTTTTTATAAGAGCAACATCCCGGAGGAGATAAAATGAGCTTCAATGAAGACGAACATGAACACGGGAGAAAAATTGGACACCATCACCATGACGGAGAATGTCACTGCTGTTCATGTTCAGCGAATGAAAATATATTCTGTGAATGCGAAGAGGATGAAAACGAGGAAAGAGCTGCCTTTGCAAGGGAGATTAAATTTCTCTCCGCAGCGGGCGTAATATTCTTCCTGCTGCTGATCACGGAAGAATTCTATATCGACTCTGTCAACAATGCCCTGCTTAGTGCGGCTTTCATCGCCCTGTACCTGGTCAGCGGCCTGCCGGTGCTCAGATCGGCGCTGCGAGCGATATCGAAGTTCGATATATTCAATGAGTTTACCCTCATGGGAGCAGCCACTCTCTCCGCCGTCGCTATAGGAGAGATGTCGGAAGCTGTAGGCGTAATGCTCTTCTACAGGCTGGGAGAGGCTTTCCAGGAGAAAGCCGCATCCGGGTCCAGGCGTTCGATAAAGGCCCTTCTTGCTTCAAAACCGCTCACAGCGAGAGTTCTGAGAGACGGTGAGGCTATTGATGTCGATCCGAAAGAAATAGTGAAGGGCGACATCGTACAGGTAATGCCCGGAGAGATGATCCCCATAGACGGCATCATTAGATCTGGGGCTTCCGACATCGACACATCTTCGATGACGGGAGAGTCTGTCCCGGTACATGCGGTCCAGGGAGACCCGGTCCACGGAGGCACTCTTGCCCTCGACGGACTCCTGACCATCGAGGCGGCAGGCCCCTTTGAGGATTCGACCATAGCGAGAATGCTCGAGATGGTACAAAACGCTACGGCCAGGAAATCTCCGACAGAAAGGTTCATCACGAAATTCGCAAAATGGTACACGCCGACAGTTTTCGCCATAGCCTCAATGGTCGCATTCATCCCTCCGCTTACAGGCCACGGGGAACTGCGGGAATGGTTCTACAGAGGACTTGTCCTGCTTGTCATATCCTGCCCCTGTGCGCTCGTGATCTCTATACCGCTCGGATATTTCGGAGGGATCGGAAGCGCCTCAAAGAAGGGGATCCTCGTAAAGGGAGCAAATGTGTTTGATGCGCTTGCCAAGGTGACTACGGCGATTTTTGACAAGACCGGAACACTGACATACGGCCGTTTCAAGGTGACAAAGATCGTCCCGTCAGAGGGGACATCGGAAGAAGAGCTTCTCAAGACCGCTGCCTCCGCGGAGACAGGTTCGACCCATCCCCTGGCTGAGGCTGTAAGGGAGGCCGCCGGAGAGATCGAGCTCTCACCGGAAGCCATACTCACCCAGGTCCCGGGCAAGGGAATGGTCCTTACCCTCGGCTGTTCTGTCACTGCGGTCGGAAACACAGCCCTTATGAAGGACTTTGGCATAACGCCCGAAGAAGTTCCCACACAGGGGACTGTGATGCACGTAATAAAAGATGGCACCTACATGGGCCATATAGTACTTGAAGACAGTCTCAGAACGGACTCCGCCAAAGCTGTGAAGGAGCTTAGGGAGCAGGGGATCAAAGGGGTCTACATGCTTACGGGGGACCGGGACAGCGCAGCCAGACTTATTTCGGACGAGCTTGGGCTCAACGGCTACCGTTCGGAGCTGATGCCCGATGAAAAGGTAGAGGCATTGAAGGAGATATGCGAAGGGGAGACTGCGAAGTCCCTCTATGTGGGCGACGGCATAAACGACGGTCCCGTGCTCGTGACATCGGAAACGGGCATTGCCATGGGCGGGTTCGGCTCACAGGTAGCGGTGGAAGTCGCCGATGCCGTCATACTTGACGACTCTCCCATGAAGGTCGTTGAACTTCTCAGCATAGCCCGTAAGACGCGGACCATCATTTGGCAGAACGTATTCATGGCTCTGGGCGTGAAAGGGATATTCCTGATAGGAGGCGCGGCAGGCATCGCCGGCCTGTGGGAGGCCGTATTCGCAGATGTGGGTGTCGCTCTTCTCGCTATCCTGAACGCAACAAGGGCATCAAAAGTCTAGCAAAAACATAAAAAAAGACGGCAGGCCTCCCGTATGACGGAGGTCTGCCGTTTATTATTTATTCCTCCACTTCCGTTCCGCACCCGCAGAGGGAACACTCTCTGAAGAGGCACCCTCCGTCAAGGTTCGATACGTCGAAGCCCTCCTGTCTCATTATGCAGGAGGCGAAGTATCCCTCTTTTCCGCTGCGGCAGTGGACGAATATCGGTTTTTCCCTGTCGAGGCCGCTGAGCCTGCTCCGCAGTTCTTCAAGCGGTATCCTCTCGAATCCCTCGATCTTTATCGTTGATACGGATATATCATTATCGCTTCTGACATCTATAAAGAGGGCGCCCTCTTTCTCTATGCCTTCCAAGGACCCCCACTCGGTCTTTTTGACCTTACCCTCGAGGATGTTTTCTATGACATGGCCTGTCACGTTGACCGGATCCCTCGGGGCGCCGAACGGCGGGGAATAGGCCAGTTCAAGCTCCGTCAGGTCATGTGCGGCCGCACCCATACGGATGCAGGCTGCAAGCACGTCGCACCTCTTGTCGACCCCGCTGTATCCCACTATCTGAGCTCCCAGGATCTTACCTGTCGGGACTTCGAATACGACCTTCATCGCCATTTCCCGGCCTCCGGGGTAGTAGCCCGCGTGCGGATGGTGGTAGGTGATAACCTTGTCGTAAAGGAGGCTCTGCTTTTCGGCTTCCCTCTCGCTGAGGCCCGTAAATGCCACGGTCATGTCGAATATCTTCAGTATACCGGTCCCCTGTATCCCCCCGTATCGGCTCCTGATACCGGCGATGTTGTCGGCAGCGATCCTTCCCTGCCTGTTGGCCGGTCCGGCAAGGGCTACGGAGGCTGGCTTGCCTGTGATGAAGTGTCTGACCTCGGTGACGTCGCCCACGGCATAGATATCGGGATCAGAGGTCCTCATATATTCATCGGTCTTTATAAAGCCCCTCTCGTTTAAGGCGAGTCCGGCATTTTTCGCAAGCTCGCTCCTGGGTCTCGCCCCGACGGACATCAGGACCATGTCCGCCTCTATCCCGCTCATGCTCTCCTTGAGCTTCAGCGTGAGGCCCGACCTTCCCTTCTCTATTGCCGTGACTCCGTCGTTGAGGATGACCTTTATGCCCTTTTCCGTTACATAATTGAGGACCGGGAGTGCCATATCCGCGTCGATAGGTGCGATAAGATGGTCGCTCAGCTCTATTATCGTCACTTCTATACCCAACTCTGCGAGGTTTTCGGCCGCTTCGAGCCCGATCGCCCCGCCGCCGACTATCGCCGCTCTCCCGACGCGCTTTTCCCTGATATATTCTCTGATCCTAACGGCATCGGGTATGCTCCAGAGAGTAAATACCCCTTCGGCATCGATCCCGGGAATGTTAGGCCTGAACGGGAAGGAACCTGTGGATATGATCAGTTTATCGTAGCTTTCCGTATATTTTTTGCCCGTCGCGACCTCCACGATCTCCGCCTTTTTGCCCTCCCTGTCGATGGAAGTCACTTCGCTGCCGACACGGACATCGATATTGTTCTTCTTTCTGAACTCCTCAGGAGTCCTGATCACCAGTGCATCCACATCTTTTATCAGTTTTTCGTTCAGAAAATACGGCAGGCCGCAGGCGGCATAAGAGACGTAAGGCCCCTTTTCGAACATTATGATCTGAGCCTTTTCATCCAGCCTTCTGAGCCTGGCCGCCGCAGTCGCTCCACCAGCCACTCCGCCGATTATGACCACCTTCATCTCCGCAGCCTCCTTTGCTTTCTGTGCCTTTATAATTTGATCATATGAACACAGCAATATATTAACATCATTTACACAGCGTCTGTACATAAGACGGCGAATAATAGATAATCTGTATGGACCCCAAAAATTCAAACTAAAAAGGGGAGTTAGATCATGCTTTTTGTCTGTTATCCTACATGAGGGACCTGCAAAAAAGCCCGTGCATGGCTTGACAAAAACAACATCGTGTATACGGAGAGAAATATAAAACTGGACAATCCCAATGCAGAGGAAATCAAAAAATGGCACAAAATGAGCGGAGTCGGACTGAAAAAATTCTTCAACACGAGCGGCCAGGCCTACAAAAACCTGGAACTGAGCAAACGGTTTCCGGAGATGAGCGAAGATGAGCAGATCAAACTTCTCTCGACAGACGGCATGCTTGTCAAAAGACCCATTCTGGTGGGGAGCGATTTTGTGATCACAGGCTTCAAGGAGGAAGAGTGGGAAGACAGACTTTTGAAAAAAGAGAAACGATCTTGAATAAATACAATAATTAAAATCATTTCAGTAATAATGCCGATAAAAGCCAGCAAAGGATCGTGTTACTATTTCAAAACAATCACCACAAAAGAAATTTAATGAGGTCAATTAGAGAAGGGGGCACATACAAATGCTTACAAGTTCACGAAATCAGTTTAAAGGCACTGTTAAATCGATAAAAAAGGGCGCAGTCAACGATGAGATAGTCATCAAGCTTTCCGGAGGGACAGAGCTTACCGCGATAATCACCGAGACCAGCACAGCAGCGCTGGGTCTGAAAGAGGGAGCAGAAGCCATAGCACTTGTTAAGGCCTCCTGGGTGATCCTCGCAGCAGACCTTGAGGGCATCAAGCTTTCAGCCCGCAACCAGCTCCGCGGCACGGTAAAGGAAGTCAGGACCGGATCGGTAAACAGCGAGGTCGTTGTAACTCTTGACAGCGGAGAGGAACTTGTCGCCATCGTTACATGCGAAAGTGAGAAGAAGCTCGGACTTGCAGTCGGCAAAAAGGTCACAGCGCTGATCAAAGCATCGCACATTATTGTTGGAGTAGCTGAATAACTTAAATCAGCGACCCAAAACCTTAAATAACCATAGATCTATAAAAAATACGGGGCCAATGCCCCGTATTTTTTTATTGGCATCAGGGCGGTCGAGCACTGAAGCCTCTTGACTGATCTCCCTTCAGGCATGAAAATTACATTTTTACCCAAAAGCATTGAAAAGTGCTGAATAGGCACAATACGATACGGATGAGGAGGGCCTGGAGATGGAAAGTGAGATCAGGAAAAAGATAATAGGGATAATCGAGAGGGACGCCAGGCTGAATGCCGGCGAAATAGCAGCCATGCTCGGACTGGATGCGGAAGAGACAGCTTCGGAGATAAGGGCGATGGAAAAGGAAGGCATAATCTGCGGATACCATGCTTTCGTCAACTGGGACAAGACCGACGACGACAAAATATCCGCCCTTATCGAACTGAAGGTCACTCCCCAAAGGGGAAACGGTTTTGACAGGATCGCGGAGAAGATCTATCAATATCCCGAGGTGGAATCCCTCTACCTGATGTCAGGCGGATACGACTTTACCGTGATACTGAAAAGGGCGACCATGAAGGAGATCGCGGCCTTCGTATCATCGAAGCTCGCTGTGATAGATGAGGTACAGAGCACTGCCACCCACATAGTACTCGTGAGATACAAGGATCATGGGACATCCTTCATCGAACCCCGCAGGGACATGAGGATGGTGGTCACCCCATGAAGGACTTCATCTGCTCAAGGATCAAGAAGATCAAACCTTCAGGGATACGCAGGCTGTTCGACATAGCCAACGAGATACCGGACGTGATATCCCTCGGCGTAGGCGAACCTGACTTCGATACCCCATGGCACGTGAGGGAGGAGGGGATCTATGCCCTCCAGAAGGGCCGGACTTTCTACACTTCGAACTCCGGACTTCCCGAACTGCGGGAAGAGATATGCAAAAACGTAAAGAGAAAGTACGGCCTGTATTACGACAGCAATAACGAGGCAGTCGTGACGATAGGCGGGAGCGAAGCGATAGATATCGCACTCAGGGCGCTCATCGACCCTGGTGACGAGATCGTATATCCCGAACCCTGTTTCGTCTCCTACCAGCCGTGCATACTGCTCTCCGACGGAGTGCCCGTGCCGATAGAGCTGAACGCAGAGACCGAATTCCGCCTTACGCCGGAGAAGCTTGAACGCGCGATCACAGAAAAGACAAAGGCGCTGCTTATCTCTTACCCGAGCAACCCTACTGGGGCGATAATGGAGAGGGAGGACCTCGAGAAAATAGCCGAGGTCGTACGCAGGCATGACATCATGGTGATAAGTGACGAGATATACAGCGAGCTCTCGTACAAAGGCCCGCATGTCAGCATAGCCAATATGCCCGGGATGCAGGAACGGACCATACTCATCAACGGTTTTTCAAAAGCCTACGCCATGACCGGCTGGCGTCTGGGATATGCGCTTGCACCTGCCCACATAATGGAATATATGCTAAAGATCCATCAGTTCGCGATAATGTCTGCGCCAACCGTCAGCCAGTATGCGGCTGTTTCGGCCCTGCGCGACGGGGATAAGGACATCGAGGTGATGAAAGAGTCATACGACCAGAGGAGACGATTCCTCATGGAGGCCTTCAGGGAGATGGGACTGCCGTGCTTCGAACCCTACGGGGCCTTTTACGTCTTCCCTGACATCTCCGAGTTCGGCATGAGTTCGGAGGAGTTCTGCACGGCACTGCTGAAGGCGGAGAACGTAGCTGTCGTACCCGGGTCCGCATTCGGTGAGTGCGGCGACAGACACGTCAGGATATCCTACGCTTATTCTATCGATACGCTAAAAGAGGCGATGAAAAGGCTCGGCCGTTTCGTTCAGGAACTCCGGGAAAGACCTCGCCAATAAAAACTAAAAGAGCCGCAGATCGCTCTGCGGCTCTTTTTTATACCTGTTCCGAAAATACTCTTACCTGCTGAGTGCGGCCTTCGCACCGTGCCTGACCGAACTGATGATCCGCACGATCTCTTCGTCGCTCATGTAAATGTTCAGCCCTATCATGACGGCTCTGCTCAGGATCTCATCAGCATCCTTCATAGTCTCCGGTGCATAGGACGGCGCCTTTATTCCGAAGATATCCTTTCCGCCCAGATCTTCCAGAGCATTCCAATGTTTGGCAAAGTGCCAGGTGTTTTCCGATATTATGCTGAACTGCGTCCCTGCCTGTGCAGCGGCGCTTCTGAATTGCAGAGCGGCCTCTGCCGACGGGAGCATAAATATGAGGTGGGATGCTGTGTCGCCTTCCTCGTCGTACACCGGCCTCGCCTTTATGCCCGTATCCTTTACGGCATCCAGTATCCTCTTTTTCGTCGCCCTCATCGTGCTCAGCGCAAAGTCCATCTTGTCAAGCGCCACCGATCCCAGCGCTCCCTGAAGTTCGCTCAGTCTGTAGTTAACGCCGAGCCCGAACTTTCCCTCCTGTCCCCGGTCGTGCTCTTTGCTGTGGATGTGGCCGTGGTCATGGTAGCAGTCCATCCTGAACCAGAGATCTTCATCGTCGGTGAAAACGATCCCGCCTTCGCCGACGGTCAGCGTCTTGTTCGGGTCGAAACTCCAGGTCCCGCATTTTCCTATCGATCCGAGGTACCTTCCCTTGTAAGTCCCGCCCACGACCTCACATGCATCTTCTATGACAGGTATGCCGTATATCCTGCTTATCTCCATGAACGCATCCATGTCTGCAGATGCCCCGAACATGTGCACCGGCATCAGAGCTCCGGTCTTCTCTGTGATCAGCTTTTCAGCGGACCGCGGGTCAAGTCCCAGTGTGCTGTCTATCTCCCCGAGGACCGGAACGGCTCCGCATGCAACTATCGCCTCTACCGTAGCTATGAAGGTAAAGGGGGAGGTTATGACCTCTTTTCCCGGTCCTACGCCTAAGCCTTTCAGCGCAACTATCAGTGCTGCCGTTCCGTTTGCCACGGCCAGCGCATGTCTGGATCCCGTGATCTCTTTTGCCTTGTTTTCAAATTCTTCAACGCGATAGATGCCCTTCCTGACGGAGTGAGATCCGTATCTGTGGATCATCTTCCTCTCTATGACATCCGTGACTGCCCTTATCTCTTCTGCTCCAAAAAGCTCGGTCCCTGCCATGTCCGCCCCTCCTTTTTAATGTCAAACCGCTGAATGTTATGCTTCCAATATTTTTCTGTATTTGTCTTCAATGAATGCCGGCAAAGCCTCTTTATCAAGATCTGCCCCAAAACAGCTTTCCCAGAGTTTTTCCATTCCTGATGCAGTCTTCGTCATCTTCGGGATATCTTTTTCTCCTATCGCGTAGTCTGACGCCTTTGGGATCTCCATCCCGTTCAGATCAAGGAATCTGATGGTATTCGCATATCCGTCGGGATACAGTTCCTCCAGCGCGAGCATCGATATCGTCACGGCAACGCTGTGAGGCAGCGTCGGAGAGGAGTTGCTGAGTCCGTACGAAAGGGCATGAGAAGCACCCACCCTTCCCCTTATGCTGCTGCTTCCGCCTAGTACCGACGCCATCGCAGCCATTATCGCAGTTTCGATCTCATACACTTCGAGCCCGCGCGAGAGTGCCTCCTTTGCCAGCATTATCCCCCGTGAGGCATCTTCGTGCGCATCTGCGGCGCTGGTCCTGCTTTTTGTTATCTCGTAGTGGTGGTAGTAACAGTCCATGAGGGTGTAGAACCTGTTGAATTTTTTCGCTCCGGACGAAAGATTCGGGTCGATGAAGGCAACAGATGGAGAGGCAAATCTGTTGTTTATGCCCAGCTTCTTTTCAGGGCCTCTGAGTACCGCTATGGGGGTGATCTCAGCTCCGGTGCCGTTAAGTGTTGGGAGCACCCATGTTTCGAGCCCCTTTTTCATTTCCATTCCGTAACCCTGATATCGTGAAGACGGGCCGGGGTTCGCGGTACATAGGGCGGCCGCCTTTACCAGATCCATCGTTGATCCGCCTCCAACAGCAACGACGAGGTCAGGAACCGCCGGATCCGACTTTATCATCCCGGTCAGGAGATCTACATCCTCTGTTCTGGGCTCGGATGACGTGGCGTCAAAGATCATGACTGGAGATGCTTCGAAAAGATCGGCAAATGCCTTCTGTCCCCGAAGCGAGCTGTCCAGAACAAAGAAGGGGCGTCTGGACTCTCTTTTGGCCCTCTCCAGCAATTCACCGACTCCATCCTTGGTACAGACCACTTCAGTCTCGAATTCAGTGCTCCACCACGGAGCTGCATTTATAAAACTGTCCATATCGGCAGGTATTTTCATTTGTAGATGTCCCTCCTAAAAACCTTCCAGTCCTTCTGCATGAGACGGCTGCTCGTCGAAGGATACAAATAGTCCGCACTTCTAAACTTCTTCAGGGTTTACGGAAGGTTCAGGGCTCGGTGAGGTATTCCTCTATCCTGGTGAGGTCATACGGCGTGTCGATCTCTATCGTGTCCCTCTCTGTCATGATGCATCTGATCGAGTGGCCTCTTTCGAGTACCCTCAGCATCTCAAGGCTCTCTCTCTTTTCCAGGGGAGTCTGTCCCCACTTCGAGAAGTCGAGAAGGAAAGAGCGCCGCCATGCATAAGGGCCTATGTGCTTATACCATATACCCTGCCTGGTACGCGGATACGGGATAGGCGAGCGGCTGAAATAGAGGGCCCTTCCCTTCGTGTCGAAGACCATTTTGACTATGTCGGGAGAGTCGATCTCCTCCCTGCGCTCTATCTTTTTTGCAAGGAGGGCCAGGGAAACATCATTGTCGGAATCAAGGGCGTCCACAAGAGGGTCTATCATGTCACTTCCCACAAGGGGGTCATCGACCTGAACGTTGATCACATAATCGGAGGGTATCCTTTCCGCCACCCATGCGACACGGTCGCCTCCGCTCGGGAGTTCAGGAGGGGTCATCATGACCTCGCCGCCCACGCGGAGCACAACTTCGGCTATGCGTTCGTCATCGGGGGCGACGATCACACGGTCTACATTTCTGCATTTGCGGACATTGTCAAGGACTCTTATGACAAGCGGGACCCCTGCGACAGGGATCAATGGTTTGCCTGGAAGCCTGGTGCTGGCATATCGTGCGGGTATCACTGCAAGGGTCTTCATCCCTCTAACCTCCTTCTCAGACAGCCTATGCAGTGTATGGCCGAATATCCCGGCTTTCTCGGCTATCATTTTTTGGTTAGAGGTTAAGAGTAATCCTCTTTTTTAAAATTGTCAAATGTTTTTTTGTGAACTAAAAAGGACCGCCGGAAGCGGTCCCAGACAGCAGTCTCAGATAAACGGCCAGCTCGTTTTACTGCTCAAGCTTGTATATGGTCCACCTCAGAGAGGCCGCCTTCCTCGCAAGCTTGAGGTCTCCCTTCAAATAGAGTCCCTTGAACTCCACGTCCTCGCCCGGGCCGATCTGGGTCTCCTCGATGAAGATGTCCCCTATCTCCTTCCTGTCCTCTCCAATAAAGCTGCAGGCGGCGGAAAATCTGACAAGGGATTCTCCTTTGTTCACCAAGGTGATGTTTACTCCGTCAGATGTGACCTTCAGTCCCCTGTACTCGACAGGGGCACCGTTCGGGATCTGTCCCTTGGAACTGAATACCGCAAAGGCCGGCATTGCAAAAATCAACAGCATGATCATCGATATGGCTATCTTTTTCACTATCAGGGGCACCCCGCTTTCTTTCTTATATATAAATTTTAACATATCGGCCCTCTTACGAGTGGTCCATATCAGCAAAAAAACCTGTATCACCGCGTAAGAGTATCGTATCATTAAAATCAAAGGCGGCCTCCCCGCAGGGAAGCCGCCCCGTATAAAACCTGGCGGAGAGCAGAGGATTCGAACCCCTGGGGCTGTGACACCCAACTGATTTCAAGTCAGTCACCATAGACCACTCGGACAGCTCTCCGGACAACGTTAATATTATAGCGGCCTTTTGATTTCAGGCAAGTCTAAATGAATAATTTTTCGGAGGAAAGCCATGTCAGAGAACAAGATGTCTTTTCGGGTAGCAGGCATGACCTGTACTACATGCTCAAGGATCGTTGAAAGGACGCTCTCAAAGGTGGAGGGAGTGACCTATGCATCCGTCAACCTGGCAACGGAGAGCGCCTTTGTCGCTGCGGACGACTCCGTGACATTTGAGATGCTTGAGGCTGCCGTGGAAAAAAGCGGCTACAAAATACTTAAAAACACACCCGCGGACATAGACGATATAAAGTACCGCGAAGCAAGGAAGGATCTTTTCTTCATTCTTCTCATAGGCATCCCTATGTCGGTGCTGATGTTCATGCACATGGTGATGGGCATACACTACCACTGGTACGGGATGATGGAAGTCATTGCGGGCGGCATCGCTATATTCTGGGGCGGCAGGAAGACCCTTCGCGGCGCATGGATAGCTCTGGCACACGCCCACACGAATATGGACACCCTTATCGCCATAAGCGCCGCCGCATCATGGGCAACAGCTCTGATGAACCTGGCAGGACTTGACATCCCCTCCTTCGGGACTATCGGCGTTATGATCCTGATGCTGCACCTGACCGGAAGATATATAGAATCCCATCTGAGAGACAGGGCAGCAAAACAGGTCAAGGCGCTCATGACACTGCAGCCGCGCGAGGCCAGGGTGGTCTCGGAAGAAAATACTCTTATGGTCCCTATAGAGGCCGTAAAACCGGATACGATCATCCAGGTCAACCCCGGCGAGAGGATCCCGCTCGACGGTGTAGTCATAGAAGGCCTCTCCGGCGTCGACGAATCCCTCCTGACGGGAGAGTCCCAGCCCGTTGCGAAGGACACCGGTTCAGACGTCACAGGCGGGGCGATGAACCTTTCGGGAGTGCTGCTGATAAAGACAACGAAGGTCGGCGAGGACACTTTCCTCTCAAAGATGCTCGATCTCGTAAGGGAGGCACAGGGGAGCAAGGTGCCGCTCCAGGATCTTGCAGACAGGATAACACTGATCTTTGTTCCTGCCGTTATCTCGCTTGCCGTGATCAGCGCGCTGATCTGGTACTTCTTTTTTGACAGCCTCTCTCTTTATGTGGCGCCCCTGGCCGCATATCTTCCATGGCCCACCGCATTCGTTTCACCTGTATCGGCGGCAGCATATTCGTTTGTCGCCACCCTGGTCATAGCATGTCCCTGCGCGCTCGGACTGGCGACTCCGCTTGCGCTTGTAGTCAGTACAGGCGAGGCCTCGAAAAACGGACTACTCATAAGGAACGCAGAGGCGATCCAGACACTGCATGAAGTAGATCATGCGATCCTCGACAAGACCGGCACGCTTACCCTCGGCGAACCAGAGGTCATTGAATGGGAACTTCCGGAAGAGGCCATTCCCTTTGTCTGCGCCCTTGAGTCAAATTCCGGGCACCCAGTGGCTAAGGCTGTCGTAAACAGACTTGGCATCGGGGAGTTCGAAAAACCCGAAAGCGCAGAAGAGGTCCCGGGTGAGGGTATCACCGGAAGATGGGGGAATGACGAATGGTTCGTGGGAAGGCCGCTTAACAGGTCAAGATGGACAGCTAAATCGGCGCTTGCCAGGACTATCGTAGAAGTACGGAAAAACGGAGAACCTATCGGCTTTTTTGCAATATCCGACCCGATAAGGAGCGACTCAAAAGAGGCCGTCTCAGAGCTTGCAAGGCTTGGGATAACGACCGTGATGGCGACCGGAGACGGCATGGAGGCGGCCCTTGAAATAGCTGATCAGGCCGGGATAGAAAACGTAAGATGGGAGGTCCGCCCCGAGGACAAGCTTTCGATAATCAGGGAGGCCCAGAGCAAAGGCAAAAAGGTCCTGATGGCCGGAGACGGTATAAACGACGCTGCGGCACTCAAAGGGGCCCATGTCGGAGTGGCTATGGGCGGAGGTATGGACCTCGCGGTAGACAGCGCGGATATCGTTATCCTGAAGGGCGGTATCTCAAAGATAGTATCTGCTGTTAAAATATCGGATAAGACATGGCAGGTCATTCGCCAGAACCTTTTCGGCGCATTTTTTTACAACATAATTGCCATACCTCTTGCCATGCTTGGTCTTTTGCACCCTCTGGCGGCTGAGATCGCAATGGCCGCAAGCTCTATAACAGTCATTCTTAACTCGCTCCGCATCTCAGGTTCGGCGGAGAAATAAAAAGGAGGAGACCATAATGAGTAAATTTACGCTCTTGATCCCGGATATGATGTGCGCCCACTGCGAGAAACGGATCCGCGAGGCTGTGGCATCGCTTGGGGGGAACGTGACCTCGCTTGACCTTGAGACTAAGGTAGTCCTAGTCGAAGCGGACGTTTCCGGAGAAGAACTGATCAAAGCCATAGACGATGCGGGGTACGATGCGCAGATAACCGGCTGACATCTAACCATTCTTCTCAGCCATCCCCCGCACACATATCCTGCTGCGATAGTTGCTCTTACGCAGCTGCAGAGAGGATATGTCAAATTAAGTGAAATTACCTTAAACAACACTATCGATATGGTAGAATCATTTCAGATAAGGGGGAATCAGAATGAAAAAGACATCGATTTTAGCCATAACAGCTCTAATAGTGCTGCTTTCTGCAGGACAAGTCTTCGCGCACCCCCCGAAAGCCCCCTCCGTTTCCTGGGACAAATCCTCGGAGACCCTGACCGTGACGGCCGAACACAGCGTCAACGATCCTCAGAAACATTATGTCCTTACTTTCACAGTCTTTGAAGGAAACAAGCAGGTGCTGCTGAAGCAGTATGACGATCAGGGAGACGCAAAGACGTTCAGCGACAGCGTGATCCTCAAGGGACTGAAACCGGGCTCTTCAGTAAGGGTACAGCTGGTCTGCAATATTATGGGTTCTGCAGAGTCAGAGATAACCATCGATTAACGGACACGTTTACAAGAACTTGAAAAAAAGAGGGAAGATCCACGGGTACGGGATCTTCCCTCTTTCGCATTTTAAGATCTGAGCCTGTCAGATCAGTTGTTGTCTGTGATCCTGCCGTCAGGCCAGAAAAACTTTGTGGCAGGTTTTTCTCCCGGGGCAACGGGGAATATCTTCTTTCCGTCCCACTCAACAGAGGCGCTGCCCGGTTTGCCGATCCTCACCCTTATGGGCTGATCTTTTCCTGTTTCAAATTCCCTGAACTCGCCGGGCTTCAGGGTCCCCTCATAGAGGACCTTGTTTCCCTGACTGATCTTGGTCCAGACATATGCCTTCTCCGCCGTTACCTTTACGGACCGGGGACGTTCAGCCTGCGGCTGCGGCGCTGCCTGCACCTGTGCCGCATTTCCTGCTACCGCAGCCGCGGCTCCCGCGGGCTGCGGCTGCTTGCCGTCCATCCAGGACAGATCTACCTGCTGATCGCCGCTCGTGCCTGCGCTGTCAGCCGAAACAGGCTGAACGGGCGCGTCCGTAGGGGCGGACTGGAGTGCAGGCTCAGGATCCGGTTCCCTTACTGCGCCCGTAGTACCTCCGTCTATGGGATTCGTGGCCGCTCCTGTTATGTCTCCCCTGTACTGCCAGGTTATCCATCCTGCCGCGCCAAGGGAGATGGCGATGAGAAGATAGAGCCATAAAAAGGATCTTGGTCTGAATACTTTCGGGGATTCGATATATTTCGCAGTTTCCTCTGCAGGAACAACGGGTGACACTGCCTTCTGTTTCTTCGTCAGCGTATCGTAGCTTTTCCATATGTCCTGAGCGCTTATGTGATCACAATACTGCCTGATGAAACTCCTCACATAAGGACCCTTGGGCAAACGGTCCAGATCTCCCTCTTCAATGGCGGCGATGTAGTGTTTCTGTATCTTTGTCGCATCTGAAATGTCTGTGATCGACAGATCCTGGGCCTCCCTGATGCTTTTTAATCGGGCACCCAGCTCTTTTATCTGCATTTTAATTTTCTGTTCTTCGCTGATGACAGTCTCTTTTTTATCCAACCTGCCGCCCCCTTTCAGCGTTAAAACGCATCTCTCTGATCACCGCGACCGGGTCCGGTTTGCCAAAAATGGCGCTGCCTGCGACCAGCACATCGCAGCCGTGCCTTACAGCAAGTTCCGTGTTGTCGGGTCCTATCCCGCCATCCATCTGGATAAGGAATTCCCCTCCGTTGGCCCTTCGCCATTCCGCCAAAGCAGAGACCTTGCTGAGAGTTTCCGGAATGAACGACTGCCCGCCGTATCCGGGGTTGACCGACATGATCAGCACAAGGTCTGTCATATGCAGTATAGGCCAGAGGATCTCTACGGGAGTGCCCGGATTTATCGAGACACCGCACGGTACGCCTTCGTTCCTTATGCTCTGCAGGACCCTGTGTATGTGAGGGGTGGCCTCGGCATGTACAGTCAGCACCGAAGGCTTTTCTGCAAGAAACATCGCGGTAAATGCCTCAGGCGGTTCGACCATTATATGGACATCTATGAACTTATGAGGATACCTCTTTTTCAAGGCTTTTAAAAGCGAGGGTCCGTATGAGAGGTTTGGAACGAAATGTCCGTCCATTATGTCGAGGTGGAGCCACTCGACCTCTCTTTCTATCTTTTCGATATCCCTCTCCATGTTCAGGACATCGGCCGACAGAAGAGATGGCGAGATGATCACGCTCCTGCCTTCCATCTCTTTTATCAGTTGAAACGATCCTGCCATACGAAATCACCTCCCAGGTAGATGGTGATCGTTGCCTGTCCGGTAAAAGGCACGTTCATCGATATATATTCGCTTCCATTGGCCATGTCGTCTTTTATCACTTTCGTACCTGTATCGTCGGTAAGTTCTATTTTAAGTGAAAGAGGCTTTGTCAGAGGAGGCACCTGATATCTCAGCTTAGCCGTCTTCTGAGGAACGGCGGGGGCCGGTTTTTCAGGCTGCGGAGCCTTTGCGGGCTCGGCCTTAGGTTCCTCTTTTGCCGATTCCTTCTGAGATCCTGCGGCAGGGATATCCGGCAGCTTCGTAGGGATATCCGAGGGTTCCGTGTTCTTGATGACTACGGTCTTTACTGCGGCTGCCCGCTGCGGATCCTGATCATATGCGGGAGGCGTTTCGGGTGAGACCTCTCCTGGTCTGGGCGCCCTTGCTATCACCAGGTTTATCTGGGATCCCTCAGGAACGTTGGCTCCGTTCCTCGGGTTCGTTCTGAGCACTGTACCTGCAGGCACCTCCGCCGAGGGGGTCTCTGTCGTGCTGCCGACCGTAAGACCTATCTGTTCGAGTACCTGTGTTACGACATCTATGCCCTGACCTTTGAGATCCGGCACGCTCACAAATGCTCCGCCGCCGGTCCCGCCTGTGCTCACGAGGAGGTTCACCATGCAGTTGGCGGCCACCTGCTGCGGTGCGGCAGGGTTCTGCGCTATTATGTATCCGGCCGGCTTGAGCTTGTCAGTCACTCTTATGATCTTGTCGACTTTGAATCCGGCTTCGCTAAGCCGCTTCACGCCCTCTTCAAATTTCAGGCCTCTCACGTCAGGGATCGGGAGTACTGAGCCTCCCCTGCTGACCCTTATGATGACCACTTTGCCTTTGGACACCTTCTCGCCTGCCGGGAGGTTCTGCGAGATGACCGTATCGGCCCTTTCCGGAGAATCGACCTGATCGACTTTGGCAAGGAGACCTTCCTTCTGGAGCGCCTCAACGGCATCCACGAGCTGCATTCCTACCATGCCGGGCACAGTGGCGCTCTTATCTTCAACAAATACTGTCCTTATACCGAAATAGGCACTGGCAATTATAACGACAAAGGCGACTGCCATGCCCCAGCGATGCACTTTACCCATAAGAAGTCCCCTTCCCCTCTATTTGCGCTTGACAAGCAGCGCCAGGTAGAAACCGTCGACCCACGGAAGACCGGGCCATATGACGGTCCCATACGGTTTTCCTTTTAACATCAGCTTATGGCTCCTTTCAACAGGAGCCTCCGTCAATTCAGGGTGCCGGGCCATGACCGCGGCAACGACCTTCTCGTTCTCTTCCCTGAACATGCTGCAGGTACTGTAGGCTACGACACCTCCGGGAGCGACAAGCGAGACTGCCCTCTCGAGAAGATCTCTCTGCAGTTCAGCCGCTTTCATCACCATTTCAGGGGTCATCCTCCATTTGCTCTCGGGATGTCTTCCCCATGTGCCGCTTCCTGTGCACGGAGCATCAAGCAGTATTGCCTGTGGTTCCTTTGAAGGGGTCAGGCTGAGGGAATCGCCGCAGCGAAATTTCACCCTGTCCCGGACCCGCATCCTTATCATTTCGTATTCCGCAGCCCTTATCCTGCCCTCTGATATGTCCCAGGCCTCGATCTCCGCCTCCGGGAACATATCCGCGAGCTGTCCCGTCTTGATCCCGCGTCCGCAGCACATGTCAAGCAGAGGTCCACCTTTCCACCGTCTGGAGAGTGCCTCGGCCACGAGCATTGAAGATTCGCTCTGGGGGGTCACCTTCCCCTCCGAAAAACCCGGGATGTCGAGAGGATACGGGTTTGCAGGAGTCCGGACCGATCTCTCAAGGAACGGTGATGCCCATGCCTTTTTGCCTGAGGCCGTGTATCGGGCGAGCCATTCATCCCTGTCCACTCCCCTTGAAAGTCTCAGGGAGAGATAGGTCCTCATTCCGCTGCCCTTGACCAGGCGCTTTGCTTCCGGGATGGACATATCCTTGGACCATTGAGCCGCAGCCCAGCCCGGGATCCCCCAGTAGAGAGCCTGATCCCTCAGCGCGCTGCTCTTCTTAAGTTCCGCTAGATATGGCTTTGCTTCGTCCGCTACGGTATGAAGCACTGCGTTTACAAGACCGATGTCGCGGTCCTCTCCGTTTGATTTGATTGCCTGAACAAGGCCGTTTATAAGGACGGGAAGGGCAAAGTATTTAAGCTCTACTATCCCTGCTATTCCTACGATAAGTGCATCACGGGTGAGGGCAGACATATCTTTCGTGTTCCGCCTGCAGTACTTCATGAGCAGATGCTTCCAGAGCCCCTCTCTTCTCAGGGAACAGTAGACCAGGGTCGCAGCAAGGACCCTGTCGGAAGGTGCGATATCCGTATATATCTTCCGTAGCGCTTCGGCGGCAAATGCGCCTTCGTTTACTTCGCCATAGACCCTGAGCGCTGCTTCAATGCCTCTCATCAGGCTTGATCACCTCTATGTGCGGGGACCCGCTGTTTCATGGAACGTTCGTCAACGTAACAAAAAAGGAGGCAGCCGATATGCCACCTCCCAACATTTTACACTATTTTCCTAGTCTCTGCGCATTCCTCTGAGGGCGAGCAGCCTTATCAGCTGGAGGACGGTCATGACGAGCGCCGCCACATAAGTGAGTGCGGCCGCGTCAAGTACGGCTTTTGCGCCGCCGACTTCGCTGCCTCTGAGGAGGCCGGTCTCGGAAAGGAGCTTGAGCGCCCTTGCGCTCGCATCGAATTCTACCGGAAGTGTCACCAGATGAAAGACCAGCACCCCACAGAAGAGAAGTATCCCTAAGTTCAGCAGGGGGGCGGAGCCCATTATCAGTCCTATGAAGAAAAGAGGCATCGACATCGTCGAACCGATGTTGACCGCCGGAACTATGGAGTTTCTGAAACGCAGAAAGGCGTAGCCTTCCTTGTCCTGGATCGCATGTCCGACTTCGTGCGCGGCGACTCCAATCGCGGCTATGCTGGAATTGCCCGTAACGGCGTCGGAGAGGCGAAGTACCTTGCTTCTCGGGTCATAGTGGTCGGTCAGATGTCCCTGTATCCTTTCGACGCGTACATTGCTCAGCCCAAATCTGTCGAGCAATACTCTGGAGACCTGATCCGCAGTGACGCCGCTCGATGCTCTTACCTCGCTGTATCTTGAAAAGGCGCCCTTGACCTTGAACTGTGCCCAGAGGGAAAAGAGCACCGCTGGTATCAGAAGCACGATGGTAGGATCAAGATATGGAAACATCATTTTATAACACCTCCGTTGTGATAGACCTTGATTAGTCTACATTAGTCAGACTAATTGTGTCTTCCGTAAAATCCCGCAATCTCCTCCACTGTTCTTTCCTGCTCTTCGGGGAGCAGTTCAGGGAAGATCGGAAGTGCAAGCACTGACTCGGCAAGTTTTTCTGAGACAGGGAAATCCCCCGCTTTGTATCCGAGGTATGAGAAACAGTGCTGGAGGTGAAGGGGCAGCGGATAGTAGACCCTGGTCACGATCCCGCGTTCATCGAGGTATGCCTGGAGCTCGTCTCTCCTCTCGGCCTTTACTACATACTGGTGGTATACGTGTCTGTTGCCTTCGTCCTCGACAGGAGGACTGATATGATCAAGAAGGCCTTTCTCTCTGAAGAGAAGCATATATCTCTCGGCCACGATGCGGCGCTCCTCGTTCCATTCTTCCAGATGGCGCAGCCTTACCCTGAGGATGGCAGCCTGCAGCGCGTCAAGGCGGCTGTTGATGCCTACTTCTTCGTGGAAATATGTCTTTCCGGAACCGTGTACCCTCAGGCTTCTGATACGGTCTGCGGTCTCTTTGTCATGAGGAACGGAGACCATTCCGCCGTCTCCGTAGCAGCCGAGGTTTTTCGTCGGGAAGAATGAGAAACATCCGATGTCTCCGACCGAACCGGCCCTGCATATCTTCTTGTCTATCATACGATGAGCACCGATCGCCTGTGCGCAGTCCTCAACGAGTACTATGCCTCTCTCCTTCAGTTCGTCCTTTATTAGCTCAAGTCTGCACATCTGGCCGAAGAGGTGTACGGGAAGGACAGCTCTTGTTCTGGGCGTGATCTTCTCCATGACCGATTTCATGTCCAGGTTGTAGGTGTCGGGATCCACATCTGCAAAGACAGGCTTTGCCCCGTTTCTCGTGATGCAGCTCGCAGTGGCAAAGAATGTGAAGGGCGTTGTGATGACCTCGTCGCCCTCCTTAAGGTCGAGGGCCATAAGTGCGAGGACCAGTGCATCGGTGCCTGAGCCGCATCCGACCGTGCTCTCCACTTCAAGGTAAGCGGCTATCTCCTTTTCCAGTGCTTCGACTTCAGGTCCCAGAATGAAGTGCTGTGTCTCAAGCACCCTGTCCAGGGCCACCCTTATTTCTTCTCTCACTCTGTCATAGTTTCTGGTAAGGTCAAAAGACGGTATTTTATTTTGTGCTGCCATGATCGGACTCCTCCCTGTTCGTTGAAAATTCCTTATTTTGTCTGGCAAGGCCGTTCAGGTCAGCCAGGATGTTCCTTCTGTCATGCGGTTTTTCAAGAACGGCATGGGAATGGCGAAGGTGGTCTTTCATAAGCTTTCCCGCCAGTTCGCTGTCCCCCGATATGATCGCCGCAAGAATTTTCCTGTGTTCTTCGCTGCTGTAATTTTTTTCCTCTGTGAACGGATCATAGAAAAGGATGTATACGTTCGTACGAAGGATAATATTTTCTACGTATTCGATAAGGACTATGTTTTTGCTTGCATCTGCTATGAGCCTGTGAAAATTGTTGTTCGCCTCCAGAGATGCCTCGAGATCCCTTGCGATGAAAGCGGACTCCTCATCTCTGAGGACATCCTCAAACCTCTCGACGGTACGGCTGTCGATGCCGTTTTTGCACGCGAGGCTCACGCTCAAAGCTTCAAGATGTTCCCTTACGCTGTAAGCCCCCTCTACCTCTGCCGCGCTCGGAGCCGTGACCCTTGCCCCGCTGTTCGGGATCACCTTTACAAGGCCCTCGCTCGCAAGCCTTCTAAGCGCCTCCCTGACAGGAGTCCGGCTGACTCCCATCTCGTTTGATATCTTGATCTCCGGAAGTCTTTCCCCCGGTTTGAGCTGTTTGTTGACGATCCTTGCCCTCAGCTCAAGATAAACGAAATCTGACGAAGTGTTATAGTAACTTGAATGACGTATCAATGCTTTTCCCCCTGGACCTCTGTATTTGAGCAAGGTCGATCCCACAGTTCAACGACGTCTCATAATAACACATATTCATCCAATGACAAGTTTGACCGTTTGACATAACCGGTTTTATGAATAGAATTATCCCATGCAAAAACGACTATTGGTACTTTTCCTTTCATTCGGAACTATAATCGCCTTCGGATACGCGCTGGGCGGTCTTGGCGGCTACATGTTCGGAGAGGGCAAGCCTCTTGTTATCGCTGCAGGCCTTACGGGAGGCGCACTTTCAGGCTTTATGGCACTAAGGATATGGAGATCCTACCTGGACGACATCGAAAGGGAGGACAAAGAAGCGGCTGCCGGCGGACCTGAGAGCCCTCAGCATGACGACGGACGTGAAAAGTAGTCACAGACCTTCTCCGCTATCCTTGACGCGGCACCCCGCTCCCGAGATATATCGGAATATCCTCTCACTATCGCACTGAGCCTTTCCGGATCGTTTACAAGTTCTTCAACGAACCCCGCTATCATCGACGGGGTCATGACTCCTCTGTACTCCGGGACTATTTCTCTGCCCGCTATCCTGTTGGGAAGAGAAGCATACCTGAGCTTTCGGCTGTACCAATAGACCAGTTTTTTCTTAAGCTGGCGCGCGCCCGGGATCGACATCGGGATCATGCCGGGGATCCCGTCGAGGGGGATATCCTCGGCATTATTCAGCGGTATGACTATAAGCAGCGGCACACAGAGTGATATTATCTGCATGTTGTTCGTGCCCGGAAATGCGACCGCAAGTTTCGAGGCCTTGATAGCCTCAAAATTGCTCCTCCGGATGAACCTTATCCTCCCCGGCCCGTCCCATAATATCTCCTCCGCTGCCGATGACCCTTTCCACCAAAGTCCGGCGCTGTCGAGTCCCTCGATGATCAGTTTTTCGTCAACGGTAGGCGCCACGGGCAAAAAGGCATGGTAATTCGGGTGTTTTCTCAGAAACTCCATGGCTGCGCATGAGAAGAAGGCAAAACCGTCACGATACTCGAAAGGCCTGCTTCCGGCCATGAAGGACACCGCTTCTTCTCCCTCTTTCAGCCCCATGACTGCTCTGGCCTCATCGGGATCATGACATTCCGGCGCGCTGTCGAAAACAAGGTTGCCCACCCTTGTCACCCTGTCGCGTCTGACGCCCTGGAGCGTGAACCTCTCCTCGGCCGCGGCATCGGGGACAAAATAGTGGTCCACGCGCGACTTCCATCTCGGCCTTGCAGTGTATATCATCCACGCGCATCTCATCTTTGCGGAAAGCAGAGCACCGAAGAAAGGGTCCCCTCCAAGCTGGAGGACAAGCCTTTTTGCCCCCTTCACGGCAGCCGCACTGCTCCACATCTCTTTAAAAGTAAAGACCGACCCTGCCCCAACTATTTCTTTCCCGCACTTGGCCTCCATGCCGCTTGCGTACTGGCAGGGCAGGAGGACCAAAGAGACCTTTGCGGCAAAGCCCATCAAAGTCAGTTCGGACACCACAGGCCTTACCCATCCTGATACTTCTCCGGGAGAATTGGTAAGTATAAAAAGTTCGTCCATATTCTGCCGCCACTCTTTCTGCATCGAATGTCCCTGAGGAACATTGGGCAATGAGATGGTATAATTATAAGGTTAAAAATTACAGATTGGGGAAATGCCGTTGTTTATTCCTCTTGAGGGCGAAAACATAATCTGTCTTGCCAACGTCATTGCCATGTACAAAACAGACGAAGGCACGGCGATACTCAAAAGAGACGGATCTGTGATCAGAACGGGCTTTACCCCTGCCACACTCAAAAAAAGACAGCTTGATCTCAAGGGAAAAGGCGATCTGCGGAAGGAGTTCATTCAATAAATGGATAATATGTGCATACCCAACAACTCTGTGCTGAACGGGAGTTCTGAATATTCAGCAAAGGATATACATGTGCTCGAGGGTCTTGAGGCAGTAAGAAAAAGACCGGGCATGTACATCGGAGACCAGGGACCGAGAGGTCTGCACCACCTCGTATACGAGGTCGTAGACAACTCCATCGACGAATCGCTCGCGGGATTCTGCGACACAATAAACGTGACCATAAATGAAGACGGGAGCGTCACCGTCGTAGACAACGGACGCGGCATACCCACGGAAGAACATGAGTCCGGCAAGTCTGCCGCCGAAGTCGTAATGACTGTCCTCCATGCGGGCGGAAAGTTCGACAAGAGCGCATACCAGGTCTCGGGCGGGCTTCACGGCGTCGGAGTCTCCGTCGTCAACGCACTGTCCGAATGGCTTGATCTGACAATATGGAGAAACGGCAAGGAACATAATCAGCGCTACGAAAGAGGCATTCCGGTAACTCCGCTGTGCGTGACCGGTGAGACCGACCTGAGGGGCACGAGGGTCACCTTCATGCCCGATAAGGAAATATTCACCACGATCGAGTTCCAGGCAGACATCCTTAAATCAAGGCTGCGCGAGCTCGCTTTCCTTAACTCACACATAACGATAAATTTTGCGGACAAAAGGCCGGAGAAGCCCCAGGAACGGACCTACAACTATCCTGGCGGCATATCGACGTTCGTCGAATATCTAAACAAGGGCAAAGAGGTCCTCTTCAAGGATCCGATAATCATTACCGGCGAGAAGGAAAAAACGGAGCTCGAGGTAGCGATACAGTACAACGACTCCTATCTAGAGAGGCTCTACGGCTTCGTGAACCTTATAAATACCGTCGAGGGCGGCACCCATGTGGCCGGCTTCAGGACAGCTCTGACAAGGGCGGTCAACGACGAAGCAAGGAAGCTCAAGATACTAAGGGACAAGGACGCCAACCTCTCCGGGGATGACCTCAAAGAAGGACTCACCGCAGTCATATCGGTCAAGGTCATGGAACCTCAGTTCGAGGGACAGACAAAGACAAAGCTGGGCAACGGAGACGTAAAGGGCATAGTGGATTCTATAGTATACGAAGGTCTCAAGGAGGTCCTCGAAGAGAGGCCGGAGATCCTCAAGCCGATAGTCGAGAGCGCTCTGAGAGCGAGACAGGCAAGGGAGGCCGCAAAGAAGGCAAAGGACCTTGTCAGAAGGAAATCGGTGATGAACGGCCTCACCCTTCCCGGCAAGCTTGCCGACTGCTCCAACAGGAACCCTGCCGACTGCGAACTCTACATAGTTGAGGGAGACAGCGCCGGAGGCAGCGCCAAGCAGGGCAGGAACCGAGAGTTCCAGGCCATACTGCCGCTGAGGGGAAAGATCCTCAACGTCGAAAAGGCACGCCTCGAGAAGATCCTGGGAAGCGAGACCATCAGGAACATCATCCTGGCACTGGGAGCCGGGGTGGGGGATGATTTCAACGAAGACAAGCTCCGCTACCATAAAATATTCATAATGGCAGATGCCGACGTAGACGGAGCGCATATACGCACCCTGCTGCTCACCCTGTTCTTCAGGTACATGCCCCAGATAATCGAGAAAGGTTATCTGTATGTGGCACAGCCCCCACTTTACAGGGTACAGGTCGGCAAGGAAGTCACCTACTGCTTCTCCGAGAAGGAGATGAAAGAGATCCAGGCCGCGGCGGCGGGCAAGAAGATCGAAGTGCAGCGGTACAAAGGGCTTGGTGAGATGAACGCCGAACAGCTCTGGGAGACCACCATGAACCCCGAGAACCGGATAGTCAACAGGGTGGAAGTCCAGGATGCGGTCGAAGCGGACGAACTTTTCGGCATCCTTATGGGAGACAACGTGGAGCCGAGAAGAAAGTTCATAGAAACCTACGGACGAGAAGTCCGCAATCTTGACGTTTGATCAGAAAGATCACGAAACATATATGGATCTGCGGAAGATCGGACCGGGCGCAGAAATCAAATTTCTGCGCCCTTTTTTCAGATATCAGACGCTGTCATTCCGGCAAAACAATAAGCTATAATTGTCGCCTGATGTCGGCACCATACATCAGGGCACAGCAGCACCGATGCTTTGCACGAAAATAACTTTACTTTACATAAGGATGAAATCCATAGATGAAAATCATTGAAGTGTCCCTGCGCAGGCCTGTAACAGTTCTAATATGCACCATAGCACTCATAGTGTTCGGCACTTACTCCTACATGAACATGGGCGTTGAACGGATGCCCAATGTGGAATTCCCCATCGTCGTCGTCAGGACGACCATGGAGGGAGCAAGCCCCGCCATCATCGACAACGACGTCACGGACGTGCTTGAGGCAAGGATAAACACTATCGAGGGCATCAAGAATATGAGCTCGAGCAGTTATGAGGGACGCTCCGTGATAGTCATAGAGTTCGAACTGGACAGAGACATCGATGATGCGGCGGCTGACGTGCGCGGAAAAGTAAGCATGGCCCAAAGCAGGCTCCCGGATGAAGCTGAGTCCCCTCAGGTCGACAAATACGACCCGTCAGACAGGCCGATAATGAACATCGCGGTCAAAAACGACGGCAGGACTGATATGAAAACGCTTGCAAGGTACGTCGACAAGGTCGTGACCGAACGCCTGCAGACCGTAAAGGGAGTCGGAGGTGTCCAGCTTGCGGGTTTCAGGGACAGGGAGATAAGGGTATGGATCAATACCGACAGTCTGGAAGCCTACGATCTCACGACAAAAGAGATAAAATCCGCCATATACACAAAGCATGTGGAACTCCCGGCCGGGCGTATCGAGACTCCGACCAAGGAATATGGGGTAAGGCTTGAGGGAGAGTATTCATCCGTTGCGGAACTCGAGTATCTGCCTGTCGCGGTAAGGAACGGCGCCGTAATAAGGCTGAGGGACGTCGCCAGGATCGAAGACGGCCTCGAGGACAAACGTAGCGGCGCAATTTACGAAGGCAAGCCCACTGTCATGGTCCAGATACGCAAACAGAAGGGCGCCAACGAGGTCCTTCTCTCCAGACTGGTAAGAGAGAGATTAAAGGAACTTAACAGCACTGCACCTCCCGGAACGAGCCTTGAGGTCGTGCAGGACAACGCCAAATTCATAATGCGCTC
>DBRW01000007.1:0-168 GCA_002306075.1 Synergistaceae bacterium UBA1358
AGGCATTTCCTGCAGCATAGGCGTATCGATATACCCCGTGCATGGAACCTCTTATGATGAGCTGATGCAGAAGGCTGACAGATCCCTCTACTTCTCCAAGAGCAGCGGCAAGGATCAGTGTACCCTCTATTCCGATGATGTGCAAAGCTGCGGCGTATTTGCACTGGG
>DBRW01000007.1:233-4147 GCA_002306075.1 Synergistaceae bacterium UBA1358
TGTCGATACCGCAGTGCCCATACTTCTTGAATTTGTCGGTAACTCGTTCAAGATGGGACGCCTCGACGTAGCTGTCTTCTCCGATGACGACACCTACTACGAGATCCTCTACGAATGGTGCGCTGCCGGTGTCTCTCCAATCAAGGAAGAGGGGAAGAGGTTCCCTTCGGATGAGTGGTCCTTGATAAAGGCCGAGCTTGACGGGAACAATATACTGCTCTGTGAAGACGTAGAGACATACGTTCCGGATTGTCTTGAAAACGACGACATGAGGCCGCGCGGCGTCAAGTCAACGATGCTCTGCTATATAGTTGAAAGGGGCAGGAGGAGGGCCTGTCTCTCCTTTGAATATTTCAAGGAGAAGCATATCTTCACCAGAGAGGAAAAGGATACCATCAGGACAATATCGGACACCATAAGCCTATTTGTCCTCAGGGCAAGGGAGCGTGCCCTTTACAATGAAAAAGTATCTCAGATGAAAAACTGGGAAATTGTGCTCGACGAGACAGATGACGTAGTCTATGTAAGTGACGCTGAAAATTATGACCTGCTCTACCTGAACAAAGCAGGAAGAGAGCTGCCCTGGATCGCCGGAAGGGACTTCAGGTGCCGGAAGTGNNTCAAAGGATAAGTATTACATCTGGGAGCGGACAGACCAAAACTCCGGGAACCATTACATGCTTAAGGACAAACTTATTGACTGGAACGGTAGGCTTGCCAGGATAGAATGGGCTATCAACCTCACAGAAAAAGAGCAGCAGCAGAAGATACTCTCTTCGAGGCTAAAGATCGAAAAGGCGCTTCTGGAGGGGATCGGCGAGATGGCTTATGCAACAGACCTCGAAGAGTCGATGAACGTTATCCTCAGGCGCGTAGCTGAGCTTTACAAAGCCGACAGGAGCTATATGATGAGGATCAACGATGACGGGCGCACGATAAGCATGACCAACGAGTGGCTTGCGGAAGGAGTTGCACCCGCAATAGGCAACCTTCATCATTTTCCGCTCTCACGTTCACCCCTGTGGCACAGAGCGTTCACGAAACAGGAAACAGTCTTCCTAAAGGATATTTCTGAGTTCAGGGAGACCTATCCTGAAGAGTACGAAAGGCTCGCGGTCCAGGGGATAGAGGAGATGTATGCCATACCGATAACGATAAAAGGAAAATTTTGGGGATTTCTCGGAGTCGATACACCCAGAAGATACAAGGGAGACATGTATGTCCTTGAATCAGTGGCATACTTTGTCGCGGACGAGATAAGCAAGAGGCGTCTCATAGAGTCGTCGGAGGGGAAAGGTGAATAAATCAGGATGAAGAGGGTATTCCGTTCCCTTTTATTCTGGGAGGCACTTTCGTTTGCCGTTGCATTTGCCGGCAGCAGGGCCATGAGCGAAAGCTCGATGCTCTGGTACCGTGAACTTTCAAGGTCATCCCTGACACCCCCCGATATAGCCTTTCCGATAGTCTGGGCGTTCCTTTATGCTCTGATGGGATATTCTGCTTACAGAGTCGCGAACAGGGCAGGCGTCGGTGCTCTGATACCCTATTTTGTCCAGCTCGCGCTCAACCTTGCCTGGAGCTGGGCTTTTTTCTACTTTATGGAGACCACAGCAGGGCTGTTCGATCTGTTCCTTCTGGTCTTTGCCGTGCTTTGGACAGCCGCGGTCTTCATCAAGCACGACAAGCTTGCCGGGGCGCTTTTCATTCCATACATACTGTGGGGATGCTTTGCATTCTGGCTCAATCTATACATAGTCATACACAACTGACCGATGAATTTTTAAAAACCCATATTAAGGAGGTACGACGATGAAAGAGATCAAGATGTTCATGTTTGAAAGCTGTCCGCACTGTGCGAAGGCCAGGAAGATAATGTCATCGCTCCTTGAGTCCAACCCGGAATACAAAGAAATACCGCTTGTGATGATCGACGAAAAACTGCAGCCTGAAGTGGCGGACAAGTATGATTATTACTATGTGCCGTGTTTTTTTGTGGGAGGCGAAAAGGTATGTGAGGGAGCAGTGGACGAAGAGAAGGTGAAGGCCGTCTTTGAAAAAGCGGCTGAATGACAGACCCTGTCAGGAGCGGCAATAATGAGAGTCGACGATATCGAAATATTGAAACTGATAGGCAACACCCCGCTCTATAAACTAAAGACGGAGACGGGGGGCGCAGAGGTATGGATAAAGCTGGANNCTGGAAGGTTCCAACCCAGGAGGATCGATAAAGGACAGGGCAGTCTGGGGAATGCTCAAAAGAGCTGAGCTCAGAGGCGACCTGAAGAGCGATACGGTCCTTGTGGAGCCGACAAGCGGCAATACAGGCATAGGACTTGCGCTGCTTGGAAGGGCTATGGGACTCAGGGTCGTTCTCACAATGCCTGAATCCATGTCGGTAGAGAGAAGAACGATACTCTCCTCTTTTGGAGCGGAACTTATCCTTACTCCCGCGCCGAAAGGGATGCAGGGGGCCGTCGATGCCGCATGCGAATTCCTCTCCAACGAGAAAAACGCCCTTATGCTCGACCAGTTTTCAAACGAGGGCAATCCATGGGCTCACGAGATGACTACAGGACCAGAAATATTGTCCCAGATACCGGAGGGCAAAAGTATAGGGGCTTTTGTGGCGGGATTCGGCACAGGAGGAACGATAAGCGGCGTTGGGAAGGCTCTTGGCAGAGAATTTCCCGATGTCAGGATCATCGCAGTCGAACCGCTTTCCAGCCCGCTGCTTACGGAGGGAAGTGCAGGACCTCACAAGATACAGGGGATCGGCGCAAATTTTGTGCCAAAGAATCTGGATAAGGATGTTGTTACAGCTTTTGAAAGGGTAAGTGACGAAGACGCCCTCAGGACAGCAAAGTGGCTGGCATCCGAAGAGGGGCTTTTCAGCGGGGTATCAACGGGTGCAAACGTATGGGCAGCGTTACAGGAGGCAAAAAAACTGCCGAGGGAAAGCATCGTGGTCACGGTCCAGCCCGACAGAGGAGATAAGTATCTGAGTATTTTTTCGGCATAGGCGACCTGGGCCGATCCATATTTCTGAGGAGGAATGAGATGTCAGGGTACGAAAAAATCGAACTGATAAAAGATTCAAATGTTGCTGTGATAAGGATGAATTCCCCCGAGACGATGAACGCCCTTGAAAACCTTCTCTTCGAGGAGCTCTGTGAGGCAACAGCAGATGTTGAGCGGGACAGTTCCGTCAGGGCTGTAGTGCTTACCGGAACAGGCAGGGCCTTTTGTGCGGGCGGGGACCTTAAGAGGTTTTCGGAGGGATTTGACGCAAACGAAGGCTATTTTTACATGAGAAGGTTTGCTCCATGGGTCAGACGGTTTGCGGAAATGGCCAAGCCTACCATAGCGGCGGTAAACGGCTATGCTGTAGGAGCAGGTTTCTGCATCGCACTCCACGCGGACATAATAATCGCTTCTGAAGATGCGAAGTTCGGAATGGCATTTGCAAATGTGGGTCTTATCCCCGACCTCGGAGGGCTTTATGCCCTTCCGAGGCTTGTAGGGCTCCAGAAGGCAAAGGAACTGGTCTTGACCGGACGGAACATCAGCGCCGGGGAGGCGAAAGATATCGGCATAGTCAACATGACGTTCCCTGCCGAGAGCCTATATGAAGAGGCCATGAAGGTCGCGCAGAAGATCGCACAGGGACCTCCCATAGCCCACATGCTGGCAAAAGCGCTGATCAACGGCTCAGACGCAATGACGCTGGATCAGCTGATGGAGCAGGAAGCCCTCTTCCAGGCACAGTGCATACAGACCGAGGATCACAAAAACGCAGTCGAAGCGTTCTTCAAAAAAGAAAAACCGGTGTTTAAGGGGAGATGAAAGCGGCCGGAAAATCACCGGCCGCTGAGCAATGGCGGAGCAATAGCTGAGCGGTTGCTGAGCTATCGTAA
>DBRW01000007.1:4304-4482 GCA_002306075.1 Synergistaceae bacterium UBA1358
AATTGCTTCGCCACTGCTTCACAATTGCTTCACAGCGATCGGATATCGCTGCTTCACGACTTTTAAGACGGCTCAGCCGTCTTTAAAGTCTATAGGCCACCTCGGGCGCCGCAGGCAGGTTTGCAAGCTCAGTGCGGCTCTCAGCGACAGCGGATGCTCTCTTCTTTGACCACTCTTC
>DBRW01000007.1:4549-14695 GCA_002306075.1 Synergistaceae bacterium UBA1358
GCTCCGCCCTTTACGGGTATCCCGATTACAGGGAGAGTCGTTGCCGCGGCCACGACTCCCGGCAGTGCAGCAGAGAGGCCGGCTGCGGCTATAATGACCTTTATCCCCCTTTTGGAGGCGTTTACGGCATATCCCTCAACGTCCCGCGGGGTCCTGTGGGCTGAGGCTATCGCGACTTCGTATGGGATACCCAGTTCATCGAGCACCTTGACCCCCTTTTCTATCACAGGTATGTCCGACGACGAACCCATAATTATTCCGACTGCGGGCATCTTCACTGTTTATCCTCACCTTTCAGAGATTTGTCTCCTATATCCTTCCTGTAGTGCGCGTCCCTGAAATAGACGGTATTTACGCGCCTGTACGCAAGTTCTTTCGCTTTTTTCAGAGTGGAAGCCATTCCCACGACTGTTAGCACTCTTCCTCCCGATGTGACGAGGGTGCCCGTGTTGTCATGTGCTGTCCCGGCGTGATAGATGTAGGTGTCGGGTACTTCCTCGTCGCGCATCACTATCTCGTAACCTGTCTGGTATTTGTCCGGGTATCCGCCCGAAGCCATGACGACCCCGAGAGCGACGCATTCGGGGGCTGGCCATTCCACCTTCGCCAGATCGCCCTTGCAGCATGCAAAGACCGCCTCTCCGAAATCTCCGCCGAAGACGGGGAGCACGACCTGTGCTTCAGGATCTCCGAGCCTTACGTTGTATTCCAGAACAGAGAGCGATCCGTCTGGTTTTATCATGATGCCCGCGTAGATGACGCCGCAGAAGGGTATCCCCTCCTTTTTGAGTCCTTCCAGTGTGGGCATGAGGATGGTATCTTCGACCTTTTTCAGGAAGGCATCATCCACCCAGGGGACAGGGGAATAGGCTCCCATCCCTCCGGTGTTGCTGCCTTTGTCTCCATCCAGCGCCCGCTTGTGGTCCTGGCTGGAGGGGAGGATCCTGACAGTTTCCCCGTCCGTTATCGCAAGGATGGTCATTTCCTGTCCTTCGACAAAGTCCTCGATTATTATTTTTTTACCGGCCGCGCCGAGTATCATATCGTCCAGCATCATGCTGCATACGGTCATTGCCTCTTCTTTCGTGTCAAGGAGGAACGCGCCTTTGCCTGCAGCCAGTCCGTCAGCCTTTACGACGTACGGGGCGGATCTTTTGCCTATCGCCGCGGCGCACTCTTCTATAGTCTGGCAGCAGTCGAAAGAAGATGTGGGTATCCCGTGCTTCTTCATGAAATTCTTTGAAAATACCTTGCTTCCCTCGAGCTGTGCCCCAAGTTTTCCGGGGCCCATCACAAGGATGCCAGCATCTCTGAGCGCATCGGCGGTACCGGCGACAAGGGGGGCTTCCGGCCCGATGAACACCAGGTCTATGTCAAGCCTTTTGCAGAGTGCCGTCATCTGGAAGGGGTCTGACGGGTTCCCCGCGTGACATGCCGCCAGTTTGGCGATCCCCGGGTTTCCGGGACAGCAGTGGAGTTTCGTGGTCACCTTTGATCTTGAAAAAGCGTGGACGATGGCATGTTCACGGCCGCCGCCCCCGAGGACCATTATCCTCATAAGTGTCCCTCCTCAGTGACGGAACGTCCGGCCGCCGCCGACGAACATGCTTATCCCTAGCTCTTCGGCCCGTTTGAATACATCTTCGTCCTTTATGGAACCGCCGGGCTGTATCACAGCGCACACCCCTTCTCTTGAGGCAAGCTCCACAGTGTCTGGGAAGGGGAAGAATGCGTCTGACGCAAGCACCGCTCCCTTTGCCTTTTCGCATGCGAGCTTCAGTGCATACTCTGCCGCGTCGACCCTGTTGGTGAAGCCTCCGCCGATACCTACGGCTGCTCCGTCCTTTACGAGGACGATAGCGTTGCTCTTCGTTATTGCAGCGGTCTTCCATGCGAAGATAAGGTCATCCCAAAGGTCGGGCCTTGCCTTGCCGATCCACTTGCCTTCATCCTCTTTGGGAAGCGGCGGGAGCTTGTCCTCCTGGACAAGATAGCCGCAGCGGTTTCCGGTCAGCTGAAGGTTCGGGGCATATCCGGGAGTTATCGTAAGGACGCGCAGATTGGGCTTCTTCTCCCTGAAAAATTCAACGACTCCATCAGCATATGAAGGAGCGGCGACTATCTCAAAGAAAGTCTCGATAATGGCCTTCGCGGTCTCCATGTCCACACATCTCGTTATTCCGATGATGCCGCCGAATGCCGATACAGGATCGCACTCGAGCGCCTTCCTGAATGCATCGAGCGGGGTCCTGCCCTGTGCAGTCCCGCAAGGAGTCGTGTGTTTGACTATGATGCAGGCGCATTGATCCTGGAACAGGGAACAGCCTCTCAGGAGCGTGTCTAAATCGAGGAGGTTGTTGTAGGAGAGTTCCTTGCCCGAGAACTGCTCAAAGGGTTTCTTTTCAAGCGGGGGCATGAAGAGGGCAGCTTTCTGATGGGGGTTTTCACCATATCTCAGATCCTGTGCTTTCCGCAAAGGAAGTATCTTGTCTTCACCCGCTTCTTCAGATGTCCCTATCTCTGAGCAAAGTCCCTTGTATATGGTGGCATCGTACGATGAGGTAAGGCGGAAGGCCTTGAGCGCGAGCTTCTGTTTGAATTCAAGGGTAAATTCCTGCTTCTTTTCAAGTTCTTCCAGTACGCTTCCGTAGTCTGCGATGTCGGTAACGACCGTGACGTGGTAGTAGTTCTTTGCGGCCGCCCTTATGAGCGAAACTCCTCCTATGTCGATCTTCTCGATTAGCTGGTCGAGGTCTGCCCCTTTTTCGGCCGTCTCCTCAAAGGGATAGAGCGTGCAGACCACGACGTCGATAAGCGGGATAGAAAACTTCTTTCTGTCCTCATCGTCCTGCGCAAAGCCCCTTCTTGCGAGAATACCGCCCATAATGGTCGGATGCAGTGTCTTCACCCTGCCTCCAAGGATCGCGGGAAGTCCCGTCATGTCAACGACTTCCGTTACCGTGACCCCGCCCTCTTCGAGGTATTTTGCTGTTCCCGAGCTGGAAACGATCTCATATCCGTGGGCAGCCAGGCCCTTTGCCAATTCGAGCACGCCCGTCTTGTCCCAGACAGAGATGAGCGCTTTTCTGGTCTCCATCATCGCTATTCCTCCCACTCTTCGATTGATATAGGATTTTCTTCAAAGTGCTTTTTCAGCGTCTCAGTGTATATCCTGTGTTCGACCCTGTGGATCTTCTCTTCAAGCGTTTCTATCGTATCCCCGGGAAGGATGTCGACCCTTTCCTGCGCAAGTATGCGGCCGTGGTCCACCTCTTCATCTACCAGGTGGACCGTTACGCCGGTATGGTCGGCCTTGGCCTCCCATGCGTCGCGGATGGCGTGTGCCCCCGGGAAAGCGGGCAGCAGCGCGGGATGGATGTTGATGATCCTGTCGGGGAACCTTCTCACGAATCCAGGCGACAGGATCTTCATAAAGCCGGCAAGTATGATCCAGTCTGTATGTGTTTCTTCCACAGCCTTAGCTATGGCCTCCTCCGCAGCTTCTCTGCCGTCCCTTTTGTAAAAAAAGACACGGGTGGGCGCCCCAAGCGCCGCCGCGGTCGACAGACCCTTCGCGTTTATGTTGTCGCTTCCGACGAATGAGACCTGGGCCGGAAGTTCGCCCGTGATACAGGCCTTGAGGATGACCTCCATGTTCGATCCGGTGCCGGAGATAAGGATAGCTATGCGCGGGATGTACACTTGACGACCCTCCCTATCCTCACGATACTTTCGCCCGATCCCGAAAGAGCGCCCTCGATAAGGTGCACCTCGTCCGGATCAACGATAAACACATATCCGATGCCCAGGTTGAACACTTTCCTCATTTCATCCTCCTCAATACCGGCGCTCTGGATAAGATCGAAAATTTTGGGGCGTTCCCATGATCTGAAGTCTATGTCAATATCGAGCCCTTTGGGGATCACCCTTATCACATTTCCGTACATGCCGCCGCCGGTGATGTGGGCCATTGCGTGTACGGCCCCTGTGGCGACGGCCGCCAGCGCGGACCTTACATAGAGCCTGGTCGGCTTCATGACCGCTTCGGCGACTGTCTCTTCCCAGCCTTCGGGGACCGTGTCAAGGCCGACTGCCAGGCCGTCTCTTCCGAGAGCTTTTCTGACAAGGCTGTAACCGTTGCTGTGGACTCCCGAGCTTCTGAGCCCGAGGATCACGTCGCCCTCTTTTACATTTTTTCCGTCAATGATCTTGTCCTCGTCGACCATGCCTACGGCAAATCCTGCGAGATCGAATCCCTTTTCACCGTAAACATCGGGCATCTCTGCCGTTTCGCCGCCCAAAAGCGCGCACATGCTCTCCTCGCAGGCGTCGAGTATGCCATCGAGGATCTCACCGAATATCTTCGTGTCCAGCTTTCCGCATGAGACGTAGTCCAGGAAGAAAAGTGGCCTTGCGCCCCCTGTGACGAGGTCGTTGACGTTCATGGCCACAAGATCCTGACCAAGACCGCGGTATATGCCGGTCTCCTTTGCGAGTTCGAGCTTGGTGCCCACTCCATCACAGCATGCGGCAATGCATTTGCTTCCGCCTATCCTGTAAAGTCCCGCAAAGCCACCGACTCCGCCGACGCAGTTCGGGTCTTTGGGGCGTCTCTCCAACATTCCCTTTATCGTCTCGACCCATAGGTCGCCGGCTTCTATGCTGACACCCGCCTTTTCGTAAGTGAGTTTTTTATCCAAGATCACGCACCCGCTTTCAGATCTGTCTCGTCAAGATATCTGCCCGTGAAACAGGCCGTGCATATCTGATCCTCCGGAAGGCCTATGGCCTTTGTAAGATTATTTTCGCTGAGGTATTCAAGTGAATCTGCCCCGACCTTCATGCAGAGTTCGGGGAGGGTCATCCTGACAGCCGCAAGGGTCTCTTCCTTTCTCGTGTCGATCCCGTACATGCATGAGTGGAGGACGGGAGGGGAGGCTATCCTGAGGTGCACTTCGGACGCGCCTGAGTCCCTTATCATAGATACGACCCTTTCCGCGGTCGTCCCTCTTACGATCGAATCATCGATCACGACTGCCTTCTTTTTGTCGAAAACTTCGGATATCGGATTCAGTTTTATTTTGACGCCGAGTTCACGGACTTTTTGTGTGGGCCGGATGAACGTCCGTCCCACATATCTGTTTCTGACGACTCCCATCTCGAACGGGATCCCCGATCTCTCGGCGTATCCCACAGCAGCTATCGTGCCGCTGTCAGGCATTCCCGCTGTAATGTCGGCAGCGGGACAGGGGGCCTGTTCGGCAAGGAGCCTTCCCATCTCTTTGCGTGCCTCATAAACCGATCTTCCGTCAATTATACTGTCGGGCCTGGCAGTGTAAACGTATTCAAAGGAACATCTCATTTTGCGGCAGCACTCCTGGTTGAGCCTTAGGCTCCGCATGCCCCTGTCGTCGATTACGGTTATCTCGCCCGGTTCTACGTCGCGGATCAGTTTCGCCCCGACGATGTCAAGCGCGCATGATTCGGACGCGGCATAGTAATTTCCGTCCCTTTCCCCGATCACAAGAGGTTTGAACCCCCACGGGTCGCGGGCTGCGACCAGTGTGCCGTTGATAAGCACTATAACGGCGTACGATCCCTTGATCTTCCTGAGGGAGTCGATGAATGCGTCCAGTGGCTGCATATGCGATTTGTGCGCCATCAGGTGGATGATCGCCTCGGAATCTGTCGAGGACTGGAAGATCGCCCCCTGTTTTTCAAGGTGCGACGTAAGTTCCTTAAGGTTGGTGATCAGACCGTCATGTGCGACAGCTACAGTGCCCCTTGCATAATTCGCGCCTATCGGGAGGACATTGTGGAGCTGGGAACCGGGCAGCGGCGTATAGCGTACATGTCCTATCGCGCACGGCGCGCTTTTCTCGGTGAGACATTTCTGCTCTATGGCATTGTGGAGCAGTCCCATGCCCTTCGCGGCCTCGATCCGGCCGCCTTCGCTCCATGCAATGCCGGCGCACTCCTGTCCCCTGTGCTGGAGGGCGTATAACCCAAGGTAAACTTCCTCCAGTACTGACTTGCCTGATTTGCTGTAAGCCCCGAATATCCCGCTCATTATTTACTCAGATATCCTCTTCCAGATCTCTTCGTACGCTCCGAGTACGTTTCCCAGATCCTTGCGGAAACGGTCCTTGTCCAGTCGGTCCCCGGTCGAGCTGTCCCAGAAACGGCAGGTGTCCGGCGATATCTCGTCGGCAAGCATCAGNNGCAAAATATTCGGTCAGCACCGAATTTACCTTCAGCGATATCTCCTTTATCTTAGCTATCTCCTCTTCCGTGGCCCAGCCGAAGAGGATCGCGTGATCTTCAAGGATAAGGGGATCGCCGAGCTCGTCGTTTTTATAGCAGAACTCGACGAGGGGACGTGAAAGCTTCATTCCCTCCTTCACACCGAGCCTTTTGCAGAGCGAACCGGTCGTGATGTTCCTGACGATGACTTCCAGGGGGACGATCGAGACCTTCGTCACTGCCTGATGGACATCGTCCAGCTGCTTTATAAAATGCGATTTGATGCCCTTTGATTTAAGGTATCCGAACAGCTTTGAGCTGATCTTGTTGTTGAGCTGTCCCTTGCCGCTCATTGTCGCCTTCTTCTCGCCGTTGAAAGCCGTGAAGCTGTCTTTGTATTCAACTATGACGACATCCGGGTCGTCCGTTGCGTAGAGCTTTTTTGCCTTGCCTTCATAGATAAAATCCTTTTTGTTCAATTCCATTTCAAGCACCTCCAAAAATGTATGCGAAAAGTTTTTATATCGAATAATTTGGATCAGACTTCCGGAAGATCTGAGTAATCATCGTTTTCCAGATAATTCCCGTCAAAGCATGCCATGCACAGTTCTGAAGACGGCAGCCCTATGGCCTCCCGAAGCTGCTGGCAGGTCAGGTATTCAAGGGAATCGGCCCCGATCTTTCTGCAGAGGGTAGAGATGTCCATCTGCGCTGCGGCAAGTTCGTCGGAGGTCGGTGTGTCTATCCCGTAATAGCATGGGAAGCAGACAGGCGGGGATGCGATCCTCAGATGGACCTTCGTTGCCCCACTCTCCTTTATCATAGATACGATCCTGCCTGCCGTAGTCCCACGTACAAGTGAGTCGTCCACCACCACGGCCTCCTTGCCCATGAATGCGGTATGCTGAGGGTTGAGTTTGATCTTGACGCCGATATCCCTGACGAGCTGGGTGGGCTGTATGAAGGTCCTCCCCACATACCTGTTCCTGACGATGCCCATTTCGAAAGGGAGCCCTGTCTTTTGTGAAAATCCCAAAGCCGCCAGTGTTCCGCTGTCGGGCATACCGGTCACGACAGAATTTTGAGGGCCGCCGGAAGCTGCGAGTTTTACTCCGAGCTCTTTCCTTGCCATGTAGACAGATCTGCCGTCTACCACGCTGTCCGGTCTTGCAAAATAGACGTATTCGAACGAGCAGTGGCATCTCCTGGAGGGCGTGACGGGAAGTTTTCGCGATATCATGCCTCTTTTGTCGATGACCAGGATCTCTCCGGGTTCGACGTCACGGATGATTTCTGCGCCCAGTATGTCAAGCGCGCAGGATTCCGAGGCGACGTATATGGTCTCATCTTTCTGTCCTACGATCAGAGGCCTGAAACCCCAGGGGTCCCTTGCCGCTATCAGGCAGTCCTCGAAAAGGACCGCAAGGCTGTATGCGCCCTGTATCTTTGCGAGAGATCTTTCAAGGGCTTCGAGCTGTACCACTCCGGGCTGGTGTGCCATGAGCTGAAGGATGGTCTCCGTATCGGACGATGTGTGGAATATCGCGCCCTTGTTTTCAAGATAGCAGCCCAGCCCCTGTGCGTTCGTAAGGTTGCCGTTGTGGGCTATGGCCACAGGCCCCTGCGAATAGTTCGCTCCGATCGGCTGACAGTCGTCTATCCTCGTGCTTCCTGCGGTGGCGTATCGCACATGTCCTATCGCGGTGTATGCGTCTATCTTTGAAAGGCAGTTCTGATCGAGGGCTTCGTGGACCAGTCCCATGCCCTTCTTGATGTTTACGTTCCCATCCGCGATCCATGCCACCCCGGCAGAGAGCTGTCCTCTGTGCTGCAGGGCGCAGAGACCGAGATATACGTCCTCGAGCACAGGGGCGCCGTTAATGCTGTAAGCACCGAAAACGCCGCACATTTTTAGCAGCTGCCCTCCATGAATGCCTTTTTAAGTCTGGCGATGTCGATCCTGAACATATCCTGCCACTCGTATACTGTTCCGCCGAAGGTCCCCGCCTTTATGCACGGGAATCCCTTCCAGATCTTTTCGAATCCTTTCTCCTTTTCGGCGGGAACGGCGTATACCGCACGTGCCCCGCCCTCAGAGAAGAGGATCTCTTCGGGGGGGACCGAGATGTCTGTCTTTACGGACAAGCCGCAGCCCGAGGCCAGGACCTCGTTTGCAAGCGCGATGGCAAGTCCTCCGCCTGCGACAGCGCGTCCCGAAGATGCCGCGCCGTTTTCCGCGGTCATGAGGGCCCTTTCCCTGAAGGCCTTCTCGTTGTCATGGTCCGGCAGGACCGTGACGCCTTTGGGACCGCCTTCCTTCATCACCTGATAACGCGAAGCACCGAGCGAACCGCAGGGACCTCCAACGATGTAGAGAGAGTCTCCCGAGGAGGCCTTGCCCGACGGCAGGCGCGAATCCCTGTCTTTGACAAGTCCCGCGGTCACTACGAGGGGAGTGGGATAGATCTGTCCGCTCGCCGTTTCGTTGTAGAGGCTCACGTTTCCCGAAACTACGGGACAGTCGAGATCTCTGCACGTATCCGCGAGACCCTTGATGGACTGCTCGAGTTCGTAGAATTTTTCCGGGACTTCGGGGGAGGCGAAATTGAGGCAGTTCGTCATGCCAAGGACTTCGGCTCCGGCTACCCACAGCCCCCTTAGTGAAAGGGCCATCGTCTCAGAAGCTCCGATGTAGGGATCTGTCCGGCATTTGTAGGGTTCAGCCTCCATGGTCAGCAGGCATGCCCTTTTTGTATCGGGGACCTCTACTGCCGCGACCGGTGATCCGGGACCCTCTATCGTATGGAGCTGCACCATCGAGTCGTACTGCTCCCATATCCAATGCTTGCTTCTGCCGTTGTGGCAGGAGATAAGGGAGAGCAGATCGCTCTCCGGATCCTTTGACGCAAGGGCCGCACGGTCCGCAGATCCGGACCCGCTGTCGTCGGGGGCTGCCGACGGCCATACGGCCTCGGGAGCATTGCCGAGTATCGAAGTCGGCAGGTCGGCTATAAGTTCGCCCCTGTCGTAGACCCTGTAACGGCCCGAATCCGTCATGTTGCCGATCACGGCGCAGTCCAGCCCGTAATGCGCTGCCAGCGCAAATACCGGATCGAGCTTATCCTTCTCGACTATAAGGAGCATGCGCTCCTGTGATTCAGAGAGGAAGATCTCCCACGGCTCCATGCCCTTTTCCCTAAGGGGTATCATTTCGACGTTGATGTCTATGCCACAGCCGCTCTTGTGGGCAATCTCGCTCGAGGAGGAGAGTATGCCGGCGGCTCCCATGTCCTGCATCGATGCGATCAGGTCTTTGTCGAGAAGATCCAGGCAGCATTCGATGAGGAGCTTTTCCTCGAACGGGTCTCCGATCTGTATCTGCGGCTTGCTCGCCTTCGAGTCCTCATCAAGTTTGCGGGAGGCGAAAGAAGCTCCCGCGATCCCGTCGCGACCCGTCTTGGAGCCCAGCAGCACGGCAAAGTCTCCGCTCTTCGCGGTCTGTGAGCTTGCCATCTTGTCAAGGCGGACGAAGCCGGCGCAGAAAGCGTTTACGAGAGGGTTGTCGGTGTAGCAGGGGGAGTAGAATGTCTTTCCACCTACGACGGGCACGCCCACAGCATTCCCGTAAGCTCCTATCCCCTCGACTATCCCTTTGGAGAGATTCTCTGTTTTTTTAAGTGAAGGATCGCCAAAGAAAAGTCCGTCCATTGATGCCGTCGGACGTGCTCCCATGGCTATTATGTCCCTTATTATCCCGCCGACCCCCGTGGCTGCTCCCTGGAACGGGGCCACTGCCGAGGGGTGGTTGTGGCTCTCGACCTTGAAGGCCAATCCCCAGCCTTCGCCGACGTCGACGACACCGGCATTCTCTCCCTGTCCCTGGAGCACGTATCTGCCGGTCGA
>DBRW01000058.1 GCA_002306075.1 Synergistaceae bacterium UBA1358
ATCCCGTCTTCCGCTCCAGAGATACCAACAGTTCGTAGGGTCCAGCCCTACGAATTTTTTTTATATCATTCTTTAACCTTTCATTTCAATAAAAAAGAGCCGTTACTTGATTGGAGTAAAATCTAATTTTTTTCTAAATTCAAAATAATGTACTATAATTATTATAAATATATTGTTTTAAAGGAGGATTTTATCATTTTATACACAAAGATCGAAAAGCAATTTAATCGTACAAGAATTTCAATAAATGACTTAGATCAAGCTATAAAATACCTTAAGTATCTTAATCAAAATACTATTAACTCAGATTATATTATTCGCTCTGCACTTCTTACTGCCGCTATAATTTCATATTCAAGGCCTTTTTCTGACAACGTTTAAGAAACGTCAGCAGCAGGTACTCAAAAATTTGGAAAACGCGAGAAAAAAGAAATAATAAATATGATTGGAGAAGAAATTTCTGCTTATGATGAAAGAATCATAGTAAGAAATAAAGCAGTTGCTCATTCTGAATATGCTAAAAACCCAACAAAAAGATCCGCAGGCGAACAAGGCCGATCGGGATATTCCCTAACGCTGATTCATACATAAGTCTTGTTACGATCTGCCTGATTGAATACTCGGAGGATTGGTCGGCGAACAGGGCATACTTAAGTCAAGACTCGCTCCAAAAATTATCATCAAGAGCTGCGTAGGTTAACAGGAGTCCTAATGAAATTGCGAACTTAATTTGACACTGGCATGCGGGGTAAAATAGGATATGAAGTATGACCTTCGCAGGGAGATGTTGTTGATGGAAAATTCGGTGCATACAGTTTTATTCCTGCCGGATAATATAGAGGCGGTATCTGGGACGGACGAGCTTGTTGCCCATGCGGCTGCCGCCGCGGGAGTAAACATATTGCGTCCCTGCGGAGGTGCCGGGACTTGCGGCAAGTGCAGAGTCTCAGCGACTGACGGGAGAAGGTTCCTTTCGCCGCTTACCGCTACTGAAAAGAAACTCCTCAAAAAGGAAGAGATAAATTCCGGTGTGCGGTTGGCGTGCTGCGCGAAGATCCTTGGGAGCGGCACCCTGAAAGTCATCGATGCTGCAGAAGAACAGGGCAGCCGGATACTCGAGGGGACGTCAGTAAAGCCTGTGACCGAGTGGTCCCCCGACAAGAAGGGGCTCGGCGTGGCCGTTGACTTGGGCACTACGACGGTCGTCTGCTATCTGCTGGACCTTGACCGACATAAAGTCGCAGGGATCCGTTCCTTTCTGAATCCTCAGGTCTCCTACGGCGATGATGTGGTTTCGAGGATAGCGGCTTCAACGCTGCAGCCGGGAGCCCTTGCCCGTATGCAGGAAATGCTCGTTGAGGAAATGAACAAAGCATTTTCGACCCTTGCAGAAAAAGCGGGGACTGTTCCGGAATCGCTGAACGAGGCCGTAGTGGCAGGCAACACCGTAATGGAGCATATTTTTCTCGGGATATCGCCAGAGAGCATTGGCTGCAGTCCATATTCGCCTCAGTTCAGGACCCATCCTCCGGTCGCTGCTTCAGACCTGGGCCTCAAAATGTCCCCCAACGGTACGGTCAAAGTGATACCGGTCGTTTCCGGATATGTGGGAGGGGACATAGTGGCGGGGATCGCTGCGCATGATGTAGACAGGGAAGTGCCTCTGAGGCTTTTTATAGATATAGGGACCAACAACGAGATCGTTATCGGCAATAAGGAAAAAATGTACTGCTGTGCGACAGCGGCCGGCCCGGCTTTCGAGGGAGCGGGAATAAGCCAGGGTATAAGTGGCTGCAGCGGCGCCGTCGAAAAAGTCTCGATGACAGAAGACGGGATATCATACAAAGTTATAGGAGGAGTTGCTCCCAAAGGACTGTGCGGGTCAGGGCTTATCGACGCAGTGGCCATACTTCTGAGGGAAGGCGTGATCGACGGCGGCGGAAGGATGCTTACACGCGAGGAATGCACCGATGAAAGGATAAAAGACAGGCTGAGCTTAGACGACAACAGGATCAACCGCTTCCTGATCACTGACAGGAATGATCCTGTATACCTTACCCAGAAGGATGTGCGTGCCGTGCAGCTTGCCACGGGAGCCGTAAAAGCTGGGACCGAAGTGCTGATGGAGAAGATGGGCGTTGCCGCTGACGGGATCGATGAAGTCCTGCTAGCGGGGGCCTTTGGCAGCAACATAGATATATCGAATGCCATGACGGTCGGTCTGATCCCGAAAGTCGAACGTGAAAGGGTGCGTTTCGTCTTCAACTCTTCAGGCCTGGGAGCCTGCATGGCGCAGGCGTCGGAAGATTTCTACCGCAGAACGGAACAGACCATGGGCGGGATGGAATATATAGAACTCTCTTCGCTGCAGGATTTTCAGGATCGTTTTATCAGATCGCTGACGTTTGCATAACGGCTTGTAAGGAGATGAGAGGGCATGAAAAAGATCAGGATATACTTCAGCTCCGACCTTGCCGATCCGACGAATGGAACAGCCGAGATCGAAGGACCTGAAGCGGCTGTCGATTTTTCCGCCCTGATCGAACATTACAGAACGCTGGGAGAAAACTACCTGAAAGATGCGGATAAATTCATCATGCAGTGGAAAGAGGAATGGGGGCCCAGGCTGTTTGACCCCAAGGCTCGCATTCTGCTGATGTCTGATGAAAATATGAGAAAAAATTTCGGAGATGTCATAGACTTCGGCAAAGCTGAGACAACTCTGTCGGCACTTATCGTCTGGACCGTAGGTGAGGCGATAGAGAAGAAAAGCGAAGAACTGATGTCCCAGAGCGGAAACCTCATGTCCGGCATGCTGCTTGATGTCGCGGGCTCTGTAGCGCTTTACGGCATGCACAGGCCCATACTGGAATGGCTGAGCGGCAAAGTCTGCCGTGAGCACTCAAAATACATATCCGCCGAGGTATATCCGGGCTTCACGGATGTCTCCCACGAGATAATGGACAGGATCGAAAAAACAGGCAATACAGAAAAGACTATAGGGGTCAGGGCTGAGGGAAGTTCGATGCTCCGACCGAGAAAGACACAATGTTCCTTTGTCGGCTTCGGTACAAACGAGATCCCTCTGTCGTCGGCAGTACGGCCCTGTGTGCCGTGCTCAGGCAAAAAGTGCCTCTGCTGGCAGCTTGGGGGATGCCATATGGATGTGTTAAGAAACAAGTGAACACCGGTCTTGATCTCTGTGGGGGGATATCGATGGCACGCGGAAAACTTGCGATAGTAAGAGGTGGCGGAGACCTGGCGACCGGGATAATATACAGATTGTGGAAGGTAGGCTATTCCGTGCTTTCACTGGAGACGGAGAGACCACTGGCGATAAGGAGGACCGTCTCTGTGGCCTCTGCCGTGTTTGACGGATCGATAGTGATCGAAGATATGGAGGCAGTCAGGATAGATTCCCTTTCGGATCTCCCCCGTGACAGAGAAAAAGTTTATGTGTATGTCGATCCGGCGGGTAAGTCGATCGCTGCTTTGAAGCCCGACCTTCTCGTTGATGCGATAATGGCAAAGAAAAATCTAGGTACCCGAAAAGGGATGGCACCCCTGGTGATAGCGATCGGCCCGGGGTTCTCGGCCCCTGAAGATGTTGACGCGGTAATAGAGACAAAACGCGGTCACTACCTGGGGAGAGTCATAAGGAAAGGTTCTGCGATACCCAATACCGGTATCCCGGGGATCATAAAAGGCTATTCTGTCGAAAGGGTGCTGAGGTCTCCGTGCGATGGCTATGTCGTGCCGCTGAAAAGCATCGGGGACACGGTGATGCCGGAAGAAGCGGTCGCCTGCGTCGAAGGTGTTCCGGTCTTTTCCCAGATCGAGGGGATAGTGAGGGGATTGATCCACCCGTCTGTCAGGGTGACCAAAGGACTCAAGATAGGCGATATAGATCCGCGGGGGGAGAGAGAGCACTGTTTCAGTATAACGGACAAGGCTCTTGCCATAGCCGGTGGGGTTCTGGAGGCCATAATGAGCTCGGAAATATAGACTTCTCGGATGTATTCCTGTCTGCTTAGGCAGGAAGTATAGGTCTATCAATAATATTGGCAGCTGCTGACGAAGTGAGTCGGGGCTGCCAATTTTTTTATAATGAAATCAATAGACCCATCGCTTTTGCATGTTATAATGTTGACAATTAAAATCGATAGCACGGATATCCCAAATGAGGTGTTGCAAATGAAGCGGAACAGCGTCCTGATCATCGGTGCCGGAGGCGCCGGACTTACTGCCGCGATAGAGGCGGCCGCCGCAGGTGCGGACGTTACGGTGGTGAGCAAAACATCCGCAGGTCTCGCGAGCTGCACGGCCTATTCTGCGGGTATGTTTACACTTCCTGTCTGCGGGATCAGTCCCGAAGAACATTTCAGCAGAACGATGGAAACGGGGAAAGGCCTCAACGACCCGGTGCTTGTAAAGATCCTTTCCGAAAAGAGCGAGGAGAGTCTGAGAAGGCTTTCTGATCTGGGAGTGGGCATTAAGTTTACAAAAGGGACTGCCAGCACAAGAGAGACGGCTGTCTGTGAACTCATGGGCGGCGGCGGATTTGTAAACCAGCTCGTTGATATCGCCAGGAGGAAAGGAGTCAGGTTTATTGAATGGACAGTGGCTACATCGCTTGAAGTGACGGATGGCAAGGTCTCGGGAGCGAGCTTCACGGACTGGAGGACGGGAAAATCATTCTCATTAAAAGCCGACGCGGTCATAATAGCGACGGGCGGAGGCGGCCGTATCTACAGAAGGAGCGACAACCCGGCAAGAATGACGGGAGACGGCTATTCTCTCGCACTTAGGGCAGGGCTTGATCTGATCGATATGGAGTTCGTTCAGTTTTACCCGATCGGCTGGAACGAACCTGGCCTTCCGGAATGGATGGCCGATACCGGACTTGTCGACCATGTAAGGATAACTGATGAAAACGGCGACGAGTTCTTAAAAAGAGCGATATACGAGTGGGGTTACAAGAGCGGAGCCGAGGCAAACCTCTTTGCAAGGGATCGCTGCTCGGTCCTCATGGCACAGAAGGAGCGGTCCGGCCGGGTACTGGCACACCTTGAAGATGCAGATCCCGGGAAATGGGAGGACAAGGGATTCCGTTACTCACTTACCGTGGATCGGAGATTTTTTGACGGGTTCAGGCGTCCTGTCAGAGTTTCTCCGATACAGCACTATATGTCTGGCGGCATCAG
>DBRW01000050.1 GCA_002306075.1 Synergistaceae bacterium UBA1358
CAACGCCAAATTCATAATGCGCTCAATGAACGGGGTCTTCTGGGACATCGTCGTATCGATCCTTTTGACCTCCGTTATAATGTTCATCTTCCTGAAAACAATAAGGGCTACGATCGTAGCAGTCATAACTATACCTGTATGTCTTCTCGGCAGCCTCTCGGTGCTTTACTGGATGGGGATCACCATAAACAACATGTCGATGATGGGACTGTCCCTGGCTGTCGGCATGGTAGTCGACGCCACAACTGTCGTAATGGAAAACATAACAAGGCACAGGGATATGGACAAGACCCCCTACAGAGCGGCCCAGGACGGCGGAAGCGAGGTCGCCTTTGCTGTAATCGCAGGTGCCGCGACGACTCTTGCAGTATTTGTCCCGGTCGCATTCATGGGAGGGATAATGGGACGATTCTTCAACTCCTTTGGTGTTACCGTTGCGACTACGATCAGCATATCACTGTTGATATCCCTGACTCTCACACCATATCTGTGTTCGAGGGTGCTTGGGAAGAGGATTTACGGCCCCCTTCAGCAGAGGCTGGAGAAGCCGTTCTTATGGATCGAGGAGAAATACTCGGGAGTGCTGAAATATGCGGTAACACACCGTAAAACCATCCTGACCGCGGCTCTCGGACTTTTCATGATGGGCATTGGTCTTGCAACGACACTGGGGACAGAATTTTTCCCCAGCGAGGACCAGGGACGTCTGAGGGTACAGATAGAGCTGCCTGCAGATTCATCACTTGAGATGACCGAAAGCGTAGTGCGTGACATGGTCGACGTCATACAGGCGGACAAGAGTGTCGCTTATACTTACGGGATAGTGGGAAGCGGAGCAGGCGAAGAAGTCTACAAAGCATCCATAAATATCGAACTGATAGACAGGGGGAGCAGACCGCCTGCAGGCACAGTCATGAGACGCCTCAGAAGCAAGCTCTCGGTGTTCAGGGACGTTGACCTCAAAATGGGGACATGGGGAGGTTCTGACATAACGCTCGTGATCCAGGGGCCGACCAGCGAATCGCTGGCCGAGATAGGGGATCTGATCAAGAAAGACCTTGCGGAGAACGCGAGGGGACTTGTCGACATAACGACAGACCTGCAGATGAACAAGCCAAGGATAAACCTCGCGCTGAACCGCGCTCTGGCAGATGACCTGAACATAAACATAAGGGACCTCTCCGACGAACTAATGACATGGTTCGGCGGCGACAATGCAGGATCCTTCAACCAGGACGGGTACAGGTACGACATAAGGGTACGCGCCGAGGGAAGCGGAAGGGACGACCCTGAAAAGCTGAAAAATACACTGGTCAGGACAAATGACGGCCAGATAATAAGGGCTGAAGGTCTGGTAAGCAGTTCTTTGGGCATGGCGCCCAACGTCATAAAGAGGTACAACAGACAGCGTTCCCTCCAGATCGGGGCTAATGTAGAAGGCGTATCGCCGGGAGAAGGCATCCTCATAATGGAGGAAGTATTCCGGAAGTACGCGCCTCAGGACGGCACATACGCCATTATCCCGGCCGGGGATTCAGAGTACATGAAAGAGAGCTTCCACTACATGTCGATAGCTCTGGTCTTCGCAATAATATTGGTGTACATGGTAATGGCGATACAGTTTGAATCCTTTATACACCCCTTTACGGTAATGTTCTCTCTTCCGCTCATGACCGCAGGCTCTTTCGGACTGCTCGCGCTGGCAGGCCTCAGGATAAGTGTCATGAGCTTCATGGGAATAATCCTTCTTGTCGGAGTCGTGGTCAATAACGCCATACTGCTGGTGGACTTCATCAATCAGCTGAGAGCCAAGGGCGCCGAGAAGGTCGAGGCCGTTCTGCAGGCAGGGCCGCTGCGACTGAGGGCCATACTGATGACCACCGTTTCGACTATGTTCGGTTCCCTGCCGGTGGCGCTTGCGCTGAGCGAAGGCGGCGAGACCCGTCAGCCGATGTCGGTGGCAGTCATCGGAGGTCTTTTTACATCCACCATGCTTACTCTTATAGTCATTCCTGTCGTATATCTCATACTCGACGACATAAAGGACAAAGCGCGGGCAGGAATAAAGAGATACCGGGCCTATCGGCGATTCACCCGGTCCGCACGATCCGGTGCACTTAACTCCAAATAGGGGGAGTGACAGAGAAAATTATGAAGAAAAAGGCAACCATCCTGCTGATAATAACTCTGGCTGTGCTATGCTCAACACTGCCCGTCGGAGCCGATGACGGATCTATCGACATATACAAGGCTGTCGAACTCACTTTACAGAACAATTCAGCCCTAAGATCACTGAGGCAGGAGACGATAAAGGCGTACGCATTCAAGATACAGGCCGACGGGACTCTCCTTCCAAGCATCACCGCCGATGCCGGACTGGACAAACAAAAAGAGAGCACTACCAACGACGGGGCAAGAAATGACAACAAGACTACCGCAGTGACACTTGAGCAGATAATATACTCCGGAGGCAAAAATTCAGCTCTGAGAGACCAGTCAAAACAGGTAAAAAGCATGGCGGAGATGATAATAGCAGACGGTGAAAACAATGCCGTGGGAGAACTCTACGCAAGATTCTACAACGTGCTCCTGCAGAAGGAGAGGATAAAGGCCGAGGAATCGGCTGTCCGCACATCCGAACAGCACCTCAAAGAAGTCCAGAGGATGAGGGAGCTTGGGCTCGCCAACAGTCTTGAAGTGATACGCGCGGGACAGCAGCTTGCCACGAATATGGCCAACCTGAGCACCGCAAGAGGGCTGTATGAGTCCGCCCATATCTCGCTTATGAACTACATGGGCATCCCTCCCGAAAAAAGGATAGGTGTAAAGGGAGAACTTAACGCCCCTGAAGTGGAAGGGAACAGGCCCCTCTCTCTTGAAAGAGCCCAGACCAACAGGGCTGACCTGAAGAAACTAAAAGAACAGCTGGAATACCAGGAAAACCAGATACAGATAGAAAAGAGCGGCGGCAGGCCTAAGATAACCTTTGGGATATCAGCCGGATATCTCGATCCCTACCAGAAGACGGACGTGGGAGACGACACATGGAGGGCGGCCCTTTCGGTCACCGTCCCTATCTTCGACAGGAACACGTCAAGGGGAAATGCGATAAAGGCAGGCGCTGTACTTGAACAGGACAAGATAGCGCTCGAACAGAAAGAGCTGGACATAAAATCAGAGGTGGAGATCGCCTGGTCGGAGGCAGAAAGTACCCTCCAGCACCTCAAGGCTTCGGAAAAAGCCCTTGATCTGGCAAAGGAATCCCTCCGCCTCGCCGAGGTCGGATTCCGTGAGGGAGTGACCCCGCAGCTTGACCTGCTGAGCGCACAGACTTCGCTGACAGCCGCAAGACTGGAATACGCGAAGTCCCAGTTCAACCATCTTATAGCGATAGTTGCCCTGAAAGTTACAGAGGGGACAGTCATACCATGGACTTGGGAGAGAAGGCTACCATGACGAACAACAATAATAGTTTTATCAGGAAAAAGAGCAGCGACAAAAAAAAGTTATTGCTGATAATCGGAGCAGCTGTGATCCTGCTGACCTTTATCGGTGTATTCAGCAGAAGGGAGGCCCTCTTCTCCAAAGCCCAGAACGGCAACGGATCTCAGCCTGCTGCGGTCAAGATCCAGACTGTCAAAGCAGATAATGTCGTCAGGGAGAGCATAGTCCAGAACACTTCAATAGATGCCGTGGACAGGGTAAAGATCCTTCCGAGGGTAACGGGGAGACTCAAAAACCTCTATGTGCTCCGCGGTGACACCGTAAAGAAGGGACAAACTGTAGCCATCCTTGAACACGACCAGCAGGATGCACTGATAGATTCGGTCCGGGCGCAGGTTGCCTCAGCCAAAGCAGATTCCGAGAAGGCAAAGGCCGAGATGATGAACGCGAAGACAAACCTCGACAGGTACGCAAGACTTGTCAAAGAGGGTTTCAGCACACAGCAGCAGTATGATTCCATAGAGACAGCCTATACGAGCGCAAAGGCTTCCTACAATGCGGCTCTTGCCAGAGAAAAACAGGCTGCGGCAGAGCTGGAACGGGTCAGCTCAGCGAAGGCGGATTACATAATGGTCGCCCCGATAGACGGGACCGTGCTGGATGATTATTCACTGACGACCGGGGCGATGATATCGCCAAGCTCCCCTCTGCTCGACATAGCTGACCTCAGCAGGCTCAAGGCTACGCTGAAGGTCCCGGAGTCCAAGATCTTCTCCGTAAGGCCGGGAATGCCGGTCATTCTAAGGTTCGATGCATTGCCGAACGAAGAGTTCATCGGAGAGGTAACGAGGATCGACCAGTATGTGGATCCCTCGACAAGAACAAGCAGCGTCGAGATAGAGCTTGACAACAAAAAGACGGGCGGGAAGCTCCGTCCCGGGATGTTCGGTCAGGCTTCCATAATCGAGAGGGAAATAGAGAATGCGGTCCTGATACCTGAGAATGCCCTTCATGAAAGTGAAAAAGGCTTCTATGTCCTGCTTGAAGAAAATGGCATCGCCAGGCTTCGTGAAGTGTCGACAGGTGTAAGGCAAGGGAGCATGATACATATAACAAAAGGACTCAATGAGGGAGACAGGGTTATAATCTTCGGAGGAAACACCCTCAACGACGGAGACCGCGTTACTGTGAGCGGAGAAAATAATAACAAGAACAAATCTGAATAGGGGGCATCTGAGATGTACAAGGTGGTCTTGCTCAGGCACGGAGAAAGCGAATGGAACAGGGAGAACAGGTTCACGGGATGGACCGATGTGCCGCTTTCCGAAAAGGGTCTTGCGGAAGCACGGTCCGCCGGTAAAATACTGAAGGAGCAGGGGTTTGTCTTCGACAAGGCATATACCTCCGTCCTTAAAAGAGCGATCAAAACTCTCTGGTGCGTGCTTGAAGAAATGGACCTCATGTGGATCCCCGTTGAAAACTCATGGAAGCTTAATGAACGCCACTACGGAGGGCTCCAGGGGCTCAACAAGTCAGAGACGGCCGCTAAGTACGGAGATGACCAGGTGAAGATATGGAGGCGCAGCTACGCCACACGTCCTCCGCTTCTAGATAAAAGCGATGAGAGGCACCCGGGAAGAGATCCCAGATACGCCGGGCTTTCCGATAACGAGCTACCTGCCGGAGAGTGCCTTGAAGACACCGTGGCAAGGGTCGTGCCCTACTGGGAAGAGGTCATCGTTCCGGACATAAAGGCAGGCAAAAGAATAATCATAGCGGCTCACGGCAACAGCCTCAGGGCGCTCGTAAAGTACCTTGACGAAATATCTGAGAAGGAGATAACGGAGCTCAATATACCAACCGGGATCCCACTCGTTTACGAACTCGACGAAGAGCTCAAGCCGATCAGACACTATTACCTCGGCGATCAGGACGCCATAGCGGCTGCCCAGGCCGCCGTGGCAAACCAGGGCAAAAGCAAACAGACTTTTGCATAACAACTTCGAGGCAAAAGGATACTAAACTGATTCTTCTGCCGCATGAAATAAAAACAGCGATATTTCGCATCTGAGACAGATATGGCAGATCTATGCCATATCTGTTTTTTATCTGAACAAAGGCAGTTAAAGACAAAAACTTAAGACACTTTTATCTCTCTCAAGATCTGTCATTATCATATCCAATCAGCCAAAAGCACTATGCACGGAGCTTCCATA
>DBRW01000039.1 GCA_002306075.1 Synergistaceae bacterium UBA1358
TTAAAATTTCCGGAAACTTGCCAAAGGAGGAAGCGCGATGAAGATCAATAAGAGCGGCAATAACATGTTGATGTGCAGCATGATGATGCGCAGGAGTGCCTTTGGGGTTTATTACGGCAGTTCGCGGTCCTGATGCCGCACGAGATCCGATAAAAACTTGCGAAGGCAGTCCATTTAACAGGTGGGCTGCCTTTTTTGGTTATCAAACGACCGAAAGGGGACGTGCAAATGCCTATAAAGATACCGGAAAGCCTCCCGGCGGCGCAGACGCTGCTGAATGAGAATATCTTCGTTATGGACGAACACCGCGCGGCCAGGCAGGACATAAGGCCGCTCCAGGTGGCGCTGCTCAATCTGATGCCGACCAAGATAGCGACCGAGACACAGTTCGCGAGGCTGCTCGGCAACACACCTCTTCAGGTGGAGCTGACGCTTCTGCAGACTGCGACTTATGAGGCGAAAAATACGAGCAGGGAGCATCTTCTCTCCTATTATCAGACTTTCGATCAGGTCTGCGGAAGGAAGTTTGACGGGCTTGTCATAACGGGAGCTCCGGTGGAACTGATGGAGTTCGGGGATGTCGAATACTGGGACGAACTGTGCGGGATAATGGAGTGGAGCAAGACCCACGTATACAGTACCCTCCATATATGCTGGAGCGCGCAGGCGGCTCTCTGCTACCACTACGGGATCAGGAAGTACACGCTGCCGCAAAAGCTTTTCGGAGTGTTCCCCCATGAGGTGGAGTACAAGAATTCGATCCTGTTCAGGGGATTCGACGACATATTCATGGCCCCCCATTCGCGCCATACGACGGTCCGCAGGGAGGACATAGAATCGGTCCCGGAACTGCAGATCCTTGCCTCGTCGGAAGAGGCGGGAGTCTACGTCGTCAAGACAGAGCAGGGGAAACAGATATTTATCACGGGTCATTCCGAGTATGACGCTGATACGCTTGAGAAGGAGTATCTGAGGGACAAAAACGCGGGACTTCCCATAGACATGCCGAAGAACTACTACCCATCCGACGACGACACGCGCAGGCCGATCGTGAGCTGGAGGAGCAGCGCCAACCTGCTCTTCATGAACTGGCTGAACTACTTCGTGTACCAGGCGACCCCGTACGAGCTCGACGCCATCGGAACGGAGAGGGAAAACGACTGGCTCGGACAATAGTCCCGATCATACGAACGGCCGCCCTCCGATGGTCCGTGCCATCGGGATCGGGGCGGCCGCCGTTGCAATATCCTGCAGCGTATGGCTTATATTTCGATCTCAGCTGTCGGGACAGTTACCGTCGTTGAATTTTTCGTCTATGTGGGCTCCGTCGCAGAAGGGCTTGTCCTTTGATCTCCCGCAGCGGCAGAGCACGTAACGATTCCTGGTCTCGTACCGGAAACCGTCGGCTGCTACAAGCGGTATGCCGCCCTTTACGTTTATCCCGCCGCTGACTCCCATCTCTGGATCCTGGGTGATCTCTATCTCTGGCTCAAGTTCGGGCTCTATGCATGAGCCGTCCTTGGCCAGGGCGGTGAGCCTTCCCGCGGGACATTCGCAGGCGGATTTCACGGCTTCGCAGACAGTTTTTTCGGAGCTGTCGTCGCATGATGCCAGAAACCAGGTGTCACCTTTCCCCCTGTAGCAGAACCTTGCCCTTGCGCATCTTCCGTCATCGAGCAGGTCTACGTTTTTTCCTTTGATCAGCTCCGCCCGCTCCATGTATGTTTTTCTGGATGCGGTCTCGGTGCCGTCGAAACCGACCTCGGTGTGGCTGCCGTCGCAGAACGAATGTTTGCGGGAAGCGCCGCATCTGCAGAGGGCGTATGTCTCGCCGTGGGGGATCTCCCCTCCGTCCTCCCATACATATTGCTCATCCCTCGTCTCGTCATCCGTCGGTCGGATGATCTTTTCGGAGAGGTCGACGTTGCCCGTAACGATATACGGACCGTCCTTTACGATCTTGATCTTCTTTTCGCTCATTTCTGTCCGCCTGCCTTGTCTTCACGGAGTATTTCGGTCAAAAGTATCTCAGCGGCAGATATCATCTCTTCTTCTGTCGCAATGTTTGACTCCAGGGTCAGTGTTCCTTTTTTGCCTGCTTTTACGGAGAGGCTGAAGCCCGTTACGGGGTGGTGTTCCAGAACGGACTTCTGACCGGCAACGGAGACAGTCCTGTATGTCGCCCCGGAACCGAGCGGACCGTCGTCGGCTGAGATGGCTTTGTCGGAAGGTGACCATCCCTTGTCACCCGAGCCCTCCATCCATACCGCGCGGAAAGGTACGCCGACTGTATTTCTGTAGCTGCGCTCGAGCCAGAAGCCCCTCTTTCCCGAGACGGTATCGAACTCCGTCTTTCTGAGCCCGCCGTTCATCCATCCGTTTATCTCGGGAAGGGCGTCTCCCGCCGTGGCGTGAGAGACCGTGATATTCAGGATGACAAAGAGGGCAAGCAGTAATATCGTTGTTTTTTTCATTAGGCGCACCTCCGATGCTCTGGTATTATTATACAGCGCAAAGTGGAAATATCGTGCCCCAGGGCATATAATGCCTGGGATATACAAAGAGGATAAAGGGGATAAAAAGTTTGAAAAGATTCGCGGTAAGGGTATTTGGCTGCCAGATGAACGCCTACGACGGCGACAGGATAAGGACCTCCATGATACATCTCGGCTGGACGGAGTGTCCGGAAGAGGACGCCGAAGTTGTGATCCTCGTGACCTGCAGCATAAGGGAAAAGGCGGAGCAGAAGGTCGTAAGCGAGATAGGGCGCTATAACCTCAGATACAGGAATACGGGATCTCCCGCGGTCGTGCTCGTGGGCTGCATGGCGCAGAGGATAGGGCTTCAGATCGCAAAAAAATTCCGGTGCGTAAGGCTCGTCTCCGGGCCGAGACACCTGGGACTCGTACCGCAGGGGATAGAGGATGCCCTTGCTGACGGAGCACGGAGGTTCTTCATGGACGAAGACCCAAAGGCGCTCGAAGATCTGGAAGTTGTGCCGACCGAACGGACCAACCCTTACAAGGCCTACGTGACGATAACCTACGGGTGCGACAGGTTCTGCACCTACTGCATAGTCCCATATGTCAGGGGCAGGCTCCAGTCCCGCGACCACGGCGAGATATTGAAGGAGTGCCGCGAGCTCGCTGCGTCCGGAGTATCGGAGATAACCCTGCTCGGACAGAACGTGGATGCCTACGGGAAGGATAAAGAGGGCGAATACGGCTTCGCGTCCCTTCTTAAGGATGTCTCGGAAATCGAGGGGATAAAGCGTCTGCGTTTCGCGACGTCGCACCCGAGGGATTTCGACGAGGACATACTTGAGGTGATGGCCCGGACCCCTTCGATCTGCCGTGCAGTCAACCTCCCTGTCCAGTCCGGAAGCGACAGGATCCTGAGGGCGATGAACAGGGGATATACGAGGGAGCAGTACATCAGCCTGGTAAAAAAGATACGCGAAGCGCTTCCCGGCATAAGCCTGACGACTGACCTTATCGTAGGCTTCCCGAACGAGACGGAAGAGGATTTCATGGATTCCTACAACCTGCTCGATGAGCTCAGGTTCGACATAGTTCATACCGCGGCCTACTCGCCCAGAGAGGGAACGAAGGCTGCGGCGATGGAAGGCCAGACAGACAACAGGGTGAAAGCGGACAGGCTCAACAGGATAAACGATCTGCAGTCCCGCATCGCCCGCGAGCTGAACGAAGAGTATGTTGGAAGGGAAGAGGAGATACTGGTCGACGGACCAGCTCCCAGGGGAGAGAACTCGCTCCAGGGCCGGACAAAGACCGACAAGGTCGTCATCGTCAAAGGTCCCTCAGAACTGCTGGGTAAATATGTCCGTGTGAAGATAGTCCGGGCCAGCCACTGGTCTCTGGAAGGAGAAATCATATAGAAAAGGGGTCTTCCGATGTACGGAGAGGGCTGGAACAGACGAAACTATATATTCGTGGTGCTGGGGATCATCTGCTTTTTGGCCGCAGCGGGACTCCTCCATACATTCAAGGGGCGCTTCGGGCAGGATACGGCCGGCAAGATGACAGTGAATATGATGCCGGTGATGGAGGACACGATAGATGTTTCCTCTTCGGAGCAGCAGCCGTCGTCTCAGGCGGTCAACGGAGATGCGGCGGCTCCCGGCACGGAGAAAGGCGAGTGGGTCGTCTACATAACCGGCGCCGTCAAAAATCCCGGCGTATACAGGGTGCCCGAGGGAGCGAGGATATATCAGGCCCTTGAGGCGGCAGGCGGCTTTACCGCCGAGGCCGACAGGGAAGCCGTCAACCTTGCGGCGATGCTGCAGGACGGAGCCCATATCAGATTCCCCGCCGTTGGCGAGAAAGCTCCGCAGCAGGCTCCGGCCGCCCCGGCTCAGCCAAGTTCCGGAGGAGCGGCGACCCCTGAAGCAAATGCATCTTCTGAACTCATAAACATCAATACGGCCGACAAAGAGGGACTGGAAAAACTGCCCGGAGTCGGCCCGAAGACCGCTCAGCTCATAATCGACTACAGGGAGAAAAACGGCGCCTACAAAAGGACTGAGGATCTTCTTCTCATAAAGGGCATAGGGCCCGCAAGGTACGATGCTGTCAAGAACCTGATAACAGTTGCGCAGTAATGCGCAATGACAGGAACGGCCCCCTCTCATACGCCCCCGCATTCGCTGCGCTGCTCGGCATAACTTTTTCGCTGCCGGCATACTCGTCCGGACTGTCGCTCCCGATATCCGCGCTTGTATCGGTGCTGATGGCCTCTGCGTGGATATTCCTCGGTACCTCAGACCCCGCGGAGGGCTGGAGGACGGAATTCATCTTCGTGGTCATCCTGACAGCCGCGCTCTCACTGTCGCTGAACATGAGGATGGCATACGAACCCGCTGTTCCCACAACGATAAGCTCCGAAGGGAAGGTGCTGCTCAACAGAGAGTGGGGACGGAGACGGGCCCTGCTTATCTCTGTGTCGTACGGGAAGATGACGGCCTATATGAGCGGCTTTACAGCTCCCGCCGAGGGGAGCGGGGTAAAGGTGAGGGCTGCCGTGTTTGATTTCAAAAGGGCCGAAAAAGGGGCAGGCTTCGACGAATACCTCTACTGGAAGTCGAAGGGCGCCGTAAAAAAGATCATCCCGCTCGAGCTCGAAGTGACCTCTCCACCCGCGGGCATCCACAGATGGAGGAATTTTCTTAAAGCAAAGATAGAGGGATCCCTTCCCGATCTCATGTCGGGATACATGCTGGCGCTGACCCTCGGGATAAGGGACAGGTATCTGACAGAACGCCACAGGGAGGCCGGAACTGTCCACCTCCTCGCGGTCTCGGGCTTCCATGTCGGCATACTTGCCGCGATGGCGGGACTCTTTCTGAAAAGGGGAAGGACGAAGATCCTGGCGATATCTGTTCTCATATGGTCGTATCTTGCCCTCGCGGGATTCCCGCCCGGAGGGATAAGGGCCGGCATAATGCTGCAGGTCTATCTGCTGGGCCTCTTGCTGGGCAGGCCCTCCCGATCCTTCAACAGCGTGAGCGTGGCAGGCATAATAATGCTTATCTGGGACCCGTGGACTTTTTACGACATGGGATGGAGGCTTTCGATGCTCGCTGCGCTGTCGGTCTGCGCTTCGGCCGGGGCGGCCGGTCTGAACCGGGCAGGAGCTCTTATCGGGTCTGCTGCGGTATGGCTCGTCACGGCTCCTCTGATCGCCTCCGCCTTTGGGGAAGTACCCGTTGTGGGGCTGTTGATCAACATAGCGGCGATACCGCTCTTTTCCGCCATATTTCCCCTGGTCTTTTTATGTTCCCTCCCTGCCTTCTTCGGGCTGCCTTTCAGTAGCGAGATAACATCGATGTGCGAATATCTGCTCGAGAGCTGGGACATCATCTCGGGTAAGCTCGTTGAACTTATGCCGTTTGGAGTGGTTTCGACAGTGCCTCTTGCCGCGTTCGCAGCATTCGTCTTCTTTGCCTCCGCCCTGTACGCTTCGGGGACACCTTTGAAAAAGATCCCGCTGCCTGCCGTTATGTTCTCTCTCCTGGTCCTCTTATCGGCCTGATTGTTGTAAAATAAGAGGGATATTTTCTTGAAGTGAATGATATTTAAGATCGCTCCTGCCGAACGCGGGCCGGGACGATCTGTCGGAGGAATGACATATGCTGCTCGTACTCGATGTGGGAAACACGAATACCGTCATGGGTATCTTTGACGGCGAAGAGCTCATCAGACACTGGAGGCTGACATCCAGGAAACAGACGGCGGACGAGGTCGGGTTCATGGTCCTCGGTCTCCTTGGGTCGTCGGGGATCTCGAAAGAGAGCATAGAGGCTTCGGTATATGCGAGTGTCGTCCCTTCGCTTGACGAGATGTTCATGGAGGGGATAGACAAATACATCGGAGTGCCGTGCCTTAAGGTGACGGCCGAGCTTGACACGGGCCTTGAAGTCAGGCTGAAGAATCCCGCGGGCCTGGGAGCGGACAGGCTCCTCAACGCAGTCGCGGGAGTCCGGAAGTACGGGGCCCCTCTTGTGGTGGTCGACCTCGGTACCGCGATAACCCTGGATGTGATAGCCGCGGACGGAGCATACATCGGAGGCACGATAGCTCCCGGCATGGAACTCAGCCTGGACTCGCTCTTCTCACGTACCGCAAAACTGCCCCAGATAGCGCTTGAGGCGCCGGGACGGTACATAGGGGGCGACACGACAAAGGCCATACAGTCAGGGGTGGTCTACGGCACCGTCGGCCTTGTGGATACATTGCTCAGAGGGGTCTTCAAGGAACTGGGAGGGCCGTGCAGGGTGGTCGCCACGGGCGGACATGCAGAGATACTGGCCGCGCACTCGGATATCGTCAGAGAGGTCGACCAGTGGCTTACGATAGAGGGTCTCAGGATAATTTATGAAAGAAACAGATTTGAATAAGGAAGGTACGTTCTCTCCGCTCCTGCCGGGATATCCGCGAGTGATCGGAGGGGTATCCGTCGACAATCCGATATGGCTTGCCCCGCTGGCAGGCATCACCTTTGCGTCGGTGAGAAAATTTTACAGAAAACTCGGGGCCGGACTGGTGCACACCGAAATGGTGAGCGCCCTTGGACTGTGCCACAGAGGCAGGAAGACAAAGGAGCTCCTCTACGGGTCGGACGAAGAGAGGCCCGTCGTACTTCAGCTTTTTGGCTCGAGACCAGACGACATAGAGAGGGGCGCGGAGACGGCCCTTGAAATAAGGAAATTCGAGGCCCTGCAGATAAACATGGCCTGTCCGATGCCGAAGGTGACGAAGAAGGGCAGCGGAGCGAAGCTCATGGCTGATCCAAAGACCTCTGCCGAGATCGTCAGGGCGATGAAAAAGCCGGGCCTGCCTGTCTGGGCGAAGATCAGGATAATGCCCTCAGGAAGCGCCATGACCACGTGCGAGTTCTGTGAGCTGCTTTTCGAGTCGGGAGCTGACTTCATATTCATCCATGGGAGGACTCCCGCGCAGAGGTACGAAGGAAAGTCCTCGCGCGACGCCATAGAGGAGGCCGCAAGACGTTTCCCTGGACTGATCGGGGGCAGCGGAGACTGCTGTGAACCGGAAGATTTTCTGGATCACCTTGACAGGGGCTGTGCGGCGGTGCTCGCAGGCAGGGGAATACTGAAAGATGTATTCCTGATCCCCAAAACTCTGAAGGCACTGGGCGGGGAGATCCCGTCCCGATATTGCGAACCGTCTCCGGATTTCCAGTCGGAACTTCTTCTCGAACTGGGCCGCAGCATTTATAATACCGAGGGACAATCGCAGGCTTTGATGATCTCAAGAAGGATGCTTGCCGCACTTTTCAAAGGCTTCCCCGGCGCGGCGCAGCTGAGGAGGCACGGAGCCCTTGCCCGTACCTGGCAGGATATGGAGTCGCTGCTTGAAAACTGGCGGGACGGCAAAGATCTGCCGGAGATCGAATTTACAAAGGATAAATTCCCGTGGGGAGTCATCGGAGGATGAGACTATCCTCAAAGTATCCCAATGGGAAGATCTTATAAAAGAAAGACAATACGACAGAGGAAGTGATCCGATTGGCGGACGAGACAAGAAAAGAAGAACAGAAGCAGAAGAACAACATCACGCCTGAAGAGGAGATATTTCGCCAGCGCAAAGACAAGCTGATGAGGCTGCGCCGGGAAGAGGGATATGACCCCTACCAGCAGGATCATTGGGAAGTTAAGCATACACTGCCGTACATAAAAGAAAAATACTCCTCCCTCAAGGATGAGGAATGGTCCGAAGACGAGATCCAGACCGCGGGCAGGGTGATGGTCCTCAGACGCCACGGAAAGACGGCCTTTGCGACCTTCGAGGACGAGCACGACAGGATGCAGCTCTGCTTCCAGTTCGACCTTCTCGGCGAGACAGACTACACCTTCTTCAAAAAATGGGTCGACGCGGGCGATTTCCTCGGAGTAATAGGAGTGCCCTTCCGTACGCAGCGCGGAGAGCTTACGATCGCCGTAAAGAAATTCTGTCTTCTTTCAAAGGCCCTCAGGCCGATGCCGGAAAAGTGGCACGGGCTGAAGGACATGGAAGTCCGCTACCGCCAGCGCTACATAGATCTGATAGCTAACCCCGAAGTAAGGGATACGTTCCGCAAGAGGACAAAGATAATACAGACGTTCCGCAGGATCCTCGACGCCCACGGCTCACTCGAAGTCCAGACGCCCATCCTCTCGACGATAGCCGGGGGAGCGAACGCGAGGCCATTTATAACTCATCACAACACGCTCGACATAGACATGTACCTGAGGATAGCCACAGAGCTTTACCTCAAGAGGCTTGTGGTCGGCATGCTCGGCAGGGTATACGAGATAGGGCAGCAGTTCCGCAACGAGGGAATGGATATGAAGCATAACCCAGAGTTCACCTCCCTTGAGGTCTACTGGCCCTACGCCAATTACAAGGACATGATGGACCTTGCGGAGGAGATAATCGTGGCCTGCGCAGACGAACTCGGAGGAAGGGTCATCGACTATCAGGGGACCGAGATAGACCTCAATCCTCCCTTCCGCAGGGCGACGATGACAGAACTCGTGACCGAGCACACAGGCATAGACTTCAGCACGATAACGGACGAGGAGGCGCGCCGTCAGGCAGCCATCCGCGGGCTCGAAGTGAAGCTGTCCGACACGAGGTACGACATACTGCCGATCTTCTTCGAAGAGTACGTGGAGGAGAAGCTCATCCAGCCGACGTTCGTGCTCGGACATCCCACGGTCATCTCGCCTCTTTCGAAGAGGAACAAAGAAAATCCGGACATCACGGACAGGTTCGAGCTGTTCATAAACGCATGGGAGTTTGCGAACGCCTTCAGCGAGCTCAATGATCCCCTCGACCAGAGGGAACGCTTCATGGATCAGGAGAGGAAGAAGAGCGAAGGCGACGAAGAGTCCCATCCCTTCGACGAAGATTTCGTCAACGCGCTCGAATACGGTCTGCCCCCGACGGGCGGCATGGGTATCGGTATAGACAGGACCGTAATGCTTCTGACCAACTCAAAGAGCATAAGGGACGTAATACTCTTCCCGACCATGAAGCCGAAGGACTGAGGACGGATGGCGGCACCCGAAAGCCTTAAGACCAGGGCATCCGAGCTTCGCGCGGAGCTTAAGCGCCACGCGGAGCTTTACTATGTCCAGGACAGCCCCGAAATATCGGATTTCGAATACGACAGGCTTTTAAGGGAACTTGCCGAACTGGAGGAAAAATACCCCGAGCTTCGTACCGCGGACTCGCCTACCCACCGCATTGGCGGCCCCCCGAGGGAGGGCTTCGTCAAGGTGGAGCACAGCGAGCCGATGATGAGCCTGGATAACGCGCTGAATAGGGAAGAGCTCCGCTCCTTCTACGTTAAAACAGCCCAGGCGCTCGGCATGGAGAATATTGAGGTGATGTGCGAACCGAAGATAGACGGGCTCGCGGTATCGCTTATCTATGAGGACGGGGTCTTTGTAAGCGGTGCCACGCGCGGAGACGGACGGATCGGAGAAGACATCACTGCCAACCTCAGGACCGTCAGGAACCTGCCGCTCAGGCTCGAAGAGGCCGTGCCGGGCAGGCTCGAGGTCCGGGGCGAGGTCTGCATGGACAAAAAAGGATTCGCGGCGCTGAACGCTGAGAGGGAAGAGGCGGGCGAGCCCCTTTTCGCCAATCCCCGGAACGCGGCCGCCGGAAGCATAAGGCAGCTGGACCCCAAAATAACCGCATCAAGAAAATTGAAGATATTCCTGTACCAGATAATTGATCCTTTAAGACACGGGATAAAAAGCCAGAAAGAGATGCTTGAGACGATAAGCAGGCTAGGGCTTCCGATGCAGGGTTCTGAGCGTCTCTGCCCGAGCCTTGCGGAGACAGAGGCATATCTCGACGAGTGGACCGAAAAAAGGTTCGGACACGCGATAGATACCGATGGTGTAGTGATCAAGCTCAACGACATCGCGATGAGGAGCATGCTCGGAGCCACTTCGAAGGCTCCGAGGTGGGCGATAGCCTTCAAGTTCCCGCCAGAGGAAAAGGTGACGAGAGTACTTGACATCGAAGTCACGGTCGGCCGCACGGGAACTTTGACCCCGACAGCCGTGCTCGATCCGGTCCATCTTTCCGGCACGGTCGTTAAGAGGGCCATACTCCACAACCAGGACGAGATAGACCGGAAGGACATCCGCATAGGGGACTACGTCCTGGTCCACAAGGCGGGAGAGATAATCCCTGAAGTCATAAGGGTCGAAAAAGAAAAACGGCCCGAAGGGACCGTTCCGTTCAGGATACCCGAGGTATGTCCCGTCTGCGGGTCGAAGGCAGTGAGGCTCAGCGGCGAAGCGGCGATAAAGTGCTCGAATAAGTCATGTCCCGCCCAGATCAAAGAGGGGATATCCCACTTCGCGTCGAGGGCGGCGATGGACATCAGGGGGCTGGGCGAGAAGATAGTGGCCCTGCTCGTTGACAAGCGGATCGTTACAGACCTCGCCGACCTTTACACGCTGAAGCCTGAGGATCTGGCCTCCCTGGAGAGGATGGGCGAGAAATCGGCCCGCAACATCAGGGAGGCCATAGAAAAGTCGAAAAAACGTCCGCTCGGAGCCCTGATAAACGCGCTCGGCATAAGGAACGTGGGGGAGAGGACCGCGAACGACCTGGCGGAGAAGTTCCGCTCGCTTGCCCTGCTTGCAGAGACCGCAGTACAAAGGACATACGAACTCGAGTCGATGGACGGCATAGGTCCTGTCATAGCCGAATCGCTCAGGGTATTCTTCTCGGAGCCCCACAATGCCCGCATGATAGAGAGGCTGAGGGAGGCAGGGGTAAACATGGAGTCCGAAGGGCCCGCCCGCTCCGATCAGGATCTTCCGTGGAAGGGGCTTAAGTTCGTCCTCACAGGAGAGCTCTCTTCGATGACGAGGGCGGAGGCATCGGAGAAGATCCGAAGCCTCGGAGGAGAGACCTCCGACAGCGTAAGCAGAAAGACCGACTTCGTTGTCGCAGGCGAACGCGCGGGCAGCAAGCTTGTAAAGGCCCGTTCGCTGGGCATACAGATACTTGAAGAAGAGGATTTTATCAAAAGACTGAGCGAAGCACAGTAGAAATGCTTCCCGCAGTTTGGAGGGATCAGGAATGATAAAGAAAATGGTTATGGACGAAGAGAGGCTGAGAGAAGTCCTGAGCTTTTCCTGCATCGGCCTTCCCGAGGAGGAGTACCCGGAGGTCCTTGACAGGGTCAACGCGGTGCTGAGGATGTGCGACGAGATGCAGGAACTTGTCGGCTCCGACGTCAGGCCGTTCGAGTGGGACGTCATAAAGTCCCCGGCAAGAAGGAAGGACATTCCTGTCGCCTGGGACGGCAGGGACCGTATGCTCGACCGGGCCCCGGTAAGGGACGGAGACTTCTTCCGCGTCCCGAGGATCATAGCAAAAGACGGCACCGAAGAGGAAGAGGAGGAGTAAAGGTATGGAATTCCACAAACTCTCCGCCCTTGAGATAGCCGAAGGTGTAAAAAACGGGAAATGGAAGGCCTCGGAGGTACTGTCGGCGCACCTTGAACGCATCAGGAAATACGACGGCAGGATAAACTCGGTGGTCACGCTGTCCGAAGAGAGCGCACGCAAAGAGGCCGAAGCGGTCGACAGGGCAGTGGCTGAAGGCAGGGATCCCGGGCGTTTTGCCGGTGTTCCCTTTCTTGCGAAGGACAATTTCTGCACCGAGGGCATAAGGACAACATGCTGCAGCAAAATGCTTGAGGACTGGATACCGGATTACGATGCGACCGCGATCAAGAGGATGAAGGAGGCCGGAGCCGTCCTTATGGGCAAGACCAATATGGACGAGTTCGCCATGGGCAGCACCACAGAGAGCTCGATATTCGGCCCCACACTCAATCCGAGGGACTTCGGCAGGGTGCCCGGAGGCAGTTCGGGCGGAAGCGCCGCCGCGGTGGCCGCGGGGTTTGCGCCGCTGGCCCTGGGGAGCGACACAGGAGGCTCCGTAAGGCAGCCCTCGGCGTTCTGCGGAGTTCAGGGCATGAAGCCGTCCTACGGTCAGATCAGCAGGTATGGCATAGTTGCCTATGCATCGTCCCTGGACCAGGTCGGGCCGATAACGAGGAACATGAAGGACATGGCGGCCGCGATGGACGTACTGGCCGGGGCGGATCCGAACGACACGACGTGCGACGCCTACGAGAGACCGTCCTTCTCGGATGCGGTCCTTTCAGGGATAAAGGGAAAGAAGGTCGCGGTGCTTACGGGCTTTGACTCAGAGAGCATGGACAGGCCTCTTGTGGAGGCCATCGACAGGGCTGCGGAATACTGCAGGGCCGCGGGGGCGGAAATAGTCAAGGCCAAGCTCCCCATAACGATGAAGCACGCCGTTGCCTGCTACTACATGGTCGCCCTCGGAGACGCGAGCTCGAAACTGGCCTGTTATGACGGGATGCGCTACGGCCACCACGCCGACGGCAGGAACCTGATGGAGATGTACAAAAGGAGCCGCAACGAGGGATTCGGCAAGGAGGTGCGCAAGCGGATACTTATAGGCACCTGCATCCTTACGAGGGGTTACTACGACAACTACTATGTGCCGGCGACAAAGGTGAGGCAGATGATAGCAGACGAGTACGCCGAGCTCTTCAGAAACGTGGACGCGCTGATCTGTCCCATATCTCCGGCCCTTCCGTACAGAAAGGGGCTCGTTGAAGAAGATCCCGTGCGCATCTATCTGGGAGACGCATTCTCATCCGCGGCGAACCTGGCGGGACTTCCGAGCATTAGTCTCAACGTGGGCTTCACCGAGGACGGACTGCCGACCAATGTGCAGCTCATGGGTCCGAGGTTCGGAGACGCCGGGCTGCTTGCGCTGGCGCAGGCCATAGAAAACGAAGCCGGTTCTCCGGCTGTCGCCGATATCGAAAAGAAAGGGGGCTGCGAAGAATGAGGGAGCCGGTGGTAGGACTTGAGATACACCTTCAGCTGAAGACGAAGACCAAACTCTTCTGCAGCTGTTCCAGCGACTACATAGGAGCAACTCCCAACACGAACGTCTGCCCGGTATGCCTTGCGATCCCGGGGACGCTCCCCATACTAAACGACCATGCGGTGGAACTGGCGGTAAAGATGGGGCTGGGCCTCCACTGTTCGATAAGCGACAACACCAGGTTCCACAGGAAGCACTATTTTTACGCCGACCTTCCGAAGGCGTACCAGATAACCCAGTACGAGCACCCGATAGCCGTAGGGGGGTATGTGGACATCGCCGCAGGCGGAAAGACGAAGAGGATCAGGGTACACCATCTCCATCTGGAAGAGGATGCGGGCAAACTAGTCCATCCCACTTCCGACGGAAGGCTCACCGGAGCTTCGTATTCTCTTGTCGACTACAACCGCGGCGGTATGCCTCTCTCCGAGATCGTCTCCGAGCCGGACATGAACTCGGCCGAAGAGGTACTGGCATATATAACTCAGATCAGGCAGCTGGCCCGCTACCTGGACGTATCCGACGGAGAGATGGAGTCCGGGTCGCTCAGGGTGGATGTCAACATCTCGCTCAGAAATGACGACGGGAGCCTCGGAACGAGGGTGGAGATCAAGAACGTGAACTCTCTCAGGTCGATCGAGCGGGCCCTGGGCTACGAGATAGCGAGGCAGAACAAGGTCCTGGACGAAGGAGGCTGCCTCGTGAGGGAGACCCGCCTCTGGGACGACGTCGCGGGCGTGACGAGATCCATGAGGAGCAAAGAGGGAGAGCGCGACTACAGATATTATGTGGAGATGGACCTCGCTCCGATCTCGGCCGGTCCCGAATACGTGGAAGAGATAAGGAAGAGCCTTCCCGAGATGCCGTGGGAAAAACGCGAAAGGTTCATCAGGGATCATTCGCTCTCCGAGGAGGAGGCCGCACAGCTGACGGAACAGAAGGAGACCGCAGACTACTTTGAAGAGTGCGTCTCCGCCGGAGCCCCTGCCGCGAAATGCGCGAACTGGATGCGCATGGAGGTGCAGAGGCTGCTCCATGAGATGGACCTGCCGATCGAGAAGTTCCCCGTCAAGGCTTCCGAGCTCGGAAAGCTTATCGTCAGAGTCGAAAAGAGGGAGCTTTCCAACACCCAGGCCAAAGATGTCCTTGCCGTGATGGCCGAAAAGGAGCTGCCCGTCGACGAAGCGATCAAGGCGTGCGGAGTCTCCTGCGGAAAGATCACGGGCCCTGCCCTTGAGGAAATAATCAAAAAGGTATTCGCAGGCGAACCCGAGGCCGTGGAGACGGTCCGGGCGGGAAACGACAAGAAGGGCGCGAAGGTGAAATTCCTCCAGGGGCTTGTAATGAGAGAGACCAGGGGGTCGGCAGACCCTGCCGAAGTGGCTTCTCTTGTGAATTCTATGCTTAAATAAGGTATCAGCGGGGTGAAGGGCTTTTCTCTTCGCCCCTTTTTATGCGGGCAATGATTGACTTAAAGGTGCCAAAAAGGTTATCATCAACAGGTTGTGATAAATTATGGGCACCCAATAACCATGGAAACATATTAAGCTTCATCAGTCAGAAGGAGTGAAATAAATGGGGACACGTAAACCTGAGGATATTCGCAGCATTGCTCTGATTTCACACGGAGGAGCAGGAAAGACATCTCTTAACGAGGCATTTCTCTACGATGCCGGCCTTATTTCGAGGATGGGCAGGATCGAAGACAAGAACACGGTATCAGACTTTGATTCAGAGGAACAGAAGCGCGGGATCTCGATCAGCACTTCACTTGCTACTGTTCCGTATAAAAATAAAACCATTTATGTACTCGATACTCCCGGTTTTGCAGACTTCGTGGGCGAGCAGCGCTGCGCGATGAGAGTAGCGGACGGTGCGGTCGTCCTCGTGAACGCGACTGCTGGCGTAGAGGTCCAGACCCGGAGCGTGTGGGATTTCGCAGAGGATTTTGAGACCCCCGCAATATTTTTCGTAAGCAAGCTTGACCGCGAAAACGCAGATTTCGACAACGTGGTCAGCGATATACAGGAAAACATCTCCGACAGGGCGGTACCGCTCTATCTGCCTATAGGCAGCGAACTTAACTTCAAAGGGCTGGTGAACGTACTTACCGGAAAAGCATATATGTACAAGGGCGACGGAAGCAAGGACTTCACCGAAGTCGATGTCCCGGCCGATATGGCCGACGCGGTCTCCGCAGCCCGCGAAACACTCATCGAGAGAGCGGTCGAAGCTGACGACGAGCTGATGATGCGCTACCTTGACGGTGAGGAGATCTCTATTGAAGAACTGCAGGCAGTCCTCCGCAAAGCCGTCTGCACCAGGACCGTATTCCCGATAATCCCTGGATCGGGCCCTGCCAATATCGGAGTCTATCAGCTCATGGACACGGTAGTCGACTACATGCCGTCGCCGAAGGACATGACCAACAGGGCCGCTCTCAAGGGAGATGAGGTCGTCAAGATCGTTCCGGACGAAAACGGACCCTTCCTTGGCTTCGTGTTCAAGGTCATGGTCGACCCGTACGTCGGCAAGCTCTCCTTCGTAAAGGTCTTCTCGGGCAGCCTCAAGAGCGATCAGACTGTCTTCAATGTCAATGAGGGCGAAGAGGAGAGGATCAGCTCCTTCCGTTTTATGAAGGGCAAGGAAAGCACAGAAGAAAAAGAGATCATCCTCGGCGACATAGTTGCCATTCCGAAGCTTGAAAGCACGACAGCCGGAGATACGCTCGGAACCAAGGGCGAAGTGCTGAAATTCCGCCCGATACAGTTCCCGAAGCCCGTCTACAGCGTCGCGGTGCTGCCCAAGAGCCGCGCTGACGAAGACAAGCTCGGCACTGCGATCGCCAAGACCCTCAAGGAAGACCAGACGCTTTCGTTCGTCAAGAACCCTGAGACTAACGACGCTGTCCTTTCGGGAATGGGAGACATGCACCTCGACATAATGCTCTCGAAGATCAAGGAACGCTACAAGGTGGACCTTGAGACCCGCACCCCGAAGGTCCCGTACAGGGAGACGATAAAGAAGACCGCCCGCGCGCAGGGAAAACACAAGAAGCAGTCAGGCGGACGCGGCCAGTACGGCGACGTATGGTTCGAACTCTCACCGCTCGAGAGGAACTCGGGTATCGAGTTCATAGACAGGATAGTTGGCGGAGTCGTCCCGAAGAACTACATCCCCGCCGCTGAAAAGGGACTCAGGGAAGCAGCCCAGAGGGGTTACCTTGCCGGATATCCCGCAACGGACTTCTCATGCGCGATCTACGACGGTTCATACCATGACGTCGACTCTTCGGAAATGGCGTTCAAGATCGCCGCATCGCTCGCCTTCAAGAAGGCCATGGCGGACGCTATGCCGGTCCTTATCGAACCGGTAATGAACGTCGAGGTAAAGGTGCCCGAGGAGTGCCTCGGAGACGTCATGGGAGACTTCAACAGCCGCCGCGGCCGCATCATGGGCATCGACAGTGAAGGCAAGCTTCAGATCGTAAAGGCCCAGTGCCCGCTCTCCGAGATGTTCCGTTACGCCATAATCCTCCGTTCGATGACGTCCGGAAGAGGCACCTTCACGATGGAATATTCACACTATGAAGAGGTCCCGGCCGAAATAGCGAGAAAGGTCATCGAGGCCGCGGAGAAGGAGCGCGTGGAAGAGGAAGAGTAACGCCTCCACCGGACACAGCGCAGTCTGTAACAATTTGAGCGGGATCCGTGACGTTGCAGAATCGTCCCAGGATCCCGCTCTTTGACGTTGACCCTCAGGGATGACTCTTTTATCATTTCCGACAGAAGAGCCTGGCGGATCTGAAGCAGCAGGCACAACGGGAGATGCATCGCGGATGAAGATATCAAAGCAGGTACTGCTGGTATTTCTGGCTTATTATGGAATAAACTGCCTCTCAAACATATATTTCGTATTCGGCCCCTTTTACGGCGCTTCGGGAGCGTCGCCCAGGGCGGTCGGCCTCTTCCTCAGCATATTCTACATGGCCATGATAATATGCAGGCCGCTTGGAAGCTGGGTGATGGAGAGGCTCGGGATACGCAGGGCCCTTATGTGGAGTTCGCTTCTTTCAGCCGTGACGGCAGCCGGCATCTCGCTCTCCCTTTCACACCCGCCGATACTGCTCTTTTTCAGGGCCATATCAGGTATAAGCGCAAGCGTCTTTATCGTTGCCACTGTGGCATACCAGTCCATGATAATGGATGCCAGGTCGAGAGGGATAGGTTTCGCCCTCTTCACGACCGGTTCGATGCTGCCTATGGCCACGGTGGTCCCTCTTTCGGAATTTCTGCTGAAAAGGGGCCATTCGGATCTCTATCTTGTGCTGCCGGTCGCAGTGGCGCTGATCTGTCTTGCGATAAGCTTCAGGATAAGGGATATCTCACGGGATACTGACGAAAAGCCGGTATGGGGCACATACAGGGAGATGCTCTGCTGCCCCGGGGTGAAGCCGCTTTACCTGACGGCGTTCCTCATGTCGCTTGCCGACGGGGCTACCCTCTGTGCCGCGGCGCTGGCGGCGGATCGGGGAGTGCCGGTCTCGTGGTTCATGATCTCCGTGGCGGTCGCTGCCGTAATAATAAGGACCGTGGGGTTCAGGACGATGGATGCCGTCCCGAGGATACTGCTTGCCGCACCTGCAGCTGGGCTGATGGGCCTTTCTATGTTCGGGCTCTCCTTCAGCTCCGGCTGGCTGTTTTTCGTTCTGTTCGGCACTCTCTTCGGTCTTGGGATTGGAGCCGGTTTCCCTACCGATCTGTCTATAATAGGAGACCTGCTTTCAACGGAGTATCACCCTAAGGCTACAGGATCCCTCCTTCTTGCGATAGATTTTGGATGGGTCATCACACCGCTGATCTTCGGTTTTATCTCGCCGCTTTTCGGAGCCGCGGGATCCTTCAGGCTGATAGGCCTGTTCGTGTTCGTCTCTTCTTCCGCCGTGCAGTTTTTATGCTGGATCCCTCTCTGGAAGTGCCAAAAGCAGCAGATGTAAAAAATGCCGGACGCTCCGAAGCGGAGGTCCGGCATTTTTTGTAAATGAGATATACTCCCGATCTTACTTTGATTTTTTTTCGGTGATGTACTTGTCGATAGCCGCGGCGGCATCTTTGCCCGCGCCCATCGCAAGGATGACGGTGGCGGCGCCTGTCACTATGTCTCCGCCTGCGTAGACTCCGGGGACCGATGTGGCGCCGGTCTTGGGGTCTGCTTCGATGTATCCCCACTTGTTGAGCTTCAGCTCGGGGAACGTCGACAGAAGGACCTTGTTCGATCCCTGTCCGATAGCTTCGATCGCGCAGTCGGCTTCGATAAAGAACTCGCTTCCTTCGATCGGTACGGGACGTCTGCGTCCGGAGGCATCGGGCTCTCCGAGTTCCATCTGTATGCACTTGACTCCGCAGAGCTCGCCCTGACCGTTATTCACATATTCTGTGGGGTTCGTCAGCCACTTGAAGATTATGCCCTCTTCGACCGCGTGGTGGTACTCTTCGATACGGGCCGGAAGTTCCTTAAGGGAACGCCTGTATACGATCGTGACCTCTTCGGCGCCCAGTCTCTTTGCAGAGCGGGCAGCGTCCATCGCGACGTTTCCGCCGCCTATGACTACGACCTTATTGAACTTTTTGGTCGGTGTGTCGAATTCGGGGAACTCGTAACCGTGCATGAGGTTGATCCTTGTGAGGTATTCGCTGGCCGAGTATACACCGTTGAGCGTTGTGCCAGGTATGCCCTGGAAGTGCGGTGCGCCCGCTCCGACTGCGATATAGCATGCGTCGAACTCTTCCATGATCTCCTGCATCGTGATGTTCTTTCCGACGACCGCGTTGCACTCTATCTTGACGCCGAGATCCTGCATCGCTTCGATTTCCATCTTTACTATGCTCTTCGGAAGACGGAATTCGGGGATCCCGTAGATGAGGACTCCGCCGGCCGCATGGAGCGCCTCAAAGATGGTGACTTCGTAGCCCATCTTTGCAAGATCTCCGGCAACGGTGAGACCGGAGGGACCGGAACCTACCACGGCTACCTTGCCCTTGGTCTGTGCCGGGGTTTTTTCGGTATCCTTCTTTTCCTGTGCGTACTTCCAGTCTGCCACCAGGCGCTCGAGTTTTCCGATGGCGACGGGCTCAAACCCGTGCATTTTGCCTACGGTGCAGAGCTCCTCACACTGCGTCTCCTGCGGGCACACGCGGCCGCAGACAGCCGGAAGGTTCGTATATTTGTCGAGGACTTCGGCTGCTCCCGCCATGTCTCCCTCTTTGATGCATTTGATGAAAGCGGGGATGTCGATCGCCACGGGGCATCCTTTAACGCACGGCTTCGTCTTGCACTGGAGGCAGCGTTCCGATTCCTTGATGCCTTCCTCAACTGAGTAACCGAGGCATACCTCTTTGAAATTGCTTCTGCGTACCTCAGGATCCTGTTCCTTTATAGGGGTCTTCCACTTGGAAAATGTTACTGCCATGACGGTTCACCTACTTCAGCTTCAAATTTGTCCATGGAGATCTTTTCTTCGTCCTTGTACTGGCGCAGGCGGCTCATGAATTCGTCCCAGTTGACCTTGTGTCCGTCAAATTCGGGTCCGTCGACACATGCGAAGAAGATCTTGTTGTCTACGGTAACGCGGCAGCATCCGCACATTCCTGTGCCGTCTACCATCAGCGGGTTGAGGGACACTGTTATCGGAAGGCCCAGTTCCTTTGCCGCCTTCGTGCCGAACTTCATCATTATCGAAGGACCTATGCACCAGCAACGGTCGATCTTCTCGCCGCGCTCCACGACCATCTTCATGGCCTCTGTGACGACGCCCTTCATGCCCTCCGAACCGTCATCGGTGGTAATTATGAGTTCGTCTGAGTATTCGGCGCACTCTTTCTTCATTATCACGAGTTCTGAGGTACGTCCGCCGAGGATCGTTATTACCTTGTTCCCGGCCATTTTAAGTTCCTTGATGATCGGATAGAGCGCAGCTATGCCGACGCCGCCGCCGACCATGAGGACTGTTCCGTATTTTTCTACCTCGCTGGGTGTCCCGAGCGGTCCGGAGATATCCTTGATGGAGTCTCCGGCGTTGAGGCATGACATCGCAGCCGTAGTCTTGCCGACTACCTGGAAGATGAGGCGGATGAGCCCTTTTTCTCTGTCATAGTCAGCTATCGTGAGAGGGATCCTCTCTCCGAGGTCGTCTACGCGAAGAACGACGAACTGGCCGGCCTTGGCATGCTTTGCAATGCGTGCGGCCTCTACCCAGATGTCAAATTCTTTGGGCGCGATCTTTTGCTTTGAAACGATCTTGAACATAACGTACCTCCTCTAAAATTTCTTTAAAAAAACTCTATTGTGTAAATTTGAACATACGCAGTTAAATCTATATCAATATGTGCATAATTGCAACATCTAAAGGCGGGTAAATACAAACCATCCAAAAGAGAAAAAACGGAACAATGGTATGGCAGTCAGAGATCAGGGCCGTAATGTGTAATATCAGTCATCAGCAGCATCCCGGTCCGGATCGCACCATCGGTTTTCAGATATCGGGACGATGGGAAAAGGATCTTTCCCTTTTAGAATTATTCGGGAGATTGGCGTTATAATAATTCACAGTTCCCTTCTTCATCCATACATCAGAAAAGGAGTGTCATACCGAATGTCAGTCAAAGTGTTTTCTACCGATACCTGCCCGTGGTGCGACAAAGCAAAGGAATATCTTTCATCCCTCAATATCGAATATGATGTGATAAATGTCGCGAAGGACAAGGCTGCCGCGATGGAGCTCGTCAAAAAGACAAGGCAGATGGGAGTCCCTGTGATACAGATAGGAGAGAAGTACATAATAGGCTACGACCAGCTCAAGATCAGCGACGCACTTAAAGAAGCCGGTCTGTTGAAATAAGGACGACACAAGCCCCGATAAGGAGTGCTTTCATGGAAAAGCTGTCGATATCTTACAGTTTCGGAGGGGCACTGGGCTGTGACGGCCTCTCTTTTGAGGATCTCAGAAAGAGATACGAGGATGCCTGTGCCGAAGCCGCAGAATGGCTCAATGTGACCCCCTCGTCAGCCGAAGGTCATGGATGGATGGACCTTCCGGAGACAGATACGACAGAGATAAAAAAAACCGCAGAATGGCTGAAGGGCTATGACTCGATCATCCACATCGGGATAGGCGGCTCCGCACTGGGAAACCTGATGCTGAACCAGGCCCTGCTCGGCGACTGGTACAACTGCGGCGATACGAAGCCAAAATTTTATCTTGCCGATAACCCGGACCCGACAAAGGTACGGGCTATATGGGAAGAGGTGAAGGGCGGAAGTGTCGCTCTGGTGGGGGTAAGCAAATCAGGCGCAACGGCCGAGACCATGTCTCAGTTCCTCTGGTTCAGGAACGAGATGATCAGACCCGGAGGCAGGGCCGACGATGACATCCTCGTTATTACAGACCCGGAAAAGGGCATATTCCGCTCGTTCGCGAAAAGCTCCGGGTGCAGAGCGATGGACCTTCCGCCTTCGGTGGGAGGAAGGTACTCCGTCTTGTCCGCAGCGGGACTTATCAGCGCCGCGGCGGTCGGCATCGATATTGACGCTCTTCTGAACGGAGCTGCGGCCATGAAGAAGATGCTCCTTGAAAATACCTCCATGGAAAGCAATCCCGCATGGCTGGCTTCATCACTACACTCTCACCACGAGAAAATGGGACGTCCCATGGCAGTTATCATGCCCTATTCCAGCAGGATGGCGTTTTTCGCGGAGTGGTTCGCCCAGCTTTGGGGCGAGAGCCTCGGAAAAGAGGGCAAGGGCACGACGCCGGTGAGAGCTCTCGGGGCTATCGACCAGCATTCGCAGGTGCAGCTCTACACGGAGGGTCCCGACGACAAGTTCTTCACGATAATAAATATCAGAGATCACGGAGAGAAGATCCGTGTTTCACAGGTCGACTGCGATGCCCTGAGCACGCTTTCCTACCTCTGCAGCTCCGATATGGGCGGGATGCTGGGACTCGAGGCGATGAGCACTGCCGCGGCGATCGTAAAGGCAGGACGTCCGCTGGTCTGGATAGAAACTGAGAAGCTGGACGCTTTCACGCTGGGCGGCCTGATCTTCTACTATGAGTACATGACCGCGATGACCGGAAGGATGATGGGGATAGACCCGTTCGATCAGCCGGGAGTGGAGCAGGGCAAGAAATACACATATGGCCTCATGGGCCGTGACGGATTCGCGAAGGATGCCGCCGAGGCGAAAGAATGGTTCGAAAAGATCCGCGGCATCTCGTTAGAGATATGACAAGCGTACTGATAAGTTTGGTATCGGGCATATTCAGATCTGTGATCCATGAAAAAGTAAAGGCCCGGAAGATCATTCCGGGCCTGTCATTGGTCTGATGTCGGGAGGAGGGGACTGTCCGGGATGAGACCTGAGGTCTGCCCGTTCAGTCAGAGATCTTCAGTCTGATGAACTCTCCCTGAAGGTTCCAGCTCTTTTCCTGAATGCTGCTGAACTCTCCGGGCTGTTTCCAGGGCAGCATATTTGCAACGCCAAACGCGTCAACTACTGCGATAAACCTTGAACCGCTGTCATCGATATAAAGGTAGACGCCTTCGGGTTGCTGTTTTGCCATAATGCCGCTGCCTCCGTATGAGATATCTGTTTTGATCTCCTTATATGTTACTACATTAAGGCGGTTCAGACCAGTTGACCTTATACGTTTAATACTTTGTTTTGGGAGAGGATCCTATGCGTCTGATTTTTTTCAGCTGGCTGATATTTTTTGTTCTGGTGATCTCTCCCGGGATCATAGCATTTCTGATCTCCGGACGAAAAAAAAGCAAATGCTGACCGGAGGACTTTGCACATGTCGCCCCTGATATACTATCTGATCGCCTTCGGAGCTTACACCATCTCGATAATCCTGATGACAGGACAGTCTTTCGCCTGGAAGGAAACAAGGCTTTCCTTCTATCTCGGGGGACGGAGATTCTCTGCATTTTCGACAACAGCGACATTCTGCGCGACTTGGATCAGCCCGCTCTCTTTGGTCGGGTTCAGCATGTGGCTGTACAGCGACGGATACGCCGCGTTTTTTGCCTCCGTCAACGGATGGCTGCTGGGACTGCTCTTTTTCCCGTTCATAGTCAAAAGGCTCAGGCTCAAGCGCGCCCTCTCTCTTCCCGAATGGCTCGAAAAGACATATGGGGACATAAGGGTCAGGAAACTCGTTGCACTTACGATGGTATTTTTGTACATCCTATATCTTGTTACCCAGTTCAGGGCATTCGGTATAATCGTCTCGTATATGCTCGATATACCTTCGGGCTTCACCTCTACGTCCCTGATATACCTCTTTGTGCTCTATACGACTTTCGGGGGATATATATCCGTTGTCAGGAGCGATATCCTCAACCTTTTCTTGATCATCCTGGGAGTGACGGCTGCAGCGGCATATTCGATGCCTTCGGGTTTTTCTCTGGGCGCCGCGGCAGACGTTCTGCTGTTGAAAGACCAGTTGGATATGGTCAGATCTCTGAGCTATTCCGAGATCTTTTCTGTCTTTGCCATAATGCTCTCATGGGGGCTCGGAGTCGCTGGAAACCCACAGTACGCAGTCAGGATACTGGCATGCCGGACTGAGAAAGACGCATATAAGACCATTGCCGCGTCTCCGTTCATAGTGGGATGGGTGTATATATGCGTGACCTTTTTCATCCTGGTCTGCAGGTCTTATTATCCTGTCATAGGAGATTTCGAGGAGACCCTTTCATTCGCGAAACTGGGACAGTTCCTGCCGCCGTTTGCCAGTGCGGCCCTTCTTGTGGGGGTCATCGCAGCCGCGGTAAGCACCGCGAATTCGCAGCTGCTGCTCGCTGCCTGCTCCCTCTGCTACGACCTTTTCCCGATAAAAATGGAAAAGGGCACAAAAGACCAGCTGGTCTATTACGAAGACAGATTCCTCGTGGTGAACAGGGTGGCAATAACCGTCATCGCTTCGGCGGCTCTGCTTCTTTCCCATGCGGGCCTGCCGGGTTATCTCATGCTGGGGCGGATAAGCTGGACCCTTGTTGCCATATGTTTCTTCTTCCCTCTGTTTTTACCGTCCTGGATAATAAAGGAAAAACTCTTTTTCGTTCTAAGCACAGCACTTTCGGTACAGTGTTTTTTGGTCTTTGCCGCCGGGATCAGCCCCGAGAATGCCATGCTTGCAGTCCTGATGCTGGAGGCTCTTCTCTTTAAAGTATTCAGTTCCTCCTCGTTAAAAACGTACAGTGAGAGTATCTGCCGGGAGGGTCAGGGAAGCCATGCTGAATAAATACAGCCTTGAGACCCTGATGAAATGGATATTCATGTCGCTGGCGGTCTCGATGGTCGCGCTTACTCTGGGCGCAAGGCTCCACCAAAGCTATGCCGCGAAAAAAAGTGCTGCGGTCGAATCAGGCAAAGAGCTGGCGGTCATATCAGACGAAAGAAAGTATTCTCTCCCGAAAGAGATCGTAATGGGACAGCTTGGGCCATTCTGGAGAGAATCTCTCCCAGACGAAAAGCCTGAGCTGGTGATCAGAAACGGAGAGAGCACGCTAGGTTTCGATCTTGACCCCAAAAGCATCATTATCTCCTTGGTCGAAGAGGAAAGGTATCTGATATTAGTCGGTCTGCTCGGTCTGATCGTGGCTGTGGAGCTGGCCGTCCTCATATCTTATGTGCTGACCCGCCCTCTCAGGCGCCTTGCCTGGGGATGCAGACAGATAGCGCAGGGGAGCCGCGTAAAAATAAGGCACAACGCACTAAGCCCCTACGAATTCCACGAACTTACAGACAGTTTCAATGAGATGGCCAATGAGTTGGAAAAGTGGAAAGAGGTCCAAAAACAGGTAAGCAGGATGGACAGGCTGGCCGCCCTGGGTGAGATGATCTCCGGCCTTTCGCATGAGATCAGGAATCCCCTCGCGAGCATACGGATACAGCTGGACCTCCTGAGGATGGAAATAGGATCCATCCACGAAGAGGGGAGATCTTCCGAAGAGATCGCGCTTTGCGATGCAAAAGAGTACATCTCGATACTTGACAGCGAGATAGACAGGTTGAACAAAACAGTATCCCAGCTTCTTTCTTTCGTGCGCCCCAAACAGCAGATAATTTCGAAGGTGAGCCTGGATGACATCCTTTCCTGGTGTGAGTCCATGGTGAAGTCACAGGCCGAGAAGCAGGGCATAGCGCTTATGACAGGGAGGATCGGCGGTGCCGTTTCCGTGTTGGCGGACAGCGAAATGCTCCGGCACATCGTCATGAATCTCTCTCTCAACGCCATCCAGTCGATGGATCCATTGGACGGAGAGAGAAAGAAGGTGCTTTCGATCGTGGTCGGCAGGACAGCAACCGTTAATGGGACAGGGGAAACGGGGGTCATACGCGTGAGCGACACCGGCCCCGGGATACCGGAAGAGATACAGCACCGCATCTTTGACCCATTTTTTACTACACGCCAGGATGGGACAGGGCTGGGGCTGAGCATAGTCCAGAGGATAGCTGAAGGGTTCGGGGGGACTGTCTCAATGGAGACCTCGTCCGAAGGGACTGTTTTCAGCGTTTTTATCCCTCTGGCGGATGAGGGACAGCAGGGCACCATTTTTCAGCATATGGAGGCGCAGTCGAATGAATATATGGATAGTTGACGATGAGATCAACCTGGCGAACGGGTTGAAAAGGGCTTTTGAAAAAAGCGGCTACAGCGCAAAAACTGCGAAGACACTGTCGGAGCTCAACCAGCTCCTCGGCGCCGAGATACCGGCGGTTATACTTCTGGACCAGCGGCTTCCGGACGGCGACGGTATCGATGTCCTTCCCGCGATATTGAAACAGTATCCGAGGTGCAAGGTCATCCTGATGACTGCCTTCGGTGATTCGAGGCTTGTGGTCAAAGCGATCCAGGAGGGCGCATACAACTATCTGGACAAGCCGTTCCCGCTCGATGCGGCGAAAAACATGGTGGAAAGGGCAGTGGAATCGATCCGTTTCAGGAATCAGGCGGAGTTCCTTATTTCCGAAGGCCCGAACATGCTCCTGGGTTCATCCAACGAAATGGACAAGGTAAGGGAGACCATAAAAAAGATAGCCCAGCACCCCGACATATCAGTACTGCTCAGGGGCGAGAGCGGAACAGGCAAAGAGGTGGCGGCAAGGATGATCCACAGTGCATCCGGCTCAAAGGGTGATTTTGTCGCCCTTAACTGCTCTGCGATACCCGAAACGCTTCTCGAAGCGGAACTTTTTGGCTATCAGAAAGGAGCCTATACCGGAGCTGACTCCGATAAGCAGGGACTTATAGAAATTGCAGACAAGGGGACTCTCTTCCTTGACGAGATAGGTGACATGCCGCCCTCCCTCCAGAGCAAACTCTTCCGTTTCCTTGACCAGAGATCATTCAGACCTTTGGGGAGCACCAAAGAAAAAAAAGTGAGCCTTAACCTCATTTGCGCGACCTGCGTCGATCTCGAGAAATATGTACAGGAAGAGAAGTTCAGAAAGGATCTTTTCTTCCGCATCTCCGTGCTCCCGATAACCATACCTCCGCTCAGGGAGAGGGGAAAGGATGTCCTGGAGCTGGCATCTTACTTTCTCGCCGAGTTCTCAAAAAGGCTGGGTAAGTCAGCCTCGGCTTTCACAGACGAGGTAAAGGAGCTTTTCCTTCTTTACTCCTGGCCGGGCAATGTCAGGGAGCTGCGCAACCTGATCGAGAGGATACTCATACTCAAGGACGATTCGGACGATACTGTGAGGCTCGCCGACCTTCCGCCTGAAATGCTTGAAATGCAGCATTACATGCCCATGGGCACCCAGGCCAGATATATGGACGGGGGATCTCTGCCCGAAATGATAGACAGGATCGAAAAGGAATATATCGAATCGGCCCTGGCAAAATGCCAGGGGAACCGGACTCAGGCTGCCGAAGAGCTGGGCATATCGAGGTTCTCTCTGCTGAGAAGGATGCAGAGGCATGGACTCGCGTGAACCGGGCCTGTTGCAGAGACCCGCAGCAAAAACTGCACTCAGGCTGGATCCGAAGATCCTTCTCGGATCTAATCTTCTGTTCGTCCCACTGGAAGGATTGACCGAAGAGTGTGCAAAGATCCTCGGTGACAATCCGTTTTTTTATTTTGCTCCGCCCGGATGGCAGAGCAGGGATGCAGACATAGACGAATTGGATCCGGACTCTGTGCCGGCCCCCAAGAGCATTGAGGAACATCTCTCTCTGCAGGTGGCCACCTGTCCCAGGGTATCGGACCTCGCCCCTCCGTTTTCTTCCGCGGCTTTCTGGTGTTCGTTCCTGGACGAAAAGGGATACCTCAACACGTCGGTAGCTGAGATAGCCGCCGAGATGGGCACCTCGGCAGAGGCCGCCGCGGAGTGCATCAAAAGCCTGCAGGATTATGTCGAACCTCCGGGCCTTTTCGCCTCTGACCTGAGATCGTCTCTTCTCATCCAGCTTGAGAGGTCGGGCCTTGCGGGAAGCCTGCCTTGGAAGATGCTGACGTATGGGCATATATACCTTGAAGAGAGGCGATTTTCCGAACTGTCCCGCATGATGGGCTGCGGAGAGGAAGATCTGAATGAAGCGCTTAACCTTCTGAGAAAGCTCGACCCATCTCCCGGTAAGAATTTCCATACCATCCGGCCTGCCTACCCCGAAATAGAATTTATCATTGAGTCCGGCCGGCCCTATCCGAAACTTATTCTTGAAAACCTTCCCAGGATCTGCATCTCCGTCTCCGATATGTCTGTATCCGAAGAGGGTATCCTCTGTCAGAAATGGATGAGGCCATTCTGGTCGAGAGCCAGGACCGCACTTACAAGGCTTGGGATGAGATACAGAACGCTGCTGAAGATATCTTTTGTGATCGCGGAAGTACAGTCCGGGTTTCTCAGGGGCGAAACGGATGCCGTCTCCCCCCTGACATACGAGACTGCTGCAAAGAGGCTGTCGCTCAGCGTTTCAACGGTCCACCGCGCCGTGGACGACACCTGGTGCCGCCATTTGGGCAGAACGATAAGGATGAAAACTTTTTTTTCCAGAGGGGCATCATCAAGGCCGGATCTCAGCGTAAAAGAGCTTCGATCCGCCATACTGGAGCTTAACATGTCCGGAAAAAACGACAGGGAGATCGGTGAAATACTTGCCATACCGACGAGGACCATCAACTACCACAGGGCAAAGATGAGTCTGCCTGCAAAAAGGTGAATATTCCAAATAATCTGTAATGTGTGTAATATTGCATGGCGTGTGCGGAAAGCGCACGTTATGGCTTAGTTTCAACTTCAGCTCGCAATTTTCATCAATGAAAGTCATTTAACTTTTCTTCAAATACCTGCCCGTATTTCTTAATAACAAAGTTATTTGTGACGATCTGGATCGATATTGATTGTGTTGCTGTGATAACACGATAAAGGCGATATTTTAGCAACTTTTTTGCATGTATATAGGCAGGGTAAAAATTTATTTGGAGGTGCTTGATTATTATGGAAGAAAAAAAGAAAGATTCTGGTTCAGCGGCAAGTGTCCTTATCGGTGCGGCATTTTTGATGGCGACTTCGGCGATAGGGCCGGGGTTCCTTACGCAGACAGCGGTGTTTACAGACAAGCTGAAAGCGGCGTTCGCATTTGCAATTTTGGTCTCTATCCTCATCGACATAATCGTGCAGATGAATATCTGGCGCATCCTCGGAGTTTCGGGCAAGCGCGCACAGGACGTAGCGAATGAGGTATTCCCGGGGCTGGGATATTTCCTTGCTTTCCTTGTCGCACTGGGCGGACTTGTCTTTAACATAGGCAACGTAGGAGGCGCAGCCATGGGACTGAACGTAATGCTTGGCGTGCCTCTGGTCCCCGGTGCGATCGCAAGCGCCATCGTGGCTATAGCCCTTTTCCTCAACAAGGAGATGGGCAAGGCCATGGACAACTTCGCAAAGGTCCTTGGAGTGGTAATGATCGCAATGGTCCTCTTCATGGTCTTCAAGACACAGCCCCCTGTGGCATTGGCTCTTAAGGAGACGGTACTTCCGTCGACCATCGACTGGATGACGATCCTTACGCTCGTCGGAGGAACAGTCGGCGGATACATCACGTTTGCAGGGGCACACCGCATTATCGATGCGGGGATAACGGGTATGGACAATATCAAACACATCTCGTCCGGATCGGTCAAGGCGATCTCGATCACCGGTATCATGAGATACCTCCTCTTCCTCGCGATCCTGGGCGTTATAGCGACCGGAGCGACGCTTGATCCCAAGAATCCCCCGGCATCGGCGTTCCTTATCGGGGCGGGGCAGATAGGCTACCGTATCTTCGGCGTGATACTCTGGTGCGCGGCGATCACATCCGTAGTAGGTGCGTCTTACACTTCGATATCCTTCCTCAGGACCCTTTTCTCCAAAGTCGAACAGTATTCGCGCTACTGGATCATAGGGTTTATCTGCGTCTCTTCGGGTATTTTCGCAACGATGGGCAATCCTGTCGCACTTCTGATAGTCGCAGGTTCACTGAACGGACTGATCCTTCCTGTATCACTTGGAGTCACACTGCTTGCAGCCTTCAACAAGAAGATCGTGGGACCGGATTATCACCATCCGAAAGTTCTGGCTGCGCTGGGCTGGATAATGGTCCTGTTCACCGCATGGATGGGCTTCAAATCTTTGGCCGGAATAGCAAAACTTTTTTCATAAAGAAGATGTACAATCAGATGGGAGAGCTTTTTCTCCCATCTGATTTGAAAACAAGGGGTGGTTTAAGTGTCTGTATATATAGAGGAACCTAGATACCTGACCGCCGGTGAATCCTGCGTCGTAGCGGAATTTGCCGATGAGATCGACAGGGGCGCGAATGACGCGGTCATGGAATTGAAGAGATATATGACGGGACAGAGTGAGATCCCGATAATAGAGTGTCTGCCGACATACAGATCACTTGCCGTCTATTTTGACCCCACCGTGGTCAGTGCGGATGATGTCGTCAGAGTCGCACGGAAAGCTCCGATATCGGTAAAGAGCGATGCCGCGGCAGCGATGACGGAGATATCGATTCCGGTCTGCTACGGCGGAGAATACGGACCTGACATAGCCAATGTCGCGGAACATGCGGGGATATCGGAAGAAGAGGTAATAAAAAGACACAGCTCCAGGGCATGCCATTGTTACATGATAGGCTTCATGCCCGGCTTCGCCTATCTTGGCGGCATGGACGAGAGCATTGCCACGCCCAGGCTTACGAACCCCCGCACGGTGATCAAGGGAGGAAGCGTAGGGATCGCCGGGAAACAGACCGGGATATACCCGATAGACAGCCCGGGAGGATGGCAGCTGATCGGCCGTACGCCGCTCCGGCTATTCACTCCCGAAGCCTCGCGCCCGACTTTGATAGAGGCCGGTTATGAAGTGCGCTTCGTTCCGGTTTCGGAAGAGGAATATAAAAAAATCGAGGCCGAAGTGGCTGCGGGGACCTACAAGCCCCTCATAACGGAGGCGAAATAACCATGGAACTTATAGTCAAAAAAGCAGGAATGCTAACCTCCGTACAGGACCTGGGACGCTGGGGATACCAGTCGAGCGGGGTCCCGGTCGCGGGGGCGATGGATCTTCCCGCGCTGAGACTTGGCAATACGATGGTAGGAAACCCGGAAAATGCCGCGGCTCTCGAGGTCACGCTCATGGGGCCGGAAATTGAAATCAAAGGCGGCGGAGCGGCAGTCTTTGCGGGGGCGGAGCTGGGATTCAGCGTGAACGGGAAAGAAGTGGGATCCTGGAACGTCGTTCTGCTGAACGACGGAGACGTGATAACCTTCAAAGGTCCCAGGGGAAAGGGATGCCGCGGGAACCTTTGTTTTGCCGGAGGGATAGATGTCGTCCCCGTGATGGGGAGCCGTTCTACGTATACGAGGGCGAAGATAGGCGGATTTGAGGGGCGTGCCCTCAAGAACGGAGACGTTGTAAAGGTCGGAGAACCGTCACCTCTGTGGAAGAGGACCGGCGGATTCAATATCCCAGAAGAACTCCGTCTGACACAGGATCCGGAAGCGCCTCTCGCGTTGATGACAGGTCTCCAGGAGGATGCTTTTACCGAAGAGGGCAAAAAACTGCTTTTTGAGTCTGAATACACGATCACCGCAGAATCGGACAGGATGGGCTGCCGCCTGGAAGGACCGAAGATAGGGCATACGGAAAAGGGCGCGGACATAGTTTCTGACGCGATTCCGCTTGGAGCGGTACAGATACCCGGCCATGGGATGCCGATAATAATGCTCGCTGACCGCCAGACGACGGGAGGCTACACAAAGATAGGGGTGCTTTCGCCGCTTTCCATTGAAGCCCTTGTCCAGAAGATGCCCGGAAACAAGGTCCGATTCCGTAAGGCAGTGGTACAAGAGGGAGCGGACGAGCAGAAGAGGATCAAAGATGCGGTCCGGAGGGTGAAGGAGCTTTACGCCTCGTACGTTTCGCGTCCCGAAGTCAAGGCCGCGGCGGCTGCCGCTGCCCCCCTTTCGACGCATTTCAGGCTGACGGTCGAAGGAAAGAGCTACGACATAACCTGTGAAGAAATATCGTAACAAGGAGTGATCAAAATGTACAAGATAGACCTTAACAGTGACATCGGGGAGAGCTTTGGGGCATACCGCATGGGAGATGACGCTGCTGTAATGGATGCGGTAACGTCCGCAAACGTTGCGTGCGGCTTTCATGCCGGTGACCCGCTCGTAATGAACAAAACGATCAAAAACTGCGCCGCAAAGGGCGTCGCTGTCGGTGCGCATCCCGGATATCCCGACCTGGTCGGTTTCGGACGCAGGAATATGAAGTGTACCCCCGAAGAGGAATATGCGGACTGCCTCTATCAGATCGGTGCCCTGAGCGCCTTCTGCCGCGCGAACGGACTTACCCTGCAGCATGTCAAGCCTCACGGAGCGATGTACAACCAGGCCGCGAAGGATCCCGAACTTGCGAAGGCGATAGCCCGTGCGGTAAAGGATTCCGGTGAAAACGTAATACTGATGGGCCTTGCGAACTCCGAATTCGAGAAGGCGGCAAAGGAGATCGGAATACCTTTTGCCGCAGAGGCATTCGCGGACAGGGGATACATGCCCGACGGATCTCTGGTGCCCCGTTCACAGCCCGGTGCGATCATCCACGATATCGACGAAGCTGCGAAACGCGTCGTGCGCATGGTGACAGAAGGCAAAGTCGAGGCCGTTGACGGTACGGTGATAAATTTCCGCCCGCAGTCGATATGCATGCACGGAGACACGCCAGAAGCAGTCGAGATGGCTAAGACAGTACGCAGAGAACTCGAAGCCGCAGGTGTAAAAGTTACTGATCTTAAGGAGGTCGTTCTGGGATGACACTGCCGTTTGACGTTACACCGTTCCGCCATACGTCGCCGAAGGAGATGAGGGAACTCATCAGAAAAGGAGAGTGGACACATCCGACATCGGGTCTGTGCCTTACTCACGTACAGGCCAACATGATAGTCCTTCCGAAGGACTGGGCTTATGATTTTCTCGTTTTCGCACAGCGCAACCCCAAGCCATGCCCCATACTGGACATCACGGAGCCCGGGGATGGCGAGGCAAAGCTTATAGCGCCCGGATCCGATGTCAGGACAGACATCCCCGGATATCGCGTATGGGAAAACGGCGTCCTCAAGGATGAACCGACGGATGTGCTGAAGTACTGGAGGGATGATCTTGTAGCGTTCCTCCTGGGATGTTCGTTCTCATTCGAGGGCGCCCTCATCGAGGCCGGCATCCCGATCAGGCACATAGACAGCGGGTGCAACGTTCCGATGTATATCACCAACATACAGTGCAATCCGGCAGGCCGCCTGAGCGGACCGATGGTCGTAAGCATGAGGCCCGTCAAACATTCTCAGGTCGTAAAGGCCGCCCTCTGCACCGGGCGTTTCCCGGCAGTTCACGGAGCGCCGGTACACATAGGCGACCCTGCAGTTATTGGGATCAAGGACGTGAACAAGCCCGACTTCGGGGATCCTGTTGAGATCAGAGATGGCGAAGTCCCTGTCTTCTGGGCGTGCGGAGTGACTCCTCAGGCTGTCGTAATGAAGAGCAAACCGCCTTTTGCGATAACCCACGCTCCGGGGCTTATGTTCATCGGAGACCCGAAAGACGCGGATTACTCAACGTTCTAGTAAACGGGAATTCAGATCAGTCCATAAGATAAGATCAGACGGCCGGATGACTTCCGGCCGTCTGATCTTATTCTGATCCGTCTGTCTCTGTTTGACCGGCTAAAGCTCCCGGCGTCTGCTGCCCCTCTTTTCGAGCATTGCGAGGGTTTCCTGAGGGTCCTTCACCTTGCTCAGGAATATCATTGAGGCGATTATGTATGGCTTGAAGCTTGCCTGTTTGAAAAGGGGCACGCGGTATCTGTCGAATACCGATGCTGCGACCTCTCCGGCTTTGCAGCTCACTCCCGTAATGTCAGCGGGCAGGCAGTGGAGGTAGAGTGCCTTGCCTCCCTTCGTAAGATTCATCATCTCCTCGGTGCACTCCCAATCCTTGTGGAGAGCGTTCTGGGCGAGAAGTTCCTTCTCAAGTTTGTTGATGCCCTCGAAATCGCCTGCACCGTAGAGTTCGGTCCTCTTTTCCATCGCTTTGAACGGAGCCCAGCTTTTCGGATATACGAAATCCGCCCCCTCAAATGCCTCTTTCATGCTGTTTGTCTTTGTGAATTTTCCGCCCGAGGCCTTTGCGTTTTCTTTTGCGATCTCTTCGACTTCGGCCATGATCTCGTAGCCTTCGGGGTGTGCAAGGGTCACATCCATACCCATCCTCGTCATCAGCCCGACGATGCCCTGAGGCACCGAGAGCGGTTTGCCGTACGAAGGCGAATAGGCCCATGTCATAGCGATCTTTTTGCCGCGGAGATTTTCGACCCCACCGGATTCGTGGATCATGTGGAGGAGATCCGCCATCGACTGTGTCGGATGGTCGATGTCGCACTGCAGGTTCACCAAGGTAGGCCTCTGTTCGAGTATGCCGTCCATGTATCCCTCTTTGACCGCATCCACTACCCGATGCATGTAGGCGTTGCCCTTGCCTATGTACATGTCGTCCCTTATCCCGATGACATCGGCCATAAAGGAGATCATATTGGAAGTCTCACGGATCGTCTCCCCGTGGGCGATCTGTGACTTTCCCTCGTCAAGGTCCTGGACCTCCAGCCCAAGCATGTTGCATGCGGAGGCGAAGCTGAAGCGGGTCCTTGTCGAGTTGTCGCGGAAGAGCGATATGCCGAGCCCGCTGTCGAATATCCTGGGTGAAATGTTGTTCTCCCTGAGGCATCTGAGAGCGTCTGCCACGGCAAAGACGGCGTCAAGTTCGTCCTTTTTCTTCTCCCATGTGAGGAAGAAATCGTTTTCGAACATATCTGAGAGATCCAGGCCGTTAAGTTTTTCGATAAAGGGGTCCATTCTCATATCATAGATTCCTCCATAGTCTTCTCGTTGGGTTACTTTTTGTTTTCGCAGTAAAGTGTCGGCAGTGCCGCATAGACCGCTGCGCACTTCACAAGGTCGGCCTTCCAGGTGATCTCGTTGGGAGCGTGGGCCTGTGCCTCCTTGCCCGGTCCGAATCCTATGCACGGGATCCCGAACCTTCCCATCACCGAGACTCCGTTAGTAGAAAAAGTCCATTTATCCACCACCGGCTCACCGAACATCCCCCTGTACGATTCGATCATCGCCACCGTGGCCGGGTGGTCCTCAGGGATGACCCATGTCGGGAAATAGCATTCGGTCGGGTAGGTAAGGTCTGTCCAGCTCGGCCTGTCATACTTGTACATCGAAACTTCGGCATTGTACTTCTTAACAGAGGGCAGAGAGCGTATTTCTTCGAGGGCCATCTCCCATGTCTCGCCGTCGGTCAGCCTGCGGTCGATAGATATCGCGGCCATGTCAGCGACAGCGCATCTGGAAGGCGAGTTGTAGAATATCTCCGAGACGGCAAGGGTCCCTTTGCCGAGGAACGGGTCATGATGGAGCCTGTCGTTGAGCGCCCGGACTTCCTGTATGATGTCGGCCATCTTGTAGATCGCGTTGTCTCCCCTCTCCGGAGCGGATCCGTGACATGAGATGCCCTTGACCTCCACCCTTATCTCCATCCTTCCGCGCTGTCCGCGGTAGATGTTCCCGTCAGTAGGTTCCGTTATTACTACGAATTCGGGCCTGATCCCGTCGACATTGACGATGTACTGCCAGCAGAGGCCGTCGCAGTCCTCTTCCTGAACGGTTCCTGTGACCAGTACCCTGTATTTGTCGGAGAGCAGTCCGAGGTCTTTCATGATCTTAGCCCCGTAGACAGAGGATACGATGCCGCCGAGCTGATCCGAAGCGCCCCTTCCTCCGATCTCGGTCTCGTTCTCGTATCCCTTGTATGGGTCGAATTTCCAGTTTGAGATTTCCCCCAGCCCTACTGTATCTATGTGCGCGTCGAAGGCGACAAGAGTCTCTCCCGAGCCCATATAGCCAAGGATGTTGCCCATGCCGTCGATCTTTACCTCATCAAAACCGAGTTCATTCATCTCTTTTTCGATGCGCTTTATTACGCACTCTTCCCCGCAGCTTTCACCAGGTATGGCAATGAGGTCGCGAAGAAATTTTGTCATCTCTTTTTCATAGCTCTGTGCTGCCTTTTTTATAGCTTCAAAATCCATGTCGAATCCCTCCGATGTGGTCGTATAAGCTGCCCGATGGGCCGATCTCTCCCGCTGATCATCAGGTTCAATATAACACAGCCGTATACTTAGTCAACCGTCTTAAAATTACAGCTGAGCAATGGCTGAGCATGGCTGAGCAATGGCTGAGCAGCGGTAGGGGCCAAAGGGCAGGAGCGGGGGAATTGCGGCGTGGTTCATGCCGCGGAGAATTCGCGTCCTTCAGCCGCTGAAGAATTTGCAGCGTCTACGCTGCGGAGAATTTGCCCGCTTCGCATCGCGGAGAATTGCCGCTAAGAGTCGCGGAGGTTTAAAAGCACCGTCATTCTCGGTCTGGGGCTAAATCTTCGTCTTTCCCGGACGCTTCTTAACGGGATACGAGCGACTTTTGTTAAAGGGCTGGAAATAGAGTCATAGCAAGGATCTAGAGACACTCTTGGTCTCCGATTGGAGCACTCGGGGAAGATGATATAAAAGATTTTTATTCCCCGCCGGATGAGTCTTCCGGCAATTTCTCCAGCCAACATTGTTCTCAGTTCGCGAATTCTCCGCAGCCAAAGGCTGCAAATTCTCCCGGCGGATGCAGTCTCCGCACGTATTTCACGACGGCTCAGCTATTGCTAAGCAAAGTATTGAAACCGCAACCTCACCATTGTTATAGGTGTTACTCCATATATAATATTAAGATAGTGTTGATTTAGAGACAGACAAGGGGGGCATGAAATGAGCGATCGAATGAGACCTATTTCCTTTGGAAAACTGATGGAGTGGATACTCTCTGAAAAAGAACGCAGCGGGCGCATCTTCGGCGTCAGTTCCATATACAGGCATGAGGGCGGAGTATTTCCTTTTCTTGGAGAAAAACTTGAGACCCCGTTCGGACCTGCTGCCGGTCCTCACACACAGCTTGCCCAGAACATAATATCTGCCTACGCGGCGGGTGCAAGATTTTTTGAACTTAAGACCGTCCAGACCCTTGACGGAGAGGATCTGCCCGTGTCGAAACCCTGCATAGACGCCAGGGATGAGTGCTACAACGTCGAATGGTCGACAGAACTCAGGGTCCAGGAAGCCTTTGAAGAGTATGTGAAGGCCTGGTTTGCGATCAAACTGATATCAAAGGAATACGGACTTGGTGACCCGGATGGCTACATGTTCAACATGAGCGTAGGCTATGACCTTAAGGGGATAAAGTCTGAAAAGATCGACAGGTTTATCGAAGGACTTAAAGACGCTTCGGGGACCTCCGTATGGGACGAGTGCAGAAGATGGGCCCATGCAAACATCGCAAAATTCGAAAATATTGATGCGGACTATGTTGACGGAATTTCTCCGAAGATCTGCGGCTCGATCACGCTTTCGACGCTGCACGGATGTCCGCCGGAGGAGATAGAGCGTATCGCGACATACCTGATAATAGAAAAAGGGCTGAACACCTTTGTCAAAATGAATCCGACCATTCTAGGATACAGACTTGCCAGAGAGACGATGGACGCATTGGGGTTCGGATATGTTTCATTCGGAGACCTCCATTTCAGGGAGGACCTGCAGTTCAAAGACGCCGTGCCAATGATAAAACGTCTTCTGGCTGTGGCTGAGACCGCCGGCTTTTCGTTCGGAGTCAAGCTGACAAATACCCTGCCGGTAGACAACCCGGGCGACATCATGTCAGGCGATGAGATGTACATGTCCGGCAGATCACTTTTTCCGCTGACGGCAAAGACGGCGGCCCTCCTTTCAAAAGAGTTTGGTGGCACGCTGCGTATCTCCTGGTCCGGCGGAGCAGACCTGACCAACATCAAGGATCTTTTCAACGCGGGCATCCGGCCTGTCACGATGGCAACTGCACTCCTGAAGCCCGGGGGATACAACAGGTTCAGGCAGATAGCAGAGACATTTGCCGGGATGGGGTACAGCGGATCCGAGGGTGTTGACCTGGAGATGCTGGACAGCCTGGTGAGCAGATCCGAGACGGACAAATGGTACCGCAAGCCGATCAAGCACCGGGATACTTTTGCCAAAGAAGATAAACTGCCCCTCACCGACTGCTTCACAGCCCCGTGCTCGGATGGCTGTCCGATACATCAGGACGTGCAGGAGTACCTCTCCCTCGCCGGAGAGAAAAAGTACGGCGAAGCGCTGGAAGTGATACTGGATAAAAACCCGCTCCCATTCATCACGGGAACGATCTGCACCCACAGGTGCATGACAGCATGCACGAGGAACCATTATGAAGACCCGATCATGATAAGGGACGTGAAGCTCATGGCCGCCCGGGAGGGATTTAAGGCCGTCATCGGGAAGATAGGTCCTGCTGAGAAGATGACGGGATCAAAAGCCGCTGTAATAGGCGGCGGACCGGCAGGCCTTGCCGTCGCATATTTCCTGCAAAGATACGGGATCTGCGCCACAATATTTGAAAGGGAAAAGGAACCGGGCGGGGTCGTGCGGCAGGCGATCCCCGACTTCAGGATAGGGACGGATGCGATCGAGCGGGATATCGAGATCATAAAAAAAACGGGAGTGGAGTTTGTGCTCGGAACAGCTGTCTCCTCTGTGGATGAGCTCCGGGAAAAGGGCTACAAATATATCGTGATGGCCACAGGGGCACCTAAGCACGGCGAGCTTGGCATAGAGAGCGAAAATAAAATAAACGCGCTTGATTTTCTTGCCTCTTACAAAAAGGGCGAGAAGAATATCGATCTGGGGCAGAGCGTGGCAGTCATAGGCGGAGGCAATACTGCGATGGACGCTGCACGCGCAGCCAGGAGGATCAAAGGAGTCAGGACGGTGAGCATCGTATACCGCAGGACAGCCTCGTTCATGCCTGCGGAAGAAGAGGAACTCAGGCTGGCTATCGAAGACGGAGTGATCTTCAGGGAACTGCTGCAGCCGATATCACACAGAGACAAAACATTGCTCTGTTCCGTGATGACCCTTGGCGCACCCGACGCATCGGGACGCAGGTCACCGGTACCGACAGCGGAGACCGTAAGCATCCCGGCAGATACGATCATTGAGGCAGTTGGAGAAAGAGTAGACCCGGACTTTTTTGCCGGCAGCGATATAACTATGGACCGCAGGGGGCTGGCTGTGACGGACAGCAGGAGCTATGAGACGAACATAAGCGGCGTCTATGTCGCGGGCGATGCAAGAAAGGGTCCCGGAACGGTGGTGGAGGCTATAGCCGATGCAAGGCGCGTAGCCGATGATATCGCGTTGAAAGAAGGTCTGCGCACAGATCAAGGTCTTGAAAAGAGAGAGGGCGACCCTGAGGCACTTAGGATCAAAAAGGGCCGGCTCTTCTTTTGCGAGTCGCCTGAAAAGGAATCGGAACGCTGCCTCGGATGCGGGACCCTATGTGAGAATTGTGTCGATGTCTGCCCGAACAGGGCCAATATATCCGTTCATGTCGAAGGGTGTCCGTCACCTCAGATCATACACATCGAGGACCTCTGCAACGAGTGCGGCAACTGCACCGCATTCTGTCCGTGGACGGGGTCGCCCTACAAGGACAAACTGACTTACTTCTCAAGCGGGGAAGATTTTGAGAACAGCGACAACAGCGGCTTCACTGATCTGGGGAACGGCAGATTCAAGGTCAGGATCGACGGCAGAGTGTTCACTTCTCGACCAGATCAGGCCGACTCTGAAATGCCGCCTCAGATAGCTGAGATGATCAAAGCGGCCCTGGATCGGGTCCCGGCCTGAGGAGGTTTGCCTATGTACAAGCTGATCGTCAACGGAAATATCCAAATATCTGAAACAAACAGAAAGCTTATAGATTTCCTGAGGGAAGATCTCTCTCTGACATCCGTAAAGAACGGGTGCAAGGAGGGGGCTTGCGGGACATGCATGGTCCTCATCGACGGAAAGCCCTGCAAGTCCTGTGTCCAGGAGCTGAAAAACCTCGAGGGTAAAAGCATCGTCACAGTGGAAGGACTGAGCGCAAGTGAAAAGGATGTCTACTCATATTCATTCTCTGTGTCTGGCGCGGTCCAGTGCGGATTTTGCACCCCCGGAACGGTGATCAGCGCGAAGGCACTGCTTGACAGGGAGAAGGATCCGACCCGAAAGGACGTAAAGAACGCAATAAAAAACAACATATGCCGCTGTACCGGTTACAAAAAGATCGAGGACGCCGTCCTTCTTGCGGCAAAGATGTTCAGGGAGGACCTCCCTGTGCCGAAAGATCATTACACAGGAAGAGTGGGTGAGAATGTCCCGCGCACGGATGCCGCTGCAAAAGTCCTGGGAACGGCCCAGTATGCTGCGGATATCAAAATAGACGGGATGATATACGGTTCAGCGCTCAGGGCTGAATATCCGAGGGCGATCGTAAGATCTATCGACACGTCGGAAGCTATGAAGCTGGAAGGCGTAGTCGGCGTCTTTACCGCGAAGGATATCCCCGGGAAAAAGAAGATCGGACATCTCGTAAAGGACTGGGATGTGATGATCCCTGAAGGGGGCAGCACAAGGTACGTCGGTGACGCGATAGCGCTTGTGGCTGCCGAGACGCCGGAAATACTTGAAGAGGCTAAAAAACTTATAAAGGTCGATTATGAAGTCCTCAAGCCCGTGACATCGCCGGTCGAGGCTCTTGCAGAGGGAGCCCCCCTCATACATGAGGGCGGGAATATCCTGTCGGTCGTGGAGCTCAAAAGGGGCAATGCCGACGAAGCCATAAAAAATTCAGCACATGTCGTGACAAACCGCTATTCTCTTCCCTTTACCGAACATGCGTTCCTGGAGCCGGAGACCGCCGTGGCGCTGATGGAGGATGACGGGACAGTCAGGATATATTCCGCGGATCAGGGAGTTTACCAGACGATGAAGGAGTGTTCCGAAGCCCTTGGGCTGCCGCATGAAAAGGTACGGGTGACTGCCGTGATGATAGGCGGAGGGTTCGGAGGCAAGGAGGACATGAGCGTACAGCATCACGCAGCGCTGCTTGCATACCTTACCGGCCGTCCCGTAAAGGTATCGCTCAGCAGGGCGGACAGCATCAAGGTACACCCCAAAAGGCATGCGATGGAGATCGAGATGACAACTGCCTGTGACGGGGAAGGCAGGCTCACTGCGATGAAGGCGGTCATCGTCTCCGACACCGGCGCTTACGCCTCACTGGGCGGCCCGGTCCTTCAGAGGGCCTGCACGCACGCGGCGGGCCCGTATAACTACCACAACATCGACATCAAGGGAACGGCAGTCTACACCAACAATCCGCCTGCGGGCGCGTTCAGAGGGTTCGGAGTCACCCAGAGCTGCTTTGCTGCGGAGTGCAACATTAACCTTCTCGCAGAGAAAGTCGGTCTTTCGCCGTGGGAGTTCCGGTTCAAAAATGCGATCAGACCGGGGGAAGAACTTCCCAATGGCCAGATAGCGGACGATACTACGGCGCTTGAAGAGGTGCTGCTCGCGATCAAAGATGAATACGATAAAAACCCTAAAGCCGGCATATCGTGCGCGATGAAAAACGCGGGCCTGGGAGTCGGCGTCCCCGATTTCGGAAGATGCAGGCTCAGGATAAGGGACGGCAAGGTCCACATAGCCACCAGCGCTTCATGCATCGGTCAGGGGCTGGGTACCGTAGTCACGCAGATGGTATGTGACGTTACAGGGCTCTTTCCTGAACTTGTCGTACACGATCCCGCGGATACGTTCCTCACCCCTGATTCGGGCAATACGACCGCATCAAGGCAGACTGTCATCACAGGAGAAGCTGTCAGAAAAGCCGCCGAACAGCTGAAAAAAGATATGGAGACGGTTCCATTTCACGATCTGGAAGGACGCGAATACTACGCGGAGTTCGAAAGCGTCACGGATAAAATGGGGTCGGACAAACCCCATCCCGTGAGCCACATATCATACGGATACGCGGCCCATCTCGTCATCCTGGATGACGACGGCAGGATAAAAAAGATAACAGCGGCCCACGACGTCGGCAGGGCGATAAACCCCAAAAACGTCGAGGGACAGATCGAGGGAGGGGTCGTCATGAGCATGGGATATGCGCTGACGGAAAATTATCCGCTCAAAAACTGCGTCCCCCAGGCTAAATTCGGTACGCTCGGACTTTTTCGGGCCGACATGGTCCCTGATATAGAATGCATTATCATCGGCAAGGCAAAAGATGGTTT